>NZ_JPIK01000013.1:0-300000 GCF_000717475.1 Desulfonatronum thiodismutans
GATGCGGATGAAAAGGAATTATTGGACAACGGAATGGATGAAAGCTGATTATACTGGTTTAGGGTGAAACAATAAAAAAATTTTCTGATGACGCCTTTATGCCGCCCTTACGGGGCTATTTTTGTTTTAACTTCATCTACCCAGGGCGTTGCCCTGGGCTATAATATGTCGCCCCGTTGGGGCTTCAGACAAGCCCTGAAAGGGCGAACTACCGTAGCCCAGGGCAACGCCCTGGGTAAAACGCCCCCCAACAATAATAGCCCTGAAAGGGCGGCATAAAATGATGCAACGCGAGCCCAAAAACAGCGATGGCCCTCTTGGAACGCCATCAAATTTAAATATTCAACCTCAAGCAGTATAAATACAAGACCTGAACCCGATCCGAACCGCTTGCTCCGCCCCTTGGATTCGATCTTGAGCTTCATACTGACTTGTGAAAGGCTGCGCCGGGAAACAGTGAGGTTTGTTTTGGGAGGGAATCCATGAAATTCGAAACATTCAAAGCCGGACGGTGGGCTAAGCGCTACCAGTACCAGAGCTTTGAGCCGGTTCCCGTCAATCACCCCTGGACATGGGAAGACCCCGCCATCAACACCTTGTTGGAGCAGGCCACCCGGGCCCTGGGCGAGCTGAACGCCTTTTCACTGATCGTACCGGATATCGATCTGTTCATTCAGATGCACGTGGTCAAGGAGGCGCAGACATCCAGCAAGATCGAGGGAACTCAGACCGGCATCGGCGAAGCACTGATGGAGGAAGAGCAGATCAGCCCGGAAAAACGTGATGATTGGCGCGAGGTGCGTAATTACATCGAAGCGGTCAACACCGCGATTATCGAGTTGCAGAATCTACCGCTGTCCAACCGGCTGCTGAAGCGAACACACGCGATCCTGATGCGCAGCGCACGTGGCGAGCACAAGTTGCCTGGAGAATTTCGAACCAGTCAGAACTGGATCGGTGGTTCGAGTCTGAACGATGCCACTTTTATTCCACCGCACCGGGATAACGTGCCCGAGTTGATGAGTGACTTGGAGAAATTCTGGCACAACGAGGAGATCATCGTCCCCCATCTCATTCGCGCCGCCATCAGCCACTACCAGTTCGAGACCATTCACCCGTTTCTGGACGGCAACGGAAGAATAGGCCGCCTGTTCATCCCGCTCTACCTGATCAGCCACGGCCTGTTGGCCAAACCTTCTTTATATCTTTCAGACTTTTTCGAGCGCAACAGGGCCAGCTACTATGACGCCCTGATGCGGGTTCGTGTTGGCAACGACCTGATCCACTGGGTGCGCTTCTTTCTCAACGGCGTTGCGCAAACAGCCGCTAAGGGGCGGGAGGTATTCCGGCAGATCCTGGCCCTGCGCAGCGAAGTCGAACAATCCGTCATGGGGATGGGCAAACGGGCGGCAACCGCTCACCAAACGCTCAACCTGCTGTATCGCAAGCCGGTGATCGATGCGAGCGACCTGGAACGGGAACTGAAGGTGTCCACCCCCACGGCCAACGCATTGATCAAGTCTTTGAGAAATAAGGGAATTCTTGTGGAAACCACCGGGCAGCAACGGGGCCGGGTTTATGCCTTTGATCGTTACCTTAGCCTTTTCTTAAGTTAAAGAAAACGCCTTTCCTTTAACTAAGACTTTTGCTAAGCAAAAGATGATCCCAGCTTTGACCGGCGCTTTCGCGCCTGCCCCATGCTCAGCTCTTTATCCAGCAGTCCGTTCAAAAACCCTCAAGTGCAAGGAGCAATCCCGCACCTACTTGGGTAGGGAACACTCTGACGCTTGAAAGATTTGTTATCCCAAGTAGATGCGGGACGACGCGGCAATTGGGGGTTTTTCAACGAACAGTTGAGCACCAACAAGCTGGTTGAGGAGTCGGGCGCGTATGCGCTGGCGGCCTGGGATACGGAAAACCATTTTCGGGCCTTGGCGGCGACGGGAATGTGAACCGGACGCTGGAGATCCTGGAGCGGCTGGATGCCGAGGACAATCAGGCGGGTGCAGAGTGCGCCGCCCTCGCCGTCCTGTCCGCCGCGACTTGCCTGCTGGCAAGCGAACCGACGCGGCCTCGCGTTGTCAAAATGCTGAAATACAAGACCTGACCCTGATTCCTTGAACTCGTTTGGCCTGGGACGTGCCGTTGTGAATGAGTCAATGTTTCAATTTTGTATCGTTTTTTTTGACTGACAAAGAGATCGGATTCTGTGAACAAGTGTCCAGGGAGAGCAGATCATGAATTCTAAACCTGAAGGAGCCGGAGCCCGAGCCTGCTGGTTTGTCGGGGCTACATACGGTGGAACCGGTGATCAAACACCCCGTTTCCTGCGGGAAGGCATTTGGGAGAATGGGTATCAGGACAAATATCTCGACACGGTCAAGTCCATCCAGGCTGGAGATCGTATTGCGATCAAATCGTCCTATACACGAAAACACGATCTGCCTTTTGATAACCGCAGCCAAACCGTTTCCGTCATGGCAATCAAGGCCATTGGCACGGTCAAGGAGAATTTTGGCGACGGACGGACATTGAAGGTTGATTGGAAACCATATGATCCTCCGCGTGAATGGTATTTCTATACCAACAGAAGCACGGTTTGGCGTGTCTTGCCGGGTGATTGGACCACGGACGCGCTGATTGGCTTTGCGTTTGAGGAAAAGCCTCAAGACATCAATCGGTTTCGCAATGCTCCCTATTGGCGTGAGCGTTTTGGCGACACAACCGCCGATAAGCGTCGCTTCAACTGGACTCGTTTTTATGAGGCGATGGCTGACCAGATCCTTTCCTTCAGGAATCGACGCAGTGAATTGGTTTCCAGCATCCACGCCATTGCCGAAAGACATGACTGCATGTCCATCCTGAATGATCAGTACGAGAAAGGTGTTCCCGGCGGACCACTGAAAGATATATGCCCATTTACCGTCATGGGCATTTTCAACAGGGGGATTACAGATGCCAATCGCAAAGCTTTGGCGAATGAGCTGGCGAGCCTTCTTGGCGTATCGGTACCGGTTCCCGATTCCTTTGAGGGGATTCCCGTTGTAAATAATCAAAGGTCATGGTTTTTTGCTTACAGCTATCAACGCCAACCAGACGACATAGACGCTCTATGGGAGATATTTGCCCAAGCGATTGCCTTCTCGGATACGAATGATGCCGAAACACGATCAGCATTTACCGCGGCGTTCGACAACGCCTCAAAACGCTGGGGAGTAGGGTGGAATCTGACCATGGGGCTTTACTGGATCCGCCCATGGAGCTTCCCTACGCTTGACGGTCAATCACAGGATTACATCCGCAAAAAACTCAATATCCAAATCGGAAAAAACGGCCCAAAAGGCCGCTGTAGTGCGCGTGATTATCTCGAACTGCTGGATACCCTTGAGGCACGCTTTCAAGAGGACGCTTACCCCGTCCACTCTTTTCCTGAGCTCTCTCTAGCGGCATGGCTCTATAAAGACAGCGGAAAGTCCTTCCATCCAAAGGCGACAGACACTGATGGGCAGGATGCTGAAATGTTTGAGGAAGACATTGAGCTAGACGAAGCAGATGCCGATTTGAAAGATTTGTTCCCAAAATTCGATCAGTTAATGATCCCCCTTTTGAGGCTCCTGATTGATGGCAAGGAACATCTTGCCAAAGATGTCTTTCGGGAACTCAAGTCCCTGATGGGACTGGAGAAGTATGACGTCATTACCCTTGATTCTACTGGCCAGCCGTTGTTCGATAATCGAGCAGGTTGGGCAAAGTCTTACCTTAAGAAAGCAGGACTTGTTGTTTTTCCCAAAAGAGGTTTTGTTCAAATTTCCGAGAAAGGTCTGGAATTTTTAAATCAGCCTCAATCGGAGTTGGAGAAGTATAGTACTTTTACAGATTTTTTTGCATCAACATCATCATCACCGATGGATGAATCACGGCCAATAGTTCCGTATTCGATAGACGACATTCTCTCGGATGGTTGCTTCATCTCGCGAGAAAAAATCGAAAAAATTCTTGAACGCCTACGAACCAAGAAAAACCTGATACTCCAGGGGCCGCCGGGAACTGGAAAAACGTGGCTGGCAAAGCGATTGGCTTTTGCTTTGATCGGGCAACGCGACGACAGCAAAGTCCGAGCTGTCCAATTTCACCCAAACCTCTCTTACGAAGACTTTATTCGCGGCTGGCGACCGATCGGCGACGGAAAACTTACTCTTGTGGACGGCCCGTTTCTGGAGATGATGAAGTCAGCCTCGAAAGAGCCCACATCACGACACGTCGTCGTCATCGAAGAGATCAACCGAGGGAACCCCGCACAGATTTTTGGGGAAATGCTGACGCTGCTTGAGGCGGACAAGAGAACGCCGAACGAAGCCCTGGAGCTTTCCTATAAGCAGTCGGATGGCGAACGAGTATTTATCCCAGACAACTTGTACGTCATCGGTACGATGAATATTGCCGACCGTTCCCTTGCACTGGTCGATCTGGCACTACGGCGTCGTTTTGCCTTCATTGACCTGGAACCCTCACTGGGCAAGCCCTGGAAAGACTGGGTTCTGTCCCAGTGCGGTATTGACGTTGACATCCTTGCTGAGATTGAACAGCGCCTCACTGCCCTGAACAACGTAATTTCCGCGGATACCGGCCTCGGACCGCAGTTCCGTTTGGGACACAGTTATGTTACGCCTCCGTTCGGCATACCTATCAATAATCCCCGAGAATGGTTCCGCCAAGTCGTTGATACGGAAATCGGTCCACTGCTCGACGAGTACTGGTTTGATGCGCTTGAAAAGTCCCAGCAAGCCAGGGAACGTCTACTCGAAGGTTTTTAACCGTGACTTTGGGGACACCCGAACATGCATCATGTTCAAAGGATGATGGAGGTCGGATCGGCCGCATCCCGGTACGCAACCTTTGGCTGCTTATGCTCTACGCATCGGAACTATTTCGAGATATTGAGAATGCCAAGGTCGCTGTAGAGGACAATCCAGATGATATTCCCGATCTGGTGGCGGAAATACTCTGCCGTCAGGTTGAACGCCGCATCCAACGCAATTTGAGCTATGGCTACCAGTCGCGGGAAGCTGAACTGAACCGGGTACGCGGACGTATCAATCTGCTGAATACCGAAAGGCGTCGTTTGCTTGACCGGGGAAAAGTGGCTTGCCGGTTCGATGAATTGACCATTGATACTGCTCGAAACCGCTTTGTACGTTCGGCCCTTGAGAATATCTCCAAAGTAGTCCGCCGTAATGGACTGGCCCGCCGATGCAAGGCGTTGGCCGCAAGTTTAAGGCAGATGGGGGTAACCGGGGAACAGCCTGGTCGTGGCGAAGTTTTCATCGCCCGCTTTGGCAGGCACGATGTAGATGACCAACCAATGGTTGCCGCAGCCTATTTGGCTTTTAACCTTGCCTTACCAACGGAAGCCGAGGGTTCTAGGCAATTGCCGTTGCCGGATCGTGAAATAAGCTGGGTTCGCAAACTTTACGAGAAAGGTGTCGCTGGATTCTATGATGTTGTGCTTTCAGGAAAAGGGTGGCGTGTCGGCTCCGGCAAGGTGATTGATTGGCAGATTGAGAGTAAAAGTCCAGGTATAGACAGAATCCTACCCTCCATGCGGACCGACATCATACTTGATCACTCTGGTACGGAACGTCGTATTGTTATCGACACCAAGTTCAACTCCGTTGTCACTCGGGGCTGGTATCGAGAAGAATCTCTACGCAGCGGGTATGTATACCAGATATATGCATATTTGAGGTCACAGGAAGGCCGTGGCGATCTGCTCGCTGAGAAGGCATCGGGGCTACTTCTGCATCCTTCTGTGGGCGATATGGTTAACGAAGCCGTGATGATCCAGAACCATGAGATTCGATTTGCCACTGTCGATCTCGCGGCCTCGGCAAAGGAGATCCGAGGGCAGCTTTTGCAGGTTCTTGATTTTGCCATCTGAAGAGAGTGTCAAACGGAGAAAACCTATGACCAACAATCCGAATCCGCCCCGCATCGAGAGCCTCTCCGTGCGCAACTACCGTGCGTTGAGAGAGCTGACTCTTGATCAACTGACGCCGCTGACCGTGCTGTTGGGGCCTAATGGCAGCGGCAAGTCCACGGTGTTCGATGTTTTCGCGTTTCTCTCCGAATGTTTCTCCGATGGTCTGCGCAAGGCTTGGGATCGTCGGGGCCGTTTTCGCGAGTTGCGCAGCAGAGATCAGGGCGGGCCGATCGTCATCGAGGTCAAGTATCGTGAACAGCCGGATGCCTACCTGATTACCTACCATTTGGAAATTGAGGAACAGGCCAAGGGGCCCGTGGTGAAGCGGGAGTTTTTGCGCTGGAAGCGGGGCCATCCGGCCGCCCCTTTCCTTTTTCTGGACTACCGTTACGGCAAGGGCAAGGTGATCACCGGCGAACAACCCGAGCCGAGCGACATCCGTGTGGACAAGCCGCTGTCCGGGCCGGAGGTGCTGGCGGTCAGCACTCTGGGTACGCTGGCGGAGAATCCGCGGGTCATTGCCTTGCGAAATTTCATCACCGGCTGGCATCTTTCCTATCTGTCCGCTGACGCTGTCCGGGGCAATCCCGAAGCGGGCGCCGAGGAGCGGCTTTCGCCCACCGGCGACAATCTGCCCAATGTCGTCCAGTACCTGCGCGAACAGCATCCGGAGCGACTGGAGCGGATTTTCGAGACCTTGCGCCGCCGCATCCCGCGGATCGAAAAGGTGCAGGCAGAGGTGCTTCAGGACAGTCGTCTGCTGTTGCTGGTCAAGGACGCGCCATTTTCAACGCCGGTCTTGTCTCGTTTCGCCTCCGACGGCACCCTCAAGCTGCTGGCCTACCTGACCCTGCTCTACGACCCGGAGCCTCCCCGACTCGTGGGTATCGAGGAACCGGAAAACTACCTGCATCCCCGGCTGTTGCCCGAGTTGGCGGAAGAGTGCCGACTAGCCTCCGACCACACCCAGCTCATCGTCACGACCCATTCGCCCTTTTTTATCAATCCTCTTCAGCCGAAAGAGGTTCGTGTGTTGTACCGGACCGCGGATGGATACACGCGGGCACGGCGGGCCAGCGACATGCCCGGCGTTCAAGAATTTCTGGACCAGGGAGCCAACCTGGGTGAACTTTGGATGGAGGGGCATTTCGACGTCGGCGATCCCCTGAATCCCCAAAGCCTTATGGGTCTGGACGATGAGCCATGATCCAGCTCGAGTTGATCGTTGAAGAAGCTTCCGCCGAGGAGGCTCTGCGGCACTTACTCCCCGGAATGTTGCGTGGCCGTGCCCGTGCCAAGGTGATCAACCTCGGAAGCAAGTACAAACTGCTCAAGGTGCTTGAGGACCGATTGCGAGCTTACCGGACGCGTATCGACAAGGGCGAGAACTTGCGTGTCGTGGTGCTGCTTGATCGTGATGATGACGATTGTGTCCTGCTGAAGGACAGACTGGAGCAAGCATCAGCACAGGCGGGCCTGCCCTCCAAATCCCGACCGGATGAGCGTGGCCGTTTTTTCGTGGTGAACCGGATCGTGATCGAAGAACTGGAATCCTGGTTCATAGGCGATCCAGAGGCGTTGCGAGGGGCGTTCACAAGACTGCCCAGGATCACGCCGACGAGCGGTATCTTCCGCAATCCGGACAACGGCGGAACCTGGGAAGCTCTGCACCGCTTTCTGAAGAAGCACGGCATCTACAGAAACTCTTACCCAAAGATCGATGCGGCCCGGCGCATCGCTCCGAACATGCGGATCGACCGGAACAGGTCTAGGAGCTTTGGGCAGTTCGTCGCGGGTATCGAGGCGATGCTGGCCTGAAAGGTTGGCGCGTCCTTGTGGGGCCATTTCAAGCTATCTCCTCACTCACTCCCCTCGCTCCCCCCTCAATCATCCAGCCGAATATCCTTCCCCTCCTTGATCCGCTTCATGGTCCTGACCGCGCACATCTTGCCGCACATGGTGCAGGAGTCCTCGTGGTGCGGGCGGGAGGAGGCGCGGTAGGCCCGGGCTTTTTCCGGGTCCAGGGCCAGGGTGAACATGCCTTCCCAGTCCAGGTCGGCGCGGGCCTTGGACATTTTGTCGTCCCAGTTGCGTGCTCCGGGGATGCCCTTGGCGATGTCCGCGGCGTGGGCCGCGATGCGGGCGGCCATGATCCCTTCCTTCATATCCTCCAAGGTGGGCAGGCGCAGGTGTTCCGCCGGGGTGACGTAGCAGAGGAAGTCCGCGCCAGCGGCCGCGGCCACGGCTCCGCCGATGGCGCTGGTGATGTGGTCGTAGCCCGGGGCCACGTCCGTGACCAGGGGGCCGAGCACGTAGAAGGGCGCGCCGTGGCAGAGCCGCTTCTCCAGGACCATGTTCGCGGCGATCTCGTTCAGGGCCATGTGTCCGGGGCCTTCGATCATCACCTGGACGTCGCGCTCCCAGGCCCGTTTGGTCAGTTCGCCCAGGACGATCATTTCCTGAACCTGGACCGCGTCCGTGGCGTCGTGCAGGGAGCCCGGGCGGCAGCCGTCGCCCAGGCTCAGGGTCACGTCGTGCTTTACGCAGATGTCCAGGAGCCGGTCGTAATGCTCGTAGAACGGGTTCTCGGCGTCGTTCTCCTTCATCCAGGCGTAGAGCAGGGAGCCGCCCCGGGAGACCAGGGAGGTCAGGCGGTCGGTTTTCTCGATCCGCTCCGCGGTCAGCCGGTTCAGACCGCAGTGGATGGTCAGAAAATCCACGCCGTCGTCCACATGGGTCTGGACTACGTCGAAGAACTCGTCAGCGGTGATGTCGGACAGGTTCTTGTCGTAGAACCCCACGGCGTCGTAGATGGGCACCGTGCCGATCATGGCCCGGGACTCGGCGATCAGGGCCTGGCGGAATTCCCTTGTCTTGCCGAAGCAGCTCAGGTCCATGATCGCCTCGGCCCCCAGGCGCAGGGCGTGGCGGACCTTTTCCATTTCCAGGTCCATGTCGCAGGCGTCCTTGGAAATGCCCAGGTTGACGTTGATCTTGGTGCGCAATCCCCGTCCGACCCCCTCGGGGTCCAGGTGGGCGTGGTTCTTGTTGGCCGGAATGATCACCTCGCCCGCGGCCATGCGCTCCACTAGGGTTTCCACGGGCAGATTTTCCTTGGCCGCCACGGTGCGCATCTGGTCCGTGATAATGCCCCTGCGGGCCGCATCCATCTGGGTTGTCCAGTTCATGATCGTCATTCCTTTATATTATTGTTCATGGCGTTGCGCAGGGCCCGGATCTGCCCGGCGATGTCCGGCTTGGCGACGATTTCCGTGATCATGGCCACGCAGGACGCACCTCTGTGAATCACTTCCCCGATGTTGTGCTCCTTGATCCCGCCGATGACCACGAAGGGAATGGACAGATTGGCCGTGACCCATTCCAGATATTCCAGGCCCACCGGCGCGCAGACGTCCTTCTTGGTCTTGGTGGCGAAGATCGGCCCCACGCCGATGTAGTCCGCCCCGGCCGCCACAGCGGCCCGGGCCTGGTCCGGGGAGTGGGTGGACAGGCCGATGATCTTGCCCGGTCCGAGCAGGCGGCGGACCACCGGGACAGGCAGGTCGTCCTGGCCCACGTGTACGCCGTCCGCGTCCATGGCCTGGGCCACGGCTACGTCGTCGTTGACCAGAAACAGGGCTCCGGCCTCGCGGGTCAGCTCCCGGATGGCCGCGCATTCCTCCAGCTTGACCCGTCCGAGCTTGTCCTTCTCCCGGTACTGAATGAGCTTGATTCCGGCGTCCAACATGGCCCGGACCACCTCCAGGTTGGACCGACCCAGGGAGTGCTCCTCGCTGGTCAGGCAGTACAGGTCGATGTTGTGCAAGGGATTGTTCATGAGACGCTTCCTTGATGATGTGGATGGAGAGGGTGTTGAAGATGCAAAAAATGATGCAGCACCACGTCGGCCTGCTTGGCCGCGGCCACGGCGACCAGGGGGGCCAGCGGGGGAGTATCCGAACAGGCGGCGGTTTGCTCGTCGCCCACGAGGAAGAAGTTGGCCCGGAGGCGTCTGGTGCGAATCCGGTCGGCGTTCCCGCATCCGGCAATGCCCGAGGCGGCCACGAACAAGGCCGAGGTGGGGAGCATGGCCTCGGCCAGCAGCTTTTTCACGGACGGGTCATCCACGCATTCCAGCACGGCATCGCAACCGGCAAACAGGCCCTGAACGTTGTCTTCCATGATCCGCGACTCCAGCAGTTCCAACTCCAGATCCGGGTTGATGCACAGCAGGTTGGCGGCCAGGGCTACGACCTTGGGCAGGCCGACCTGGTCCGGGAAGAAGAACTGCCGGTTCAGGTTGGAGGGTTCCACCCGGTCGAAATCCACGAGCACGAAGCGCTTGAACCCGGAACGGACCAGGGCGTGGGCGCAGTTGGAGCCCAGACCACCGGCCCCGGCCAGGCCGACGCGCACCCGTTGCAGGCGGGCCAGGGCCTCCGGGCCGATGTGATGGGCGATGCCTTGTTCAATGATATTCATGAGGAAATTATATCAAGCTGGGCGTTGGGGGTTTAAAACAAACGTTTCGGGCAGTTCGTTCAAAAAACCCAAGTACAAGGAGTAAAAAAAAGGCAAGGTTGAAGCGTATTTGATCATACGTGAGACTTTGGCCTTTTTGCAGCGACGCAGCAAATGGGAGTTTTTCAACGAACGGCCAACGGCTGCCAGTCCTTGAACACCGGCTGATAGCCCTTGGACCGGAGCATGGCCGCGATCTCGCCAACGCCGCGGTCGTCGGCCACCTCGAACTGCGGGGTTCCTGCCTGATCCGCCCCGTGGCCGCCCACGGACGTGGAGACCCCGGCGGAGAGCCGGGTTACGCCCAGGGGCAGGAGGTTTTCCCGCAGCCCGGGGGCTTCCCGGGTGGACAGGGTGATGGCTGCCCGGGGCAGGAACAGGCGCTGGGCCAGGAGGATCTGGGTCAGATCCCGGTCCGAAACCGGATGCTCAGGCTGCCAGCCCGCGGCATGAGGGCGCATCCGGGGCAGGGACAGGCCGATTTCCGCGCCGGGATAGCGATCCTGCAGCCAGCGGGCGTGCAGGGCGGCCCAGAAGGCGTCGGTACGCCAATTGCCTAGGCCGTAGAGCGCGCCGATCCCCACCCAGCGCATGCCTGCCCGGCAGGCCCGCTCCGGTGCGTCCAGGCGGAAGGCGTAGTCCCGTTTGGGGCCGCTGGGATGCATCCGGGCATATTGTTCTGGATCGTAGGTTTCCTGATAAATCGTCAGCCCCTCGGCCCCGGCGGTGATCATCCGGGCGTATTCCTCCTGGGTCAGGGCGTAGACCTCCAGGAGCAGGCTGGGGAAAAATCCGCGAAGCACGGCCAGAACCTGCTCCAGATACTCCGGCGGGGCCTTGGCCCGGGCATCGCCGGTGAGCAACAGGATCTGGCGCAATCCGGTGATTGCTATGTGCTCGGCCTCAACCCGGACCTCCTCCAGGGTAAGCTGACGGCGCTTGTTTTTCTGTTCCGCGTTGAAGCCGCAATACACGCAGCGGTTGGTGCAGAAATCCGAAACATAGAGCGGGGTGAACAGCTGAACCGCCCGGCCGAAATGCCGCAGGGTCACGGCCGCGGCCTTGCGGGCCAGTTCTTCCAGCATGGTCCCGGCGGCAGGCGAGAGCAGGGTCAACAGGTCATCCGGGCCGAGGCGGTCCTTGTCCAGGGCTCGGAGTACGTCCTGGCGCTGGTAGCCATGGATGGCCTTGGGCATGTCCAGGCCGGCATAGGTGCCCATGACTTCGGCAAAACTCATGGGCATTATCCTTCCAGAAAGCCGGTCAATGGCGAGGAAGCCTCGGCCTTCAGGCGCTGTAGTCCGGCCCCGGCCAGGAACCCGCGCCGCCCGGCCCGCACGGCTTCACCAAAGGCTCTGGCCATGCTCACGGGATCGGCGGCCGTGGCAATGGCCGTGTTCACCAGCACCGCGTCCGCGCCCATCTCCATGGCCTCGCAAGCATGGGAAGGCCGGCCCAGCCCGGCGTCCACGATAATCGGCAGGTCGATCTCCTCAATCAGGATACGGATCATCTCCCTGGTTTGCAGGCCGCGATTAGTACCGATGGGTGCGCCCAGGGGCATCACCGCCGCGGCTCCGGCGGAAGCCAGGTCACGGGCCACATACAGGTCCGCGTTGACGTAGGGCAGGACGACGAACCCTTCGGCGGCCAGGACTTCCGTGGCCCGCACCGTGGCGTATCCGTCCGGGAGCAGGTGGTTGTTGTCCGCGATGACCTCGATCTTGATCCAGTTCCCACATCCCATGGCCCTGGCCAGCCGGGCGATGCGCACGGCCTCGTCCGCGGTGCGCGCGCCGGAGGTGTTGGGCAGCAGGCGCATGTGTTTGGGGATGTGGTCCATGACGTTGCCGGTTGCGGCCTGGAAATCCACCCGCCGCAAGGCCACGGTGATCACCTCGGACCCGGAGGCCACGCAGACATCAGGAATAACCGCGTCGTCGCCGTACTTGCCCGTTCCAGTGAGCAAACGGCTGCCCAGGCGCTCCCCGCCGATCTCGAACAGGTCGTCCATCATGTCCCGCATCAGCCACCTCCCACGAACTGCAGCAGTTCCAGACTATCGCCTTCATTCATGACCGTGTTCGCGAAACGTTCACCAGGCACGACCTCCCGGTTCAACTCGGCCACGACCCTGGTCGGATCCAACTTTCTGGTCTCAATGACTTCCAGGAGCGTGACCCCCGTTGAGATCTCTTCCGGCTTGCCGTTGATGATCACCTGCATCATGCCCCCCCCCGATTGGCAAATAAAAAACGCCTTTTCGGAACCTGGCGTGAAGCTCTGCGGTCCGGAAAGGCGGTCTCTCGCGGTGCTTCCCTACGACGGCATGATCCGTGTCAGGTTCCAAGGGTCGGGGCGCGTGCCCCCTCTCAGCCTTACGGCTCCCCCAGCTATGAAAAATTGGGTATCGCAATCCGAAACGTCTGTAAAGGGTTTCGATGCGTTCGACAGGAGGCTGCTTGTTTTTTTGCTTGCCAGTTGTTCATTTTTAGCCTAATTGTGCACGGTTCGAAATTCGCACATCCTCCGTGGAGCCCGAGGGTCTTTCGTCCGTGACGAAAGTGAGCGGGTTCAAGGTTCGGAGGGTGGAGGAAAAACCCACCAGTTCTAAGGAGTAGTGTAATGGCGTACGTGACAATGAAGCAGATGTTGGAGACCGGCGTGCATTTCGGTCACCAGACCCGGCGTTGGAATCCCAAGATGCGGCCGTACATTTTCGGCGCGCGCAATGGCATCCATATCATCGACCTGCAGCAGACCGTGAAGATGTTCCAGAAGGCCCACGACTTCATCGCCAATACCGTGGCCCAGGGCGGCAAGGTCATGTTCGTGGGCACCAAGCCCCAGGCCCGTGAGATCATCAAGCAGGAAGCCGCGCGGGTGGGCATGTTTTCCGTGACTCATCGCTGGATGGGCGGTACCCTGACCAACTTTCAGACCATTCGCAGCAGCATTCAGCGTTTGAAGAAGCTGGAAACCATGTTCGAGGACGGAACCATCAACCGGTTCGTCAAAAAAGAAATCGTGCGCATGCAGCGCGACGTGGAAAAGTTGAACCTGGCCCTGGGCGGAATCAAGGACATGGAATCCCTGCCCCAGGCGGCTTTCGTCATTGACCCGAACCGGGAAGACATCGCCATCCAGGAATGCCGCAAGTTGAACATTCCGGTGGTCGCCGTGGTGGACACCAACTGCGATCCGGACCTGATCGACTTCATCATTCCCGGCAACGACGACGCAATCCGGGCCATCAAGCTGTTCTCCGCGAGCATCGCCGACGCCTGCACCGAGGGCGCCGCCAGGATGCGCGACATGGACCAGGTCGCTGAAAAGTCCGCCGGGGCCGCGCTGACCCAGGCCGCCGCGGAAGACGAAGGGGCTGAAACGGAAATTGAAATAGACGCTACGGAGGAGAAATAAATGGCTATTTCCGCAAGTTTGGTAAAGGAGCTGCGCGAATGTACCGGCGCGGGCATGATGGATTGCAAAAAAGCGCTGCAGGAGTGTGGCGGGGATCAGGAAAAGTCCAAGCTCTGGCTGCGTGAAAAAGGTTTGGCCAAGGCCCAGAAGAAGTCCGGCCGGGCCACGTCCCAGGGGTATATCGGGTCCTACATCCACTCCAACGGCAAGATCGGGGTGATGGTCGAGTTGAAGTGCGAGACCGACTTCGTGGCCAAGAACGAGAAGTTCCTGGAGTTGGCCAAGGATCTGGCCATGCAGGTGGCGGCAACGGCTCCGCTGTGCGTGGCTCCGGAGGACATTCCGGAGGACGTTTTGGAGCGGGAGCGCCAATTCGTCACTCAGCAGACCCGGGACGAGGGCAAGCCGGAGAACATCATCCCCAAGATCGTGGAAGGTCGGATGAACAAGTTCGCCCAGGAAGTCTGCCTCCTGGAGCAGGCTTTCATCAAAGACGACTCCCGCAAGGTCAAAGATCTGATCACCGAAACCATCGCCGTGCTCGGCGAAAATATCCAGGTCGGACGGGTCGTGCGGATGGCCCTGGGCGAAGAAGCATAATATCGGGCGAAGAAGCGTAACAAAAGACAGATGACCGTGGGGACACGGCGCGCCGCGCCCCCACGGTGAACACGTTCAACGGGCGGCCCGGGCCGCTGGAGTAGGCATGACAGAACTGCGCTATCCCAGGATATTGCTGAAAATCAGCGGCGAAGCCCTGGCCGGTCCCAACCAGTTCGGGATCGACCCCGAGACCATCGATACGTTCTGTAGGGAAATGGTCGAGGTCGCCGAACTGGGTGTCGAATTGGCCCTGGTGATCGGCGGAGGAAATATTTTCCGCGGCCTCTCAGCCGCCTCCCGTGGCATGGACCGGGCCGGGGCCGACTACATGGGCATGCTGGCCACGGTGATCAACTCCCTGGCCGTGCAAGACGGGCTGGAAAAGCTGGGGCTGACCACCAGGGTGATGACCGCCTTCCCCATGCAGCAGGTGGCCGAGCCCTACATTCGCCGCCGGGCCATCCGGCATCTGGAGAAAAAGCGGGTGGTGATCTGCGCCGCGGGCACCGGCAACCCGTTCTTCACTACGGACACTGCCGCGGTCTTGCGCGGGGCCGAACTCAAGGTCCAGGCCATTCTCAAGGCCACCAAGGTGGACGGAGTCTACGATAAAGATCCGAAAAAGGATCAAGACGCCCAGCTGTTCTCGCACATCTCCTACATCGACGTTCTGAAAAAGCGCCTGCAAGTTATGGACTCCACGGCCATTTCCCTGGCCATGGACAATAATCTGCCCATCGTGGTTTTCAACCTCTTCACCGCGGGCAACATCAAGCGGGTCGCACTGGGAGAGCCGACGGGAACACTGGTCACAGGAGGAGAGTAAGCATGGCATCCGTACTGGACGACAACAAGGAACGCATGGAAAAGTCCCTGCAAAGCCTGGACAGGGAATTCAAAAGGCTGCGCACCGGTCGGGCCTCCGGGGCCTTGCTGGACGGGATTCGGGTGGACTATTACGGCACGTCGACCCCTTTGGATCAACTGGCTTCCATCTCCATCCCGGACAGCCGGACCATCTCCATCCAGCCTTGGGATCGCGGAGCGTTCAAGGATGTGGAAAAGGCCATCCTCAAGTCTGATTTGGGCCTGAACCCGGTTAACGACGGGAAGACCCTGCGGATTATCATTCCGCCTCTGACCGAGGAACGGCGCAAGGAACTGGTCAAGATCGCCAAGAAGTTCACCGAGGAGGCCAAGGTCGGCATCCGCAATATTCGGCGCGACGCCAATGATGCGCTGAAGAAGCAGGAAAAGGCCAAGGAGATCACCGAGGACGAGCTTCGCAAGACCCAGGACGACGTCCAGAAGCTGACGGACGACTACATCGCCAAGACTGACGCAGTGTTCGCGGTCAAGGAAAAAGAAATCATGGAGATTTGAGCCGACTTGTCCTCCCTCCCCCGGCATATCGCCATCATCATGGACGGCAACGGGCGGTGGGCCGAACACCACGGCCTGCCGCGCACCGAAGGCCATAAAGCCGGTACCCGCTCCGCCCGCAAGATCGTCACCCAGTGCCGCAAGCTCGGCATCCCGCATGTTACGTTCTATACGTTTTCCAAGGAGAACTGGTCCCGGCCCCGGGAGGAGGTCTCGTTTTTGTTCGAGATGCTCCAGTCTTATCTCAAGAGCGAGATGGACTCCCTGCTGGAGCGGGATATCCGGCTGCACGTGCTCGGAGACTGGGACGAACTCCCCTTTGCCCTGCGCCAGATCCTGCGGCACGTCTGCTCCAAGAGCAGCCACTGCAAGTCCATGGTCGTCAATCTGGCCCTGAACTATTCCGGCCGCGAAGAGATCGTCCGGGCCTGCCGGAAGCTCGTCAGCCAGGGCATACCCGCGGAGAGGATCACGGAACAACTCCTGGCCGACAATCTGGACACGGCCGGCCAGCCGGACCCGGACCTGATCATCCGGACCAGCGGGGAGCAGCGGCTGAGCAATTTTCTTCTGTATCAGGCCGCGTACAGCGAACTGGTCTTCACGCCGGTGATGTGGCCGGACTTTGACGAAGACTGCCTGCAAGCGGCCCTGGACGAGTATTCCAGACGTTCCCGACGGTTCGGGGGGCTGGAGCAACCCGCGGCCTGACCCTTCCCGTTTCCAGAGCCATTTCCATCCTTGAATCCCATCTTCGCCACAAACCTCCGACCAGCATCATCATGCCCCTGACCTCGCACCACAAACGCCTGTTGACCGGGCTGCTTCCGTTGCCCATCCTGCTCTGGATTCTGTTTTCCGGCGGGGTGCCGCTGTTGCTTCTTGTGATGATCCTGGCCGCGCTGGGCCAATGGGAATTGTATTCCATGTTCTGGAAACAGGAGCGACCGGGGTGGAAACTGCTGGGCGTCGTCGGCGGGGCGCTTTTTCTGCTGGCCGCATACTTGGCGCCGACCGCCGCACCGGCGGCCCTGGCCGGGCTGTTCTGCCTGTTCGGCGTTCTGTTTCTGGTCAACTATAGCGCTGATCCCGAAACCGCGTCGTTTCCGGACGTGCTGCTGCTTTTTCTGGGCTGCTGCTATCTGCCCTTGCTGCTTCACTTCGCCCTGGGGCTGGCGTGGCCGGAACTGCTGCTGGTGGTGGCCGCGGCGTTTCTCTCCGACACGGCCGCCTATTACACCGGCTCCAAGTTGGGCCGCCGCCACGTCTGGCCGTCCATCAGTCCCAAGAAGACCTGGGAGGGCAGCGCCGGAGGCATGGCGGCCTGCGTTGGGGCCTGCCTGATCGTGGGGCTTGCCTGGGGTACGGCGAGCATGTCGGCGTTCATCCTCCTCGGCGTGGCCTTGAACCTGGCCGCTCAGGTGGGGGACTTTTTCGAATCCGCCGTGAAGCGCTCCCAGGGCGTCAAGGATTCCGGAACCCTGCTGCCCGGTCACGGCGGCATTCTGGACCGTATCGACAGTCTGCTTTTTGTTTTACCGGCGTATGCGGCTTTGAGCCTTGTTTATCCTTTCTTTTAGATTGTGCCCCAGTCCTTCATCGCTTCAATTTCGCCCTCCATGCCATCCCTCCACGCTTGCCGATACATCAGCGCCTTGCCTTCGGCCGCGACGTCCGTACCGCGCGGCTTGGTCATCCTGGGCAGTACCGGCTCCATCGGTCGCAGCGCCCTGGCGGTGATCGGCGAACATCCGGAACGTTTTTTCGTGCTGGGACTGGCCGGAGGACGCAACGTCCGGCTTTTGGCCGAACAGGCCGCGCGGTGGCGGCCCGGGGTGCTGGCCGTGCTGGACGCGGCCCTGGCCGAGGAACTGCGGGGGCTGTTGCCCTCCGGTTATGCTCCGGACATCGTTCACGGACAGGGGGGCTACGAGGGGTTGGCCCGGATGCCTGAAGCCGAAATGGTCCTCTCCGCTCAGGTGGGCGCTGCCGGATTACCGGCCACGTTGGCCGCGGCCCGGGCCGGGAAGATCATCGCCCTGGCCAACAAGGAATCCCTGGTCCTGGCCGGAGCCATGATCCGCGACGCCTGCCGCCGATACGGGGCCATGATCCTGCCCGTGGACTCGGAGCACAACGCGGTGTTCCAGTCCTTGCACGGGGAAACGTCCTCCAATTTGCGGAGGATCATCCTCACGGCCTCGGGCGGTCCGTTTCGGGATATGGACGCGGCTGAGCTGGACGCGGTCACGGTGGGTCAGGCCCTGGCTCATCCCAACTGGTCCATGGGCGCGAAGATCAGCGTGGATTCCGCGACCTTGATGAACAAAGGTCTGGAAGTGATCGAGGCCTGCCTGCTGTTCGGCCTGGATATGGATCAGGTGGCCGTGCTGATCCACCCCCAGAGCATTGTTCATTCCCTGGTGGAATTCACGGATCGCTCTCTGCTGGCCCACTTGGGTCCCGCGGACATGCAGGTGCCCATTTCCCATTGCCTTGGGTACCCGGAGCGTCTGGGATTGAGCCTGGCCCCCCTGGATCTGCTACAGGCTGGAACACTGACTTTTCGTGAGCCTAGGACCGATCTCTTTCCCTGTCTGGAACTGGCTCGGGAGGCGTACCGCGCGGGCCCAAGCCATCTGGTGGTCCTGAACGCGGCCAACGAGGCCGCCGTGGACCTGTTCCTGCGCGAACGCATCCCCTTCATGCACATCCCGGCCCTGATCCGCTACGCCCTTGACGACCATGCCGGGCAGCCAGTGGATTCCCTGGAAGGCGTCCTGGAACTGAGCGCTCTCGTCCAGGGCCAGACGCGACGTTCGGCCGAAATCACCGCCGGGGTCTGAGTTTCCTTGGCAAGACTTGACTTGCGGCCGGGAAGTCTCAAAGTATCTCCCAAAACCGTTTCGCTTGCTCCCGCTCCACCGAGATGGACAGCCGACTGAAATTGATCGATTGTTTCCACCACATGTCGAGACGAGCCGGAGCTTCCTTCCAACCAAACAGCCATTGAGTTTCGAATGCAAAGCGTCTTAGCCATTATTCTCGTCCTTGGGGTTCTGATTTTTTTTCATGAACTGGGCCACTTCCTCGTGGCCCGGCTGTTCAAGATCGGCGTGCCGGTTTTTGCGCTGGGATTCGGGCCGAAGCTGTTCGGGTTCCAATACGGCGACACGGAATATCGGCTTTGCGCCGTTCCTCTGGGCGGATACGTCAAGCTGGCCGGAGAGAGCGCCCAGGACGAGCTGGGCGAGGGGATTCCGCCTGAATCCAGTTTCAGCCTCCGGCCGCCCTGGCAACGTATCCTGGTGGTGGCCGCCGGCCCGGTCTTCAACTTTGTCCTGGCCGTAGTCATCTACTGGGGGCTTTTTTGGGCGCACGGACAGCAGGAATTGCTGCCCGTAGTGGGTCAGGTACTGGAGGACAGTCCGGCCCAGGCCGCGGATCTGCGGGACGGGGATATGGTCCTGAGTGTCAACGGCCAGGACATCCGCTATTGGAGCGAACTGGCCGAGCGTATTCAGCAGTCCGAGGGGCAAACCATGCTCCTGACAGTGCAGCGGGAGAACCGGGTGGTGGACGTCTCGGCCCAGCCCCGGGTGGAGGTCCGCCAGAACCTGTTCGGCGAGGACATCAAGGTGGCCATGCTGGGCATCACGGCCTCGGGACAGACTCAATCCATCGCCTTGGGTCCGGGCACGGCCCTGATCGCCGGGGCGGAACAGACCTGGACCATCGTCGTGCTTACGGTGCAGGGAATCATCAAACTCATCGAACGGATCATTCCGGCGGACAACATCGGCGGACCGATCCTCATCGCCCAACTTGTCAGCGAGCAGGCCTCCGAAGGGCTGACCAACCTGCTGGCCCTGACCGCGCTGATCAGCATCAATCTCGGCCTGCTGAATCTTTTGCCGATACCAGTTCTGGATGGGGGGCACATTCTCTTCTACACCATCGAGACGATCACCGGGAAACCGCTCAACCCCAGGATGCAGGAAATCGCCTACAAGATCGGGATCGCCTTTCTGATCGCGCTGATGACCTTCGCGGTGTTCAATGACATCCATCGCTTCTTCAAGTGACCGTGTTTCCACGGGGGCCAGTATTGCTGGAAGCGACGGTGGTTCATCTCAGCGCCTCCTGCTGACGCTGAACGGCGTGGAGGATCGGGTCCAGATAGTTCTGTCTCAGGGAACCTCCCTGGTCCTGCACCAGGAATGGGCTGCTCCGGCACGGGTAATGCGCTTTCTGGTCCCGGCCCTGGAGCAAGCTCTCAATCTTCTCGGGCTGAAAATGCACGATCTTTCCGGCATCGCCTGCGTCCGGGGGCCGGGCAATTTCACCGGCCTGCGCCTTTGTCTGGCAACGACCTATGGTCTGGCCTTGGGCGCGGGCCTGCCCATGACCGGGCTGGATTACCTGCCTTTGCTGGCCGCTGGCCCGGCCCCGCTGCTCCAGGGCCGCTTGGCCGTACTGACCCATGCCCGGACCCGGCTGGTCCATGCCCAGTCGTTTCAGATCACCGTCCCTTCTGCTTCCCGGGAAATCTCGACCGAACCTCGCGTCATGCCCCTGAACGATCCGCGAATTCTGGCCGTGGACGTTCCGGACGATCTCCATGCGGTTTTGGGCAATGACGACCATCCGTTGTATCTGTTGGGCAGCGGGGTGCGGCGCAACCTGGAGTGGATCAAAGCCGGATTGCCCCAGGCGCGCATTCTTGATCCTTCCTGGGATGCTCCCCAAAGCCACGTCTTGATTCAGGCGGCCATGAACGCCACATTCGGCTTAACGCCCATCGAACCGCTGTACCTGCGTCCCTGCGATGCCGAGGAGAACCTGGAGTTTTTCGCAGCCAAACGAGGCTTTAGCGGCCGGGAGGCCAGGGATAGAATCCGGGAAGAAACGACCGGGGAAGTGGAGGAACGAGCATGACGACCACGCGTAAGGTCTGCATCCATGGGCATTACTATCAGCCCCCGCGCGTTGATCCGTGGCTGCGCGAGCTGCTGCCCGAGGGCAGTGCCGCGCCGGGGCTGAACTGGAACCAGCGGATTTTGGAGGAGTCCTACGCGCCGTTGGCCTGGGCCAGACGCAGGGACGCCCAGGGGCGGATCACGGACTTGGTCAATTGCTACGCCTGGACCAGCTTCAATTTCGGCCCGACCCTGCTTTCCTGGCTGGAACAGGCCGATCCCGCGTGCTATGCCCGGATTCTGGATGCCGACCGCCAGAGCCTGGAGCGCTGGGGACACGGCAATGCCCTGGCCCAATGTTACCATCACATCATCATGCCCCTGGCCTCGCCCCTGGACAAGGAAGCGCAACTGGCCTGGACCGCGGCGGACTTTCGGGTCCGTTACAGGCGTGATCCGGAAGGGCTTTGGCTCTCCGAAGCAGCCGTGGACATGCCGACCCTGGAAGCCGTGGCCCAGGCCGGATTCCGCTTCGTGGTCCTGGCCCCGCGCCAAGCCCGGGCCGTGGCGGATATGGACGGCGCGAACCAGCGCGACGTGGATGAAACCAGTCTGGACATTCGCGAGCCGTATGCCGCCGCGTTGTCTTCCGGGCGGGAGCTGGCCGTGTTTTTTTATCACGGGCCGATTTCCCAGGCCGTGGCCTTTGAACGGCTCTTGGAAGACGGTGAGCGCTACTTCCAGCGGATTACCCAGGCCGCGGACCGGGGCCTGCTCTGCGTGGCCACGGACGGTGAGACCTACGGTCACCATTTTTCCTTCGGAGAGATGGCCCTGGCTTATGTCCTGGAGCAGATTCGCCGGGGGCGGGATGGATTGAGCCTGACCAACTTCGCGGCCTATCTGGCCGACAATCCGCCCGCTCGCCGAATACTGCTCCATGAGCCGTCCTCCTGGAGCTGCGTCCATGGAGTGGAGCGCTGGCGCTCGGATTGCGGCTGCGCCGACGGCGGGCATCCAGGCTGGAATCAACGCTGGCGCGGGCCGCTACGCGATGCCCTGCATCGCAACAAGCAGCGCGTGGACGAGCATTATTTCACTGTTGGGCGGGGCTGTTTCACCGACCCCCGACAAGCCTTGCTGGATTATGGCCGGGTGTTGGCTCATGGCGTCTCGCGAACCGATTTTCTCGACCAGCATGCCACTCCAGGACTTTCTCCGGAGGAGCGGAAAACCGCCGTCAACCTGCTGGCCATGCAGGAATGGGCCATGTGCTCCCTGGCCAGTTGCGCCTGGTTCTTCGACGAGATCAGCCGGGTGGAGCCCCTCAACGCCATGGCCTACGCCCTGCGCTCCATGGAACTGGCCCAGTCCACCGGATCCGGAGACTGGTCACCGGATTTCGTTCGGATCATGGCCGCGGCGGAGTCGAACATCCCGGGCAAGGGCACGGGAGCGGACCTGTGGGGCACCCATGTCCTGCCCCGAAGCATGAACCTAGCTTCCTGGACACAGCTCGGCCTGCTCATGGACGGCGTGGATGAAGATGGCCCGGTCTTGAGCCGTGATCACGGGCGATCCATCCAGCGAAACTGGCTTGGAGCGGAACTGGTCCTGGAGCCGGAGTTGGAGCCTGGGCCCGACGGACCGGAGGTTCGGGGTCGCGGTCGGCTGACGTGGTCCGACACCGGAGTCGCCGAGGCATTCTCCTGGAGTTGGAAGGCGGAGCAAGTCGAGCGGGGCGTCGGCGTCGTGACCGTGAATACCCCGGAAGGAGCCGTGCATTCCTGCTCCGTGGCGGACTTGGCCTGGAACAGGCGTGAGTTAGTCTCCCTGGCCTTGTTGGAACGCCAAACTCAGGCTTGGTGGCTGGGGCAGCTTCGATTCGCGAGGTCGGCCTCGGGCCATTTTCAAGGCTATCAGGAAGACCAGCATCGTCCGATTCGTGAGGATGTCTGGATGCTCAACCTTCCCGCTCTGGCCTGGGCTGTACTCGTCCTGGGTCGGGGGGCTGACGACCAGGAGGAATTCCTCTCCTTTCTGCGCACCAACTGGCGACCGCTGAGGGAATTCGATATCCGCCTGGCCGGGCACCTTCTGGAACTGCTGTCTTTCGAGCAACCGGACTGGGCCGAGGCGGGCCAAATATTGGAACGCATCGTGGCCCTGGCCGTGCCGCTCAATCTGTGGGTCGTGGAGAACCGGCTTTGGGAATTGAGCCGGAAGTTTCCTGAAGCAGCGGGCTTGGCCCGGAAGCTCGGCATTCATCCTCAAACAGAGGCCCCGAGGGGTATAGGCACGACGGGCATAGCGGGCGAAACAGGCAGGCTCAGGTGATCACCCGTTCCATACATATCCTCCCCTGGGTCGTCGCCCTGGCCTTGGCCGTAGCCTGCCTGTCTCTCTACGCCAAGTTGCACCAATCCCGGGACGCTCTGCGCCTGTGCGAAATGGAAAGCCGTGACTTACGGGAGCAGCTGGACGTGGCCAACCTGGCTCCGCTGCTCTCCATTCAGCGCGAAATCCAGCCCAGGCTGAGCGAGTTCGAGCTGCGCCGCTTGCAGCGCAAGGGCTTGTCCAACCCGGTCTACGACCTGATCCAGGACCTCGCCGACCGCTCGGACCTGATCCCGGCCGAGGCCTTTTTCGGCGGCAGCATGCACATCATCACCGGAGAAACCTACGTGCTCACCGACAAATGGGTTCTGGCCGGGTTCGAGGACGGCCACGTCCGCGGCAATCTCTGGCTGGAGTACGACGTGGACCAAGCAGGGCACATCTCCTGGCGTGTTCTGGGCTGGTACATGAATTGAGGGCTTTTGTCCGGTACGCAACGTTTTTTCACAACATGACACACGGGGAGAGGTCATGCACAATCTTGAGTTACGTGAAATACCCGTTGATCAAAGGATACGGATTGTTGAGGAAATTTGGGACTCCATCGCGGCTGACCAACAGCTCATTGAGATAAGCGACGCTCAACGGGAATTGCTGAATATTCGCCTTGATGCGTTTGAGTCGGACCTTGACTATGGGACTGATGCCAAAATAGTCATCGAGAGAGTTCGAGAAAAGCTGTGCAGCATATAGTGCGATTCAGAAAAGAAGCCGAGACGGATATCGAAAATGCATCTGTATGGTATGAAAAGCAATTTCTTGGTCTCGGACATGAATTCTTGGATAAAATTGATGAATCGCTGGATGCGATTCAGAATAATCCACTTATGTATCCTGTTGTTCATCGGGATACTCGCCGAGCATTGATCGGTAAGTTTCCCTTTGCAATATACTACCGAATCCTCGATGGATTTATTATTGTCGTTGCTGTGATGCACGGTAGCCGCAATCCTCTCTGCTGGAAGGAAAGAAACTGATTACTCCATCTCATACTTTTCCGGATAATCGCCGTATCTGTTTTTCCCACGCACTTCGCGTTGCTCTACTGACCGGAATTCTGTCGTTGCTCTTTGGCTGCGACCAACCCTCGGAACATGTCTTTCGCGGGACGACCATGGGCACGGCGTACGCGGTGCGCACGATAAATCCCCCGGCTTCGGCCCTTTCCGGCCTGGATCAGGCCATCCGCGACCGCCTGGAGCGAATCAACGCCTCCATGTCCGTCTATCGCCCGGAAAGTGAAATCTCCCGGTTCAACGCCCTGGCCATGGGCGAATCCATGCCCATCTCCGAAGACTTCGAGTACGTCCTCCGCGTTTCCGCTCAGATTTACGATCAGACCGGAGGAGCGTTCGACCCGACGGTCAAACCCTTGCTGGACCTCTGGGGCTTCGGCCCGGGAGCCGCGAACCGGGAAACGCGGCATCCTCCCTCGGAAGAAGCCGTGCGCCATGCACTGGCCTCAGTGGGGCTGCACAGGGTTGACGCCTCGACACCCGGACGGCTGGGCAAGTTGCATCCGGACGTGCAACTGGATCTGGGGGCCGTGGCCAAGGGGTTTGCCGTGGACGCGCTAACCGAACTGCTGGTGGACCGAGGGATTCGAGACTTTCTGGTGGACATCGGCGGCGACGTCCGTGTTTCCGGACGCAACTCGGAAGGGGAGCCGTGGCGCATCGGGGTGAACCAACCAGAACGAGGCCAAGACTGGGACGAGGTCCTGCTGGTGCTGCGCCCTGGCCGCGGCGCTGTACTGACCAGCGGCGACTACCGGCAATTCTTCGAACGTGATGGACATTTTTTCAGCCACATCCTGGACCCACGCACCGGCCGCCCGCTGGAAAATGGCGTGGCCAGCGTCACCGTCCTGGCCGAAAACGCGACCCTGGCCGACGCTCTGGTCACTGGGCTGATGGTGCTCGGCGTTGAAAAAGGCCTGGAACTCGTGGAATCCCTGCCCGACATGGAGGCGTTGTTTCTGTTCAGGGGGGGAGAGGAAGTCGTTGAGGATCTTCGGGATGCCCGCAGTTCGGGGTTTGATCGTGTCGGGGGGATGCCGTCGGAAAACGGCGTGGGCTATGAGATGGTTGTCTCACTGGAGAGCGGAAGGCTTATCAACTGAACTCCCGCGGAGGTGGACGGCTAGAGAGAGAAAAAGGTCAGGGGCAGGTTTGCTCTCACGGTTGCTTTGCTCTGGAAAATGATTGAGGATGCTTGCAACTTGAAAGGATTTTTGAAAATATGATGGAAACAACACCACCAATGGGAGTACATTGTTATGGATAAGAAAAGCTGGTTGCAGAAATTGGAGTCCATGGAGCAAGAGCGCCAAGAAGTCGAAGCTCCCGAAGAGGAGCGGGGGACGTTGCGAGACACGCTCGAAGGAAGAGGGAAATATGTGATCCTGGGAGGCGTCGGCCTGTTTGTGCTGGTTCTGCTGGTGATCATCGCCTCTTCCGGCGGAGGGAGTAAATCGGATCGTGATCTTCATGATATCCTGGCTCGGCTGGAGGTCATCGAGACCAAGCTTGTCGGGTTGGAAAATCAGGAGAGTGGGCGGCAGCAGGCCTTGGTGCGGATGCAGGGAGATTTTAGCATCTTGACCATGCGGGTGGACAAGCTTTCGCGCGAAATGAAGGAGCAAGCCGCCGAGTCCACGCCGCGCCCGGAACAGCGCCAAGCCGCGACCCAGCCAGCCAGACAGCAGCCCGCCCCTCAACCGGTGCAACAGCCCGCCCAGCAACCGGCCCAGCCCCGGCAGCAGCAGGCCGTCGCGACCCCGTCTCCCGCTCCTCAGCCTGCCCCGGGGCCGACCGAGCAGCAACGCCCGGCTGCATCCAGACCGGTGACCCACGAAGTACAGCCCGGCGAAACCCTGTTCCGGATCAGCCGAGCCTACGGGGTGAGCGTGGACGACCTGCGCCGGTTGAACAACATTTCCGGAGACCGGATCAACCCTGGCCAAGTCCTCAAGGTTCGTCCGTAGCCTTCACTCCGGCTGACGGTTCCGCGTCTTGCTCTGATAAGAAGCGTGTTTCCCGCATTGTCCCAATGCGGGAATGATGTTTTCCTTCTTGGAGCCCTTTGCGTTGTCCTTTTTTGGGCGAAGCGGGCGGCTCAAGAACAATGCCTCCAGCGCGACGGGGAATGCGGAGATGCTTCCAAAGAAGCCGGATAAGCCCTTCCTGACCGCCAAGATCCTTCGCCAGGCCGCGATCACCGGCCTAGCCGCCGCGTTCCTGGCGCTCCTGCCCTGGAGTCTGGGCCTCTGGGATCGTTGGGAGGCCAAGTCCTGGGACATGCGCGTGGCCTGGCTGGCCGCTCCGGGGTCGGCCACGGAGGACATCGCCCTGATCCTCTTGGATCAGCAAAGCCTGGACTGGGGGCAGGAGCAAGGCGGTCTGAGCTGGCCCTGGCCCCGTGAGGTCTACTCGGCGGTGGTGGACTTTTGCCGCCGGGCCCAGGTGGCCTCCCTGACCTTTGACGTGCTCTTCCTGGAGCCTTCGGCCTACGGGGTTGAGGACGACGCCGTGCTGGCCGAGTCTCTGGCCTCCTTCGGCCCCACGGCCCTGGCCCTGTTTCTGAGCCGTGCCGCAGCGGGCGGACTGCCCGGCTGGCCTGAAAGCTTTCCCGAACCCGCCTGGAGCGTGGCCGGTCTGGACGAGTGGCCCGGCGCGGCCCCCCATCTTCTGGCCACCCGGATCAGCCCGCCGCGCCCTGAACTGGCCGCGGCGGCGGGCGTGTTGGGCAACGTGCAGCTGCGGCCGGATATGGACGGCGTGTTCCGCAGGATGCGGCCCCTGGACGTCTTCGACGGCCGGGCCGTTCCCTCCCTGGGCCTGGCAGCGTTCCTCGCGGCCGGCAAAGCCCCCTCCGACGCGAACCAACCCTCTCCATCTGCCTTACTTGAGCGGCGCGGTCTGACCCTGTCCGACCGTTTCATTCCCTTGGACGCCGACGGCGCGGCCATTCTGCGTTTTCGCGGGCCCTCCGGCACCCATGCGGCCTACAGCGCGGCGGCGGTGATCCAGTCCGAACTGCGGCTGCTGGAAGACCTGCCTGCGGTGATCGCTCCGGAAGAACTCCGAGGCAAACACGTATTTTTCGGCTTTTCCGCTCCCGGACTGTTCGATCTGCGACCCACGCCGGTCAGCGGGGTCTACCCCGGAGTGGAAATCCAGGCCACGTTTCTGGACAACTTCCTGTCCGGGGATTTTCAACGCGAGCTTCCCGGTCCGGTCACGGTGGGGCTGATCCTCGGCCTGTGCCTGCTCACCGGCTTGGCCTTGGCCGTGTGGCGCTCGCCGCTGGCCGGAGCAATGGCCATTTTGGCGCTGCTGGCCGTACCCGCGGCCCTGGCCGTGCTCGCCTATCAAAACGGCTGGTGGACGCCCCTGGTGGCGGCCGAGGTCGGCGTGGGCATGGCCGGGGTTTTGGGCCTGCTTTTTAATTACGCCACCGAAGGTCGGCAGCGGCGGTTCATCAAGAACGCCTTTCAGCAGTATCTCAGCCCCCTGGTCATCGAACAGCTCATCGCCGATCCTGACAAGCTCAAGTTGGGCGGAGAGCGTAAGGAGCTGAGCATCTTTTTTTCCGACCTGCAGGGCTTCACCACCATTTCCGAGAACCTGGACCCCGAGGCCTTGACCGCCTTGCTCAACGACTACCTCACGGCCATGACCGAGATCATCCATGACGAGGGCGGCACGGTGGACAAGTTCGAGGGCGACGCGATCATCGCCTTCTGGAACGCGCCCCTGGACGTGCCGGATCATGCCCGGCGCGCGGTCCGGGCCGCCCTGCGCTGCCAAGCCCGGCTGGCCGAACTGCGGCCGAGGTTTCGGGAGCGAACCGGCCATGATCTGTTCATGCGCATCGGCATCAACACCGGCCCGGCCGTGGTGGGCAACATGGGCTCCCATTCCCGCTTCGACTACTCCATGCTCGGCGACGCCGTGAACCTGGCCGCGCGTCTGGAGGGCGTGAACAAGCAGTTCGGCAGCTTCACCCTGATTTCCGAGGCCACAAGAAAAGCGGTCCTGGAACAATCCAGTGACGATATCCCCATGCGTGAACTGGGTCGGGTGGCCGTGGTCGGCCGCGCCGAGCCGGTGACCGTGTACGAGCCCCTGAGCAGGGATCAGGCATCCGCAAGAGCCGCCGACCTGGACCGCTTCGCCGAGGGGCTGCGCGCCTATTACCGGGCCGATTTCACCGAGGCCGCACGGTTGTTCGCCGCCTTGGCCGAGGTTGATCCCCCGTCCGCCGGGTATCTGGAAATTTGTCGCGACCATCCCCCGGCGGCTCCTGAGGAATGGGACGGAGTGCGCCGAATGCGGACGAAATGAAGGGAAGGACTTTAAACCTGTCGACGCTTGAAGAATTTTACCGCCCGCTTCGCTCAGGGCACGAAGGTCGCCAAGAAGAGATTTTTGCCTTCCGCTGGAAAGATGCGGAAGGCAAAAGGCTCGCCGCCTGACGGCAAATTTGCCGGGACGGCAAGTCGTTTTTGAAAGCAGCTTTTTCCGTAACTATTCAGCACATTCGGTACTTGGTCATCCACCTGGACTGGATTCCGGCTTCCGCCGGAATGACGTATCGTACCATGTCGTTTCCAAGTCAGTCATACCGGCGAAGGCCGGTATCCCGTCCGAATTATTCTCGGATGAGCTGAGTAGTTACCTTTTTCCCTGCTTTCAAAAGTGTTTTTCTTGGCGACCCCCGAGCCTTGAGCGAAGCGGGCGGTTGACTCGGGAGAGGCTATTTGGTCGTTACGGTCACCAGGGAAGGCTCGTAACCCTCAGGCGGAACGTGGCCCAGCAGGGTGCAGAGGGTCGCGGCGACGTTGGCCAGGCCTGGTTCCGGAACGTGGGCGAGCTGGATGGCGTTGCGGCCGCAGAAGTCCTTGACGATGAACGGGACCGGGCTCAGAGTGTGGGCGACCATGGGGGAGCGATTGCCGTTTTTCTCGGTCCACATGCAGTCCGCGTTGCCGTGGTCCGCGGTGACCACGGCGATCCCTCCGGCCTGGGCCACCGCGTCCAGGATCCGTTCCAGGCAGGTATCCACGGTGGCCACGGCGATCCGGACCGCCGGCTCCACTCCGGTGTGGCCGACCATGTCGCCGTTGGCCAGATTCAGGCGAATGAAGCGGCGGCTGCCCTGGGCAATGACCTCCACGACCCGGTCCGTGATCTCGGCGGCCTTCATCCAGGGCCGCAGGTCGAAGGCGATTCTGTCCGAGGGAATTTCCTCGTAGGCCTCGAGTTTTTTGTCGATATATCCGGACTTGTTGCCGTTCCAGAAGTAGGTCACGTGGCCGAATTTCTGGGTTTCCGAAATGGCGAAGGACGTGATCCCCGTGGCGCAGAGGTGCTCGCTGACGGTTCCGGTGATGGTCGGCGGTTCCACGAGGAAGTTCTTGGGGATCAAGGCGTCCCCGTCGTATTGCATCATTCCGGCGTAAAACACGTCCGGACGGCGGACCCGGTCGAACTCGGAGAAGTCCGCCTCTTCGAATGCTCGGGAAATCTCGATGGCCCGGTCTCCGCGGAAGTTGAAGAAGACAACGGCGTCGCCGTCCTCAATGGTCCCCACCGGTCCGTCGGAATCCACGACCACGAAGCTGTCCATGTACTGGTCGGTTATTTTCGGGTTTTCCCGGTAGTAGGTCGAAATCGCCTCGGAAGCTGAAGCAAAGGGTCGCCCTTGACCCAGGACGTGGGCCTGCCAGCCTTTTTCCACCACCTTCCAGTTCGCGTTATAACGGTCCATGGTCGTGACCATCCTGCCCCCGCCCGAGGCGATCCGATAATCCCTTCCATCCGTTGACAGTCCTGCCAGGCGGGATTCCAGCGGTTCAACGTAGCGCGGCGCGCTTCTCTGATCCACGTCTCGGCCGTCCAGCAGGGCATGCACCCGGACCCGGCGCACTCCGGCCCGGACGCAGCCGTCCAGCAGGGCGCGGAGTTGGTCGATATGGCTGTGAACGTTGCCGTCGGAGACCATGCCGATGAAATGCACCGTTCCGCCGTCCAGTCCGGACTGGATCACGCGGCCCCAGGCCTCGCCCTCAAAGACTCGGCCCGAGGCGATGGCCTCGTTGACCAAGCGGGCCCCCTGGGAAAAGACCCGCCCCGCGCCCAGAGCGTTGTGCCCTACCTCGGAATTGCCCATGTCGTCCTCCGAGGGCAGCCCCACTGCGGTTCCATGGGCCTTGAGCGGGAGCATCAGCGGTTCCTCAAGTAGCGCATCCAAAATAGGGGTATAGGAAACGAAGACGCCGTCGCTGGCATCCCGAGGGCCAAGACCGACTCCATCCATGATCACGAGGACCACGGGGCCGGGACAGGATTGAACTCCGGGGAGAGGAGCGAGAGGTGTCTTGATCATGGTTGTATTCCTTTGCTTGAGGTTTTTTCCGAGAAGATCGCGTATTCCTGTTTCACGTTTCAGCAAAAGCGTATCAGCGGAGCTGGTCGGATGCAAAACAGGGAGGGCTGGCCCGTGCGGGTCATCTTCCGCGCCATATATTCCAGTAATACCGAAGCCTCGGCTTCCAGAGCGCCCCCAGGGGGCCGCGCTCGTCGTGCAGTCCGTCGCCCTGGAGCCGGTAGAGCGGGCCGCCTCCGGGGTTGCGCCAGCCGTGGTTCAGGGCCGCGCCGATGCGCATCCGGTAGAGGTAATGGCGGGCTGTGAGGCGGTCGATCCGGCGGTTCAGCAGGCCGGATGGATAGACGTAGGTGTTCGGGAATCGGCCAAGGTGATCGGCGATGATTTCTCCGGCTCCTCGAATCTCCCGGTCCAGGTCCACGCCCGATCCGGTCAGGTTCACGTGCCCGGCGGAGTGGCAGGCTATCTGGACGGCTCCGCTGTCCTGCATTTCCCGCAGCTCCGGCCACGTGCAGAAACAGGCCGTGTTCCCGTTGCGCCCGGCTTGGGAAGAGACGCGCAGGCGGTCTTGCATCGGGGCGGTGGTTTCTTCCCGGATCACGTCCGTGGACACGCCGACCACCGCCTTCAGCCCCAGCTCCCGCAACAGCGGATAGGCGAAATGAAAGAAGCCGACATGGGCGTCGTCAAAGGTTAGGCAGACATTGAGCTTGCTTGGCTGGAGCGGCTCTCCCGGCAGAACCACGGGATGGGTGTCGCGCACGTATTCGAGGTGGGCGCGGAGCAGGGCGGGGTCGTTGGCGTACTTCCCTGCGTCGGGGACCACGTCATGGTACATCAGGACGGCGAGCACGCTGATTGGCCTCGTACAGCTTGAGATATTTGTAGAACGCGGTGTGGCCGTTGTAGGCCGAGATGAGCAGGCCCTCGTAGCCCTGGAGAAACCCGCGCTGGAGCAGGTAGGACTTGATAAAGGCGAAGCCGCCGTGCAGCACGGCCTTCAGCGGGCCGGAAGATTTTTTCCCAACGTGCTGGGCCGCGAATTGATCGGTGTAGCGCTGCATCTTGGTCAGGAAGTCGGCGACGCAGGCGTAAGAGTAGTGCCGGACCGGATGATTGAGGCGGATTTCGCGCAAGCCGGCGGTGATCACGCCTTCATGCACCGCCGCGTCCGTGAACCGGGTTCGCCCGCGATGGTACAGGCGGACGTGCCGGTCCGGGTGCCAACCGCAGGTGGTGATGCGCTTACCGTTGAAGTAGTTCTCCATGGGGAAGGAGTAGACGCAGTCCGGGTCCAGTTCTTGGGAGGCGATCTCGGCGAAGAGTTCCGGGGTGACGATCTCGTCACTGTCGATGGACAGGATCCAGTCGTGGGCGGCCAACTCCGAGGCCCGGTTGTGCAGGGGGCCGAAGCCGGTGAAGGGCTCTTGGAAAACGCGGACGTTGGCGAAGGTCGCGGCGATGTCCAGGGAGGTGTCGGTGGAGCCGTTGTCCAGCACGACCACGTCCGGAAAACCGGAGACGGCCCGCAGGCATTCGACGAGCAGGCGTTGGGCGTCCTTGGTTAGAATGGTGACGCTGATGGGCGGGGCGGGGGGAGTGGGCATGATGGCTTGGTTGGAAGCGACCGACGAAGACGATGGGCCGGAAATCACATCTCGAGCACTGGACGCGGTGCTCCGCATCCGGCAAAAACTCCCTTGCCCAAGCAAGCCGTGAAGTCAACTCCAACCGGACCACGAACATGCAACATCCCGCTTCTCCCGTTACCCTGCCGGCGCACCTTCGCGACCTGAAGGGCGTTCTTGTGGATCAATCCGTTCTGGATACGCCCATGACCAAGCGGGTGTTGGGGCGGCTGGCACATCTGCCCGTGGAGGTTCGCGGCCATGATGAAGGGGCGGCGGGTTCGCTCCAGATCGGGCGGCGCGGGGCAAGTGCCGGGCGAGACGGGGGCGAGGCCGAGGCGGGACAGGGCGTGGTGTATCTGAAGCACTACAAAGGCCGGTTTTTGCGTTCCTGCCCAGGGACACGGCACTATCACTGCTGCGGGTACCGGATCGTGCATATCGGCGAGAACTGCCCCTTGTCCTGTTCCTACTGCATCCTTCAGGCCTACTTTCAGGACCGGGTGCTCAAGGTCTGGGCCAATCAGGCGGATTTGTTCGCCGAGCTGGAGTCGGCCTTCAGGGAGCGATCCGATCGGCGTTGGAGACTGGGCACGGGGGAATTCACCGATTCCCTGACCCTGGAGCCGTTGACCGGCTACAGTCGCGATTTGGTCGAGTTCCTTGGCGCGTATCCACAAGCCTGCCTGGAACTGAAATCCAAGGTCGTGGATCTGAGCTGGATGGACCGGGTGATCAGGCCGGACCGGGTCCTGCCGGCCTGGTCCATGAACGCGCCGGAGATCCAGGCCAGCGAAGAGGGCGGCAGCGCGTCGTTGGAAGAGCGCTTGCGCGCCGCTCGGACCTGCGCCCAGGCCGGCTTCCGCGTCTGCCTGCACTTCGACCCGGTGATCCCGTTTCCCGGTTGGGAGCACGGCTACACGCAAACCGTGGAGATGATCGCGGACCATCTCCGGCCCGAGGACGTGGCCTATATCAGCCTGGGATCGCTGCGCTTCATGCCGGAACTCAAGCAGCGCATCGAGGAAAACCATCCCCAGGCCCGCTACATCTACGCCGAATTCATCACCGGTCTGGACGGCAAGCAACGCCTGCTCCGTCCCCCGCGGGTCCGCCAACTGCGCCACGTGGTCGAAGCGCTGCGCCGGGCCGGGTTCCAGGACCTGTACCTGTGCATGGAGTCTGACGAGGTCTGGAGCGCGGTGTTCGGGTACACACCAAAGGAATTGGGCGGGCTGGGTCGGTATTTGATGCAACGGGCGTTTGGGGAGTGAGGAAGCCATCCTGGTTCACCGGCTATGATCCCGAAACCACTGTTCCAGTGTGGTGCAGTGGAGGCAGGCACCGCGTTTTTGGAATATTCGGACCAGGGCCATGCCCATGATGAATCCGCCGATGTGCGCCCACCAGGCGATGCCGCCGCCGATGCCCTGGAATACCAAGGAGAAAAGGCCGGAGACGATCTGGATCAGGAACCAGATGCCTAAGAAGATCACCGCCGGGATTTCGAAAAAGAAGGGCAGAAAGAGGATGGGCACAAAGGCCACCACCCTGGCGTGGGGGTAGAGCAGGAGGTATGCGCCCATGACTCCGGCGATGGCTCCGGAGGCGCCGACAACGGGAACGGGGGAGTCCAGGTTGAAAAGCAGATGAGCCAGAATCGCCCCCATTCCGCAGAGCAGGTAGAACAGGACGAATCGCAGAGTGCCCATCACGTCTTCCACGTTGTCCCCGAAAATCCAGAGCATCCACATGTTCAGCAGGTAGTGCAGCCATCCGGCGTGCAGGAACATGTGCGTGACCAGGGTCATGGTCCAATTCGGGGAGTAGCCGATCCAATGGGCCCAGCCCGGGTCGGTGACCCGTGCCGGAACCATGCCGAAGACGTGGGTGAAGCGGAGCAACTCCCGGTCGGTCATGGTCAACTGGAGGATGAAAACCAAGGTGTTGGCGATGATGATCAGCCACATGCCGTAGGATGGGCTTCGGCTGGGGATGTTGTCTCGAAGCGGGAACATGCTCTTCCCTTATGCGGCTTTTGAGGTGTCCTCGTTGCAATTGTTCGCACATTTGCGGCAAGCATGTACTGGATTCCCGCCTTCACGGGAATGACGAGCTTGGAAGAGTGTGCCTATTTAAGTCATTCCCGCGAAGGCGGGAATCCAGGTGCAAGGCAACTATCGAATTGGGCTCGAACTAACTGATTATCATCATTCCTGATCGCGGGAAGCATCCCGTTCCGGAGCTACCAGGGCGGTGATCCGGGACAGAAGACGGCGGGCGGCTTGTCTGCGCAGCCACCGCAGGACGACGGTCAGATCGCGTGCTCTCCCGGCGAGTTGGTCTCGCGAGCCCGGGTTGGCCACGACGAGATGGCAGGCCTGGATTTTTTTCGCTTCCGGCCACTGCCAGGATTCCACGTCGGCCAGCAGGTTTTCGTCCCATCCTCGATCGGTCAGCAGCCAATTTCGGCGGCGATCCGGATCGCAGGCCAGACCGACGATCAGGTCGAAATCCGAAGGCCACCCGGTTTCCAACAGCAGGGGCACCTCGGCAGCCGCGACCCTTTGCTTGCGGTGGGTTTGCCAGAAGTCTTCGAGATGGCGCCTAGCCAGGGGGTGGATCAAGGCTTCCAGTTCCCGGCGCAGGCGCGGTGTTTCCCGCAAGGAGTTCAACAAGGCGCGTTTGTCCACCGGCCCCTCGGGGTCCGGAATAAAGCGATCCCCGAAATTTCTCCGCAAGAGTTCCCAACCGTCCCGCCCCGGCTGATACAGTTCCGCCACGGCTTTGTCCGCGCTCCAGGTTGGCAGGCCCAGGGCCGCCAGTTCGGCCAGGAACAGGCTTTTACCGCATCCAGGCATACCTGTCAGGCCGACGCGCTGGGTGGTTCGGGAGCCGGCCAGGATCACCCGGAGCATGTCCTTGGGCGGCGGAAGCACGAAGGATAGAGGCTGGTGGGTGCGCGGATGGGGCAGGCCGAGTTTCCAGGCGTGGAGCATGGGGCGACGGAGCAGGGCGTTCATACCGGGAACCTCGTGCTGCCAGCCCGTGAACGACGCCGGGCAGTAGGTCGGGTCGCCGAGCAGCGGGTGGCCCACATGGCGCATGTGCACCCGGATCTGGTGCGTCCGACCGCTGGCTATGCGCACCTGGACCAGGCTGAAGCGGTCCTCGGGCGCGGTCCAGAGCACCGTGTACGCGCTGTGCGCCGGTTTGCCGCCCTTTTCGGTCACGGCCATGCGGGTCTTGGAGGTCGGGTGCCGGCCGATGGGGGCGTCCACGACGCCTTGGGCACGAGGGCGGCCGTGGACCAGGGCCAGGTAGACCTTTTCCACCTCCCGCGCCGCAAAGGCCGAGGCCAGACGCAGCCGGGCCGGTTCGTTCAGGGCAATGGCCAGGAGGCCGGTGGTGTCCTTGTCCAGGCGATGCACGATGCCGGGACGAGATGTATCCATACCACCGGCATCCTTCCCGGCGAGTTCCGGAAAATGGTGGAGCAAGCGATGGACCAGAGTGCCCTGGTCCAGGCCCGCCGCGGGGTGGACCACCAGATCGGCGGGCTTGTTCAGGATGACCAGGTCGTCGTCCTGGTAGAGAACGCGCAATTCACGATTCTCGGGCTTCAGTTCGGAGGACTGAGAAGCTGCCCGCAGTTCCAGCCGGTCCCCGGGAGCAAGTCGGCGTCCGGGACGCAGGCAAGGGACGCCGTTGATCAGGGCCAAGCCGATCTTGATCCAGGACTGGATGCGGGAGCGGGCCACGCCCAGGTCCTCGGCATGGCCCATCCAGAACTGGTCCAGCCTGGCACCGCCCTGGTCACGGGGAACCACGGCGGTCAGGGGCGAGGCCTGTGAGGCGGGGTCGGCGGGGGAGGACACGAGGGAGAGAGAAAGTCAGCATTCTCTTTTCGGAGTCGGAGTCGGGGTCGGGATCGCTACCAGGATCGATAACCTTTGTGTGCCAATGGCCTGAATTCGATCCCGATTCCGATCCCGATAGCGACTCCGAAAGAGAATTGTTGAATTGGATATGGAACTACTGGTCCAGGTAGTATTCCACCGTGGTCACCACGCGCAGGGTCTTGTTGATCTGCTTGTGTTCCTGCATGTCCGGCGCATTGTCCCGGGGCAGGATCTGGAACAGGCCCTGGTTGGCCCGGCGGATGCCGCCGAGCCGACTGCCGGAGTCCGCGGCGAACTGCTCCGCGGCCAGGCGAGCGTTCACCGTGGCTTCGGCGATCATCTCCGGCTTGACGTCGTTGAGCCCGGTGAACAGATAGACCGGACCGCCGGCACCCCATTCCGCGCTGAGCACCACCCCGGCGTCCACAAGTTCGCTGACCCTCTGGCTGGCCGAAGCGATGAGGTCCACGTTTTCGGTGCGGGCCACGAGAACCTGGGTCAGGATGAACCTGGAGTCCACCGGGCCGGAGCGATAGGCCTGGGCCAGCAGGTCGGTGACCTCCAGGGACTGCACTTCCACGGCCTCTCTGGGCAGGCCGTGCCGGACCATGAACTGGACGACCTTATCGGCGTCAGCGGCCAGTTGGGCATGAACCTTGGTCAGGTCGTCGCCCGTGGCCACGAAGCGCATGGGCCAGATGGCCAAGTCGGCCTTGACCTCGGTTTCAGCCAGCCCACGGACCGTTACGAAGCGATCACCCAGCCTCCCTTCCACGAATCCCTTTCCGATGAAATAGCCTCCCAATGCCAATCCAACGGCGACAAGCAGCGCGGCGACGAACAACTTGAGCGGGGAATCGGACATGGTCAACCTCCTTGGGGTGACGGGACGAGGGGGGGCAAATCAATCGGGCGTCAGCGCGGCGCGGGACGCAGAACGTCCTGGCGCAGAATCCGAATTTCGGCCTTGCTTTGCAATTCGGCCACAAAGGCCTGCATGAACTCGCGTCGGCGGGACTGGAGCAGGGCTTCGCGCCACTCGTCCTGTTCGGCGATCCATTGTTCTTCCGATGGGGCGATGCGCTCCTGGACCCGGGCGACGATGAACGCGTCCTGCATCTCGTAGACCTGGAGAAGCCAGTCGCCAACCGGGGCACCGAAGGCGTCCGCCCCCAGGTTCGGGTGAAAGCCCAGGCCGGGAATGAAGCCCTGGCGACCGAAAGGGGCGCTGGTTCGCAGCTCACTGGGTATCTCCGAGGCTTCGGCGGTAATCGATTCCAGAGCCTGTTCGGCCTTGGCCCGTGCGGCTTCCTTGGCCTTCTCCATGCGTAACTGGGCTACGACCCGTTCCCGGACTTCTTCCAGAGGACGAACTCGCTGGGGTTCGAAGTCGATGCGCTGGGCCAGCAGATAGCCGTCGGCCATGAGGATCGGGGTCTGGGTAATGGCCCCGTCCTGGAGCCCGAAAAGCACGGCCACTGCTTCCGGCGACAGGTCCAGGCCGACAGGGGACTGGCCCATGGGAAAGAACTCCGAGGTTTGAAGCTGGAGGTCGAGGTTCTCAGCTGCTTTTTCCAAAGATTCGCCAATGATGATCTGCTCCATTGCCAGGTCCAGGGTCTCGGGCAGCCGCTCCAGGGCATGTTCCTCGGCCAGTCTGGCGCGGATGGTCGCGGCTACTTCCTCCAGGGGCACGACACCGCTTTCCCGGAGGTCCTCAAGCAGGATCAGGTGCCACCCGAACGGGCTGCGCACCGGCTCGCTGAGCTGACCGGGCTCAAGTGCAAAGGCCGCGTCCTCGAACTCGGGAACCATCTCCCCGCGTCCGAACCAGCCCAAATCGCCGCCTTGAGCCGCGGTGGCGTCTTGTGAGTGCTCCCGGGCCATGTCCGCAAAGGACTCCCCGGCCTGAATCCGGACCAACACCTCCAGCAATTCCTCTCGGGCCTTCTCTTGGGCCTCTTCCGTGCCGTCCTCGGGAGAGATCAGGATATGTCGGGCCCTGACCTGCTCCGGAAGGGCGTATTCATGGGCCATGGCGGTATAGAAGTCCTCGATTTCCTCCTGGGTGACGCGGGTGGGATCGGCCAGTTCGGAAGGGCTGATGTTCAGGTAGGCAATTTGAATACGGGCCGGAACCTGAAAGGTGTTCAGTTGCGACTGGTAGTGGGCTTCCACGGCTTCCTCGTCGACATCGAAGTCGTCCAGTTCCGTGGTCCAGGGGAACGAAAGATATTCCAGGACGGCTTCTTCTTGCGCAAAGGTAAAAATGTCCCGGACTTCCTGGTCGGAAACCGCGGCGGGGAGGGCGATGAAGTCCTGGAGGCGCTGGATGACCAAGTCGCCGCGGAAGTCGCGTTCGAACTGGGCGGGAGTCAGGTTATGGGCCCGCAGAACCGCCTGGTATTGGGCCGGGTCAAAACGGTCCTTAAGGTCGTGGAAGACCTGCATGGCGGTAATGGCCTGGCGCAGTTCCTGGGCGGAAACATTCAGGCCCAGCCGGGCGGCCTCCTGCTCCATGAGCTTGGCATTGACCATCTGGCCGAAAATCTGTCCCCGGAAATCCATCCGCTCCAGCTCGTCCACGCTAACGTTCGGGTTCTCCTGGCGCAGGTTGTCCAGCGTCTGCCGGTAGACCCGTTGAAAGTCTTCCAGGAACAGAGGGCTGCCGTCGATTTCGGCCAGGACGTCGCCCCGCTCGCTGCGGAAGCTGCCGACCCCCCAGAAGACGAACACCAGGATGATGATCCCGAATATGACCTTTACGCCCCAGGACTGGGCGTTGCGACGAATGGCGTCAAGCATTGCTGCTCCTTGATGTGTTGTCCCGCTGTGTGAGCACGCGGGAATAAAAGATTGATTCTATTTCTTGAGGGCCTTGATCTGGTTCAGGAGCCCGCCAAATTTGATAATCTCAAGTTCCTTGGGGGTCAAATCATGCCGGACCGGGATGGCTTGGCCGTCCTGGGTGGCCAGGGTCGTTTCCGGACCCGCGAACAGGTTGGCAGCGGTCAGTTCAACGGTTTGTCCCTGAGTCATCCGGTCGTGATCCGCCGGATCGACGAAGACCAGGGGCAGAATGCCGAAGTTGATCAGGTTGGCCTTGTGAATCCGGGCAAAGGACTTGGCCAGGACGATCCGGACACCCAGATGACGGGGGCCGAGGGCCGCGTGTTCGCGGCTGGAGCCTTGCCCGTAGTTCTCGCCGCCGACAATGATCCCGACCTGGGCCTGCCTGGCCCGGACCACGAATTCCGGGTCCACGCGGTTGAAGATGTACTCGCTGATGGCCGGGAGGTTGGAGCGCAGGGCCGTGACCGCCGCGCCGCCGGGCAGGATGTGGTCCGTGGTGATGTTGTCCCCGAGAACGATGAGCACCTGGGCCCGGATCGTTTCGGACAGAGGCGGGAATTCCTCCAGGGGAACGATGTTCGGCCCGCGGAGGATTTCCACCCTCGCCGCCTCGTCGGCGGAATCCGGCGGCATGATGAACTGGCGGCGGATGGAGGGCACATCCCGAGGCAGAAGCGGCTTGTCCGGAGCCGGGCCCCAGGTGGAAGGGGCGGTGATTCGACCGTGCAGGGCGGCCTGGGCCGCGGTTGCCGGACCGACGAGATAGACCTGACCGTCCTGGGTGCCGCTGCGACCTTCGAAGTTGCGGTTGAAGGTCCGCAGGCTGACCCCTTCGGACGTGGGCGAGCCGCCCATGCCGATGCACGGTCCGCAGGCGCACTCCAGGAGCCGGGCCCCGCTGTCCAGCAGGGCGTCCAGCAGGCCTTCGCGGTTCAACAGCTTGAGAACCTGCTTGGAGCCGGGCGCGATGAGCAGGTCGGTGGTCCGTGCGGCATGCTTGTCTTGCAGCACCAGGGCCGCGGTCTTGAGATCCGTATAGGAGGAGTTGGTGCAGGAGCCGATGGCCACCTGATCCACGGGCAGTCCATCCAGCTCCCGGATAGGAACGACCAGGTCGGGCATGTGCGGTCTGGCGGCCATGGGTTCGATGGCGTCCAGGTCGATTTCAACGACACGATCATAGGCGGCGTCCGGGTCCGCGGCCAGCGGAGCGAAATCTTCGCCCCGCCCCATGCGTTCCAGGAAGTCGCGGGTCTGGTCGTCGCTGGGGAAGACCGAGGAGGTCGCACCCAGTTCCGCGCCCATGTTGGTGATGGTGGCCCGCTCCGGTACGGTCAGCGTGGCAACTCCTGGACCGGAGTACTCCAGGACCGCGCCGACGCCGCCCTTGACCGAGAGCAGCTGGAGCACGCGGAGAATGACGTCCTTGGCCCCGGCCCAGCCTTGCAGCCGACCGGTCAGATAGATCCGGAAGACCTTGGGCATGGGAATGACATAGGGCTCGCCGGCCATGGCCAGGGCCACGGACAGCCCTCCCGCGCCCATGGCCAGGGAGCCGACCCCCCCCGCCGTGGGGGTGTGGCTGTCCGAGCCGATCAGGGTCTTGCCGGGTTTGGCGAAGTTTTCCAGGTGCAGTTGGTGACAGATCCCGGTGCCGGGCGGGGAGAAAATGATTCCGTAGCGGGCGGCTACTGTCCGCAGAAACCGATGGTCGTCGGGGTTTTGAAAGCCCATTTGCAGCGTGTTGTGATCCACGTAGCTTACGGAAAGCTCTGTCCGGACCCGATCCAGCCCCATGGCCATCCATTGGAGGTAGGCCATGGTCCCGGTGGCGTCCTGGGTCAAGGTCTGGTCGATGCGCAGGGCGATTTCCGATCCGGGCGTCATGACGCCGGATACAAGGTGCTCGCCGATGATTTTCTGGGTCAGATTGCGTCCCATGGGGGTCCTCATGTCAGGGTTGAAGAGCGGCGTCAGGACGGGTGGCTTTGCTTTTCAGCGGCAAGTCCGAAGAGCCGAATGCGGTTGATCTTGTTGCGGCGGCAGTCGATTTCCACTTGCAGACGCAGTTTGTCCTGCTGCAATCGAAAAATCTCCTGAGAATAGACGACGCCCTCGGAAGGTTTTTCACTGAACAGCAGTTCCTTGAATCTTGCGGCGCAGGCGATTTGTTGGGCCGTGAAGTCGTCCAGCTCGGCCTCCAGGGCGGCAATGGCCTCAGCCTCAGAGCTTGACGCGGCGTTTGGTGCGTTGGATGGCATTGGGCGGAGCGTCTCCTCTCTCGCCCGACCCGGCCGGATGATTTCGTCCGGCGGGCCGGCTTGAATTGGTTGTGGCGCGTTCCGCCCGTTGTCCCGGTTGATGCTCGGGTCGTTGGCCCTGTTGTTGCTCGGGTCGTTTGGCGGACGCGGTGAGGACATGGTTGTAGAGGGTCCAGAATCCGGGCCACGTCCCGGTCAGCTCTCCTGGGCTGGTCAACTGGATGCCGGGGTGCTTGAAGGCGAGCATGGCCGCGGCCATGGCCCATGCGGCGTCCGGAGGCTCGAAGCGCGGATCGCCGCGTTCGGTTCCTCGCGGTACTGGCTGAAAAAACAGGGATGAGCCTTCCTGTCGCCACGTACGCCCGGACCAGTTCGAGAAGGTCTCGATCACCTCTCGGTCGTACTCCGAGGGCAAGCCCTTGAGAACGGCCGCGCTTGGCGCTCCCAAGGCCAGGACTACGGCCAGGGGCATGGCCTGGGAGCGTCCGCGAACGTCCAGGATCGGTTCAGCGGGCCATGGTCCGGCTTCGGCCCGGATTCCCTTTGGATCGATGCTCACGGCGAGTCCGCAGGATCGAAGCAGGGTCAGGAGTGGGTCAGCGGACGAGTCTTTTTTGGGCCAAAGCCCTTCCAGGCGCATGGTCCATCCTGTGAAACGCGACCAGATCAGCAGCATGGCGCTCAGGTCGGGGTCCAAAGGCACACGGAAGGTGGAATGCGAACCGGATGCGTCATTATATGTACCGCCCGGCAGGCGCGGCAGGGCATGGGAAACCGTGATCGCGTCGGGCTGGACGTTGTGGGGGACGCCGTACAGGTCGTACATCTCGGAGATGATCTTGAGCTTCGCGCCAATACCTTCGGGCATCCCGGCCCCGGACCAGGTCAGGCGCAGTCCTCGCGAATAAAAAGGAGCGGCAACCAGCAGGGCGACGATCAACTCCTCGGGTGTTTCATCGTCAATCTGGGCCAGCTCGGGGGTTCCGTTGGACTCAAGGCGGACCGGAAGCCCGGGAGAGTGCGGGTTGAGCTGGTGGAGCCGGGCTCCAAGGCGAGGGAGGAACTGTTGCCACTGCTTTAAGGGAAGCATCTTCAGTGAACCGGACCCGCTGAATTTGGCGATGCCCGGGCGGGCCAACGCCGTAGCAAGCAACAGAGCCAAAATGAAAGGGCTTTGTCCGACATGGACGGTTTTTTGATCGAAGTCCAGATCGGCGGATCGTCCCGGAGAGTGGGTGACATGGTCGCGTTCCCAGGCCAGACCGGCACCGAGTTGGTTCAAAGCCTTGATCAATTCGACTACGTCGTCGTTGGTCCGCACGGGGTTTGCTCGGGCGGCGGCATTGGTCGCCGCGGCCCAGTATATCGCGATTTCGGCCCGGAGAACGTCCGTGGGTCCGGGAAGCGTCACGGCTCCGCCGGGGGCTCCTGGGCGAAGAATCCAGGGTCTGCCGCTTGGAACGTCTTTTTGTTCGCCCAGGATGTAGCCGAGGTTGTTGCACTGGGAGAGCAATTGATGCCAGTGTTTGGAGCGACCACCTTCCTCCGGCTGGAGAACGTTCTCCCAGACGGTCCACAAGGACTTTTCCAGGTTTTGGATGGCGCTGCGATTCGAAGCGGCGCGTGAAGCATCACCCTTTCGCCGGACGGCAATTTCAGCGAGGAGTCGGGATCGACGCAGCAACGCGGCGGCGACGTTGCGTTCTTCCCGCAGCAACCGCTCTTCGAGGCGGTAAAGAGGTTCCCGTCTTTCCGTGTCGTCGTCCGGCGCACGGAGGTCGGGCATGGCCCCGGAAGTGTTTTCAGGCGTGCTTCCTGGTCTATCTGGGTCGTTTTGCGAGGGGGGGGAGGGGCGGTTGTTCATGGTTGTCCTTTCGTGAAACGCTCGTATTTATCCAGATTTGCATCGGGATACAAGTCTTGGAATCAATCATCAGGTGCTGAAGCATTTCGACGAGACTGAGAAAAACAAAAAAAGGGGGTTGAAAAAGGATTTCGCTTGGGGTAGATAGTCCGCAATCATTAAGAAGAAGCTGGCAAAACGCAAGGTTTGGTAAACGGACCGTCAACCAGCAAGCCCTGTTTCTTCTTACTCGGAGTGCAAACCGTTTGCCGTTGGTGCTGATTGATCGGTTCGGCGGGCTGGCGGTTACAGCAAGGTCGGTCGCCATTCCCCTCGATTGACTGAATCCGAGTTTAAATTTACGAAACTCGCTGGAGTTTCCCGCATGGACATCTAGTTTCAATGATTCGCCTTACTTTCTTTTTGTTTTTTTCATTATCCTCCGCGATACTGTCCAGTCCACGTTGCCCGTCAGCGTCCGCGTGGTTGCTTTGACTTTCTCTGTTGACACTTTTGGAAGCGCTTGTTAAATATTGCACAAGCGCTTCGGTATTATAGCGAGTACCCCGTTTTCGGCACGCGACGGAGCAAGTCCGCGATAGTTTTGTGGCGCATCGTCGCCAGCCGGGGATGTCTTAAACCATAACCCAAACAACTGGAAAAGGAGACAAAACTATGTCTGGATTGGTTCCGCCGCATGGAGGCAAAGGACTGACGGAATGTCTGCTTCAGGGCGCTGAGCTGGAAGCGGAAAAGAAAAAAGCTCAGGGCTTGAAGAAGATCGAACTCGCTCCTCGTGAGAAGGGCGACGTTTTGATGATGGGCATTGGTGCCTTCAGCCCGTTGACCGGGTTCATGTCCAAGGCCGACTGGAAGGGCGTCTGCGAAAAAATGTTGCTGACCGACGGGACCTTCTGGCCCATCCCGGTGACCCTCTCCGTTTCCAAGGAAGATGCCGCCGCCATCAAGGAAGGCGACGAGATCGCTCTGTACGACGCCAAGTATGATGAAATCCTGGCTACCATGAAGGTCGACGAAAAGTACGAGTTGACCGAGGCCGAGAAGAAGTTCGAGTGCGAAAAGGTCTTCATGGGCGAAGGCACCAAGACTCCCGAGGACTTCTGGAAAGTGCATGCCGAGGATCCGCATCCGGGCGTGGACATGGTTATGGGGCAGAAGGCCGTCAGCTTGGCCGGAAAGATCAAGGTTCTCTCCGAGAGTCACTACCCCAAGACCTATCCCGGCGTGTACATGCGCCCCTCCGAGTCCCGGAAGGCCTTTGAGGATCGCGGCTGGAGCACGGTTGCCGCCCTGCAGTTGCGCAACCCCATGCACCGCTCCCATGAATTCCTGGCCAAGATCGCCATTGAAGTCTGCGACGGCGTGTTCATCCACTCCCTGGTGGGCAACCTGAAGCCCGGCGACATTCCCGCTGAATGGCGCGTGAAGTGCATCGACACCCTGATCAAGGGCTATTTCGTGGAAAAGAACGTGGTTCACGGCGGCTATCCCATGGACATGCGTTATGCCGGTCCCCGTGAAGCCCTGCTGCACGCCACGTTCCGCCAGAACTTCGGCATCTCCCACATGATCATCGGTCGCGACCATGCCGGCGTGGGTGACTATTACGGCATGTTCGAAGCCCAAACCATCTTCGACAAGATTCCTTACGCCAAGGAAGCCTGCCCCACTCCCGGTCAGGCCCTGGTCTGCAAGCCGCTGAAGATCGACTGGACCTTCTACTGCTTCAAGTGCGACGGCATGGCCTCTCTGCGCACCTGCCCGCACACCAAGGAAGACCGGGTCATCCTGAGCGGAACCAAGCTGCGCAAGTTGCTCTCCGAGGGCGGCGAGGTGCCGGATCACTTCGGTCGCGACGAAGTCTTGGTCATCCTGCGCGAGTACTACGCCAGCCTGACCGAGAAGGTCGAGATCAAAATGCACAAGGCCGCTGCTGGTTGATCGATTTCAATTCATTAGCCGTACAGCCGGGAGACGTCGGTCTCCCGGCTGTTCATATAGGCTTGGTTGTTTTTCAACACTACAACACCTGAGGAGGACGAATTATGCCTACTTTTGTCAATCCGGAGAAATGTGACGGTTGCAAGGGTGGTGAAAAGACAGCATGTATGTACATCTGTCCCAACGACCTGATGATCCTGGATGCCCAGGAAATGAAGGCGTTTAACCAGGAACCCGATGCTTGTTGGGAGTGCTACTCCTGCGTGAAGATCTGCCCCCAGGGCGCCATTGAAGCCCGCCCTTACGCCGACTTCGCCCCCATGGGCGGCACCAGCATCCCGCTGCGTTCCGGCGACGCCATCATGTGGACCATCAAGTTCCGTAACGGGAACATCAAGCGCTTCAAGTTCCCCATCCGGACCACGGCTGAAGGCTCCATCAAGCCTTACGAGGGCAAGCCCGCTCCCGGTGACCTGGAAAACGAACTGCTCTTCACCGAGACCGAACTGAAGAAGCCCGCCGAAGTGGTGAACAAGAAGTTCGAGTTTACCAACACCGACTACACCCAGTGCTGGACCGAGCCGACCTGCGGCGCCTAGTGCGTGCAAGTCTTCACTGACTCATTGAGTAAACCCAAAAAATCTTTCAGGAGGATTTCGCATGACCACAATTCCTTCAAAAATCGCACCCCAAGGGGTACCGATCGCTGAACCGGAAGTTGTTACGATCGAAAAAGACGTGCTGATCGTGGGCGGCGGTATGGCCGCTTGCGGCGCCGCCGTTGAGATCAAGCCTTGGGCCGACAAGCACGGCGTGAGCTACATCGTTGTGGACAAGGCCGCTCTGGAGCGCTCCGGCGCTGTTGCCCAGGGGTTGTCCGCCATCAACACCTACCTTGGCGACAACACCCCGGACGACTACGTACGCATGGTCCGCACAGACTTGATGGGCGTTGTCCGCGAAGACCTGATCTTCGACCTGGGCCGCCACGTTGACGATTCCGTGCACCTGTTCGAAGAGTGGGGCCTGCCCTGCTGGGTCAAAGAAGGCGAACACAACCTGGACGGCGCTCAGGCCAAGGCCAAGGGCCTGTCCCTGCGCACCGGCGCCAAGCCGGTTCGTTCCGGTAAGTGGCAGATCATGATCAACGGCGAATCCTACAAGGTTCTCGTGGCCGAGGCCGCCAAGAACGCCATTGGTCAGGACAACTACCTGGAGCGCATCTTCGTGGTGAAGTTGCTCCTGGACGCCAACACCCCGAATCGGGTTGCCGGCGCCGTGGGCTTCTCCCTGCGTGAAAACAAAGTGTACGTCTTCAAGTGCAACGCTTGCCTCGTGGCCAGCGGCGGCGCGGTGAACGTGTACCGTCCCCGTTCCGTCGGTGAAGGTAAAGGCCGCGCCTGGTACCCGGTCTGGAACGCTGGTTCCGGCTACACCCTGGTCGCTCAGGCCGGTGGTGAAATGACCATGATGGAAAACCGTTTCTGCCCGGCCCGCTTCAAGGATGGTTACGGCCCGGTCGGCGCGTGGTTTCTGCTGTTCAAGGCTAAGGCCGTCAACGCCCTGGGCGAAGACTACTGCGTGACCAACGACGACATGATCAAGGGATACCGTGAGAAGGGCTATGCCAAGGGTCACATTATCCCGACCTGTCTGCGCAACCACATGATGCTGGAAGAAATGCAGGCCGGACGCGGTCCGATCTACATGGACACCGCCACTGCCCTGCAGACCACCTTCGCCACTTTGGACAAGAAGCAGCAGAAGCACCTTGAGTCCGAAGCTTGGGAAGACTTCCTCGACATGTGTGTCGGCCAGGCCAACCTGTGGGCTTGCATGAACATCGAGCCTGAGAAGGTCGGTTCCGAGATCATGCCCACCGAGCCTTACCTGCTGGGTTCGCACTCCGGTTGCTGCGGCATCTGGTGCTCCGGTCCGGACGAGGAATGGGTTCCGGACAGCTACAAGATCAAGGCCGACAACGGCAAGGTGTACAACCGGATGACTTCGGTCAACGGTCTGTTCATCGCCGGTGACTGCGTTGGTGCTTCCGGCCACAAGTTCTCCTCCGGCTCCCACGCCGAGGGCCGCATCGCAGCCAAGCAGTTGGTGCGCTGGGTCGTGGATCACAAGGACTACAAGCCGGCGATCAAGGAAACGGACGATGATCTGAAGAAGATGATCTATGCTCCGTATTACAACTACGAAGCCGGCAAGTCCGCTTCCACTGATCCGGTGGTCAACCCGATGTACATCACTCCCCGCAACTTCATGGATCGTCTGATGAAGGCCACGGACGAGTACGGCGCGGGAACCTCCACCTACTACCGGACCTCCGCGAAGCTGCTGGAGACCGGCATGACTCTGCTGGACATGCTGGATGAGGACTCCAAGAAGCTGGCCGCCCGCGACCTGCACGAACTGCTGCGTTGCTGGGAGCAGTACCACCGCCTGTGGACCGTCCGTCTGCACATGCAGCACATTCAGTTCCGCACGGAAACCCGGTACCCCGGCTTCTACTATCGCACCGACTTCCCCGACTTGAACGACGACGAGTGGAAGTGCTTCACCAACTCCAAGTACGACCCGGTCGCAAAGAAGACCACCTTCTACAAGGTGCCTTTGGTCCAGGTCATTCCGTAAATCACGGAATATCAGCTGCGGGCCGCGAGGCCCGCAGCTTTTTCTTTCTCCCCCCACTGGACAAATCAGGGTATCCCTGGTCTAATTCTCTGTTGGAGGCGTGAATTTTAGGAGAAAATCACGATTCCAGCCGAGGTTTAGGCCAATTCAGGACCTGGGGCCCAGTGTCAGGCAAACTGTACGGAGGAAACTTATGGAACATTCAGGAATACTTGTCGTGGGAGGCGGCTTCAGCGGAATCACTGCCGCACTGGAAGCAGCCGAAGTCGGGCATGATGTGTATATCATCGAGAAAAATTCGTGTCTTGGGGGGCGCGTTTCCCAGTTGAATCAATACTTCCCCAAGCTCTGTCCCCCTTCCTGCGGGCTGGAAATTAACTATCAGCGGATCAAGAACAACCCTAGAGTCAAATTTTTCACCCTGGCCGAAGTCGTTTCCGTCTCAGGTTCTCCCGGTAACTACACGGCCAAGATCAAGATCAGCCCGCGGTACGTGAACACCAACTGTACCGCCTGTGATAAATGTTCCCAGGTCTGTCCCGTGGAAACGGATTCCGAGTTCGAACTCGGCCTGCAAAAGCGCAAGGCCGTGTATCGTCCGCATCTGAATTCGTTTCCGATGCGCTACGTGATTGATCCCGCGGTCTGTCTCGGAAAGAGCTGTTCCAAGTGCGTCGAGGCCTGCGCGTACGACGCCATTGAGTTGGACGACCGGGAAAAGGAAATCACCCTGAACGTTGGGGCCGTGGTTTGGGCCACGGGCTGGAAGCCGTACGATGTGTCCAAGTTGGAAATTTTGGGCGCTGGCAAGATCAAGAACGCTATTTCCAATATGCAGATGGAGCGATTGGCCAGCCCCAGCGGGCCCACCAATGGTCAAATCCTTCGTCCCTCCGACGGCAAGGCCCCGGAACGGATCGCCTTCGTGCAGTGCGCCGGGTCACGCGATGAGAGCCACCTCTCCTACTGTTCCTACATTTGCTGCATGGCATCGCTGAAACAGGTCACCTACTTGCGGGCCCAGTATCCGGATGCGCAGATCGTGATTTACTATATCGATATCCGGACCCCTGGGCGATACGACAAGTTTCTCCAGAAGATCCGTGAGGATGAGAAAGTTATGATGGTCAAGGGCAAGGTCGCCCAGGTCATGGAAGACGGCGCCACCGGCGACGTTCTGGTGACCGCCGAAGACATCATCAAGGGAATCAAGAAGGAAGAGCGGTACGACATGGTGGTCTTGGCCACCGGCATGGAACCGAGCGTTGCTGGACAGACCCTTCCCGCGGGCATGCAGCAGGACGACGATGGATTCTGTATTTCGCAGGAAGCCGGAGTGATTGCGGCGGGGTGCGCCAAAATGCCCCTGGACGTCATGCGCTCGGCCCAGACCGCGACCGGTGCAGCGCTGAAAGCAATTCAAACCGTGGTAGGGAGGTAAGCAATGTCCAGCAAAATTGGTGTATATATTTGCGAAGGTTGCGACATTGGCCCTCAACTGAATGCAGGGCAACTCGCGGAATTCGTTCAAAGTGAATACGGCGGCAGCTGCCCGGTGGTCAAGACCGCACCGGTGCTGTGCAGCCAGGAAGGAAAGGCCATGATCCAGGCGGACGTGGATGCGGAAACCATTGACGGTGTCGCTGTCTGCGCCTGTTCTCCCCGGGTGAAATGGGACATTTTCCAGTTCGGCGAAAAGGCAGTGGTGGAGCGTGTCAATCTGCGCGAACAGTGTGCCTGGACATATGCCCGTCCTGAAGCCGACACGACTGCCGAGGGTGAAGTGCCGGAGACCCTGCGGATGATGGCTCAGGACTATATTCGGATGGGTATTATCAAGTTGCAGAAGTACGTGGTTCCGCAGCCGGAGATTCCGGAAGTTACCAAGACCATCCTGGTGGTCGGCGGAGGGAACACCGGTCTCACCGCAGCCTTGGGCGGCGCCAAGCTGGGCTACGACGTGGTCCTTTTGGAGAAGCAGGGTCAATTGGGCGGATTTGCGGCTCAGATGTACAAGCAGGTGCCGTACTCCTTCCCCTACACCCAGGCCGTTCCGACGGGCGTAGAGAAGAAAATTAACGACGTTTCCGCCAACGATAAGATTCGCGTTTTTACCGGATCCACCTTGAGCAAGCTTGAAGGAGCCCCTGGACAGTATACCGCTGTTATCGCCACGGGCAACGGCGAGGAACGAATTCCCGTCGGTTCCGTGGTCCTGGCCACCGGATGGAAACCGTTCGATCCCGAGGCGCGGGTCGTAGAGGCCGAAGCCCCGAAGGAAGAGAGCAAGGAAGGCGAAGAGATCGCTGTCGTTGATACCCCGGAAATCCAGAAGGGTGAAAATGTTTTGGCTCCCCTTGGGCACGGCAAGTTCACCAACGTGATCACCAACGTGGACATGGAGTTGATGGCCAAGAAAGGCGAATTGCTGCGCCCCTCGGACGGGCGGCCCGTTCAGTCCGTTGCCTTTATCCAGTGCGCCGGACAGCGCTCCACCGAGGAAGGTCACCTGCCGTACTGTTCTTCGGTTTGCTGCATGGTGTCGCTGAAACAGGCCGGCTATCTGCGTGAAAAGAACCCCAACGGCAAGGCGTTCATCATCTACAAGGACATGATCGTTCCCGGACTGCAGGAGCTGTACTACAAGGCCGCTCAGGACGATCCCGGGATTTTTCTGACCAAGGGCGACGTAATCGAGGTCAAGGAAGATTCCGACGGCGGTATCATTGTTCAGGCGGACAACACTCTGTTGGGCGAACCCTTGGAGATCAAGGTCGACGTCCTGGTGTTGGCCACGGGTATGGTGCCCACGACCCTGGCCGAACCGATCATGAACTTTGCCTACCGACAGGGGCCGGCTTTCCCGGATTTGAACCTGTTCAACGGCTTCGCCGATTCCAACTACATCTGTTTCCCCTATGAGACACGTCGGACCGGCGTCTACTCCGCCGGTTGCGTGCACCAGCCCATGCTCATGGGGGCCGCTGAGGACGACGCTTCCGGGGCCGTGCTCAAGGCCATCCAGTGCCTTGAGTCCATCAATCGGGGCATGGCCGTGCATCCGCGGTCCGGAGACATTTCCTTTCCCAAGTTCAACATGGTTCGGTGCACCCAGTGTAAGCGCTGCACTGAGGAATGTCCTTTCGGCGCCCTGGACGACGATGAAAAGGGTACGCCACAGCCCAACCCGACCCGTTGTCGCCGCTGCGGAACCTGCATGGGTGCGTGTCCGGAACGCGTGATCTCCTTTGAGGAGTACAACGTGGACATGATTGCCTCGATGATCAAGGAAAACGAGGTGCCGGACGACATCGACGAAGGTGGTCCCCGGGTCATCGTGTTCGTCTGCGAGAACGACGCCTATCCGGCTCTGGACATGGCTGCTTTCCAAGGCAAGAAATGGTCCCCATACGTTCGGTTTATCTCCGTCCGTTGCCTGGGCTCCATCAACAGCATCTGGGTCGCTGACTCCATGTCCAAGGGCATTGACGGCGTCCTGCTGCTGGGCTGCAAATACGGCGACGACTACCAGTGTCACTTTGCCAAGGGCAGCGAGCTCTGCAACAAGCGGATGGAGAACATCGCCGAGACACTCGGACGTTTGCAGTTGGAGCCCGAGCGTGTCCAGCAGAAGCAGGTGGCCATTGACGAATACGACAAGGTCCCGCAGATGATCGACGACTTTATGAACCACATCATCGACGACATCGGCGCCAACCCATACAAAGGCTTCTAGGAGGTGACGGAATATGGCACAAGTTAAACGCATTGAGCCCGATCTGCAGTTTATTCAGGAGATGCAGGCCGCGGGTGGAGAATCACTCAAGAAATGCTATCAATGCGCCACGTGTTCCGTGGTCTGCCCCCTGTCGCCGGAGGAAAATCCCTACCCGCGCAAGGAGATGGTCTGGGCGCAGTGGGGGTTGAAGGACAAGCTGGTGGGTGATCTGGACATGTGGCTCTGCCACAATTGCGGCACCTGTTCGGACCAGTGTCCCCGCGGGGCGAAACCCGCGGACCTGATGGCGGCCATGCGCAACATGGCCTACCAGAACATCGCCCAGCCGACGATCATGGGTAAGTTCATGAGTTCGGCAAAGTACCTGCCGATCCTGGCCGGAATCCCCGCAGTGATCTTCCTGATCGCCTGGTTCGTGACCTCCGGCTTTTTTGGTACGCCGGTGGATGATAATGGTCAGGTTCTGTACCGCTTGGTTTTCCCCCAGACGGCGTTTATTGACCCGCTGTTCGGCTTGATCGCAGTAGCCGTTTTGGTGATTTTTGCTCGAGGTGTTCTCTCCCTGATCAAAACGTTCAATGATTCACCACAAGCTCCCATGGGCGGGGTTCCCGTAATGACCGTGCTCAAGTCTACGTGGCAGGTAATCATCGACGAGATCCTTTCCCACACTAAGTGGAAGGAGTGCGGTGGAGACAACACTGACCGCTACTATGGACATATGGGGATCTTCTTTGGATTTGTCGGCCTGTTCATCGTTACTGCCTACGTGGGCGTAGCCTACTGGCTGGGCGTATTCACTGGCTTGGATCTGATGACCCCCATGAGCCTGTGGAACCCCTTTAAGATCTTGGCCAATATCGCATCTATTGCCCTGATCGTCGGCTTGGTGATGGTAACCAAGCGGCGTCTGAACCTGGACGACGCGAAGTTCAAGTCGAACTACTACGACTGGTACCTGCTGGGAGTGATCTGGGTCGTGGCCCTGTCCGGAATGTTTAGTCAGCTGTTGCGCTTGGCCAACGTTCCCGGCGCTGCTTACCCGATGTACTACATCCACTTGGTGAGCATTTTCATGCTTTTCGCCTATCTGCCTTGGTCCAAGCTGGCGCACCTGGTCTACCGCACGGTGGCCCTAGGGTATGCGCGGCACATCGGCAGATCTCCCAAACCGCAGGCTTAGAGCCTGCGCCTCTATCTGATGGTCATAGCCAGGGTCGAGAGACCCTGGTTTTTTTTGTCAGTCCCAGCTCTTGTCAGAACGAGCAGTTCAAGCTAGTTAATTCGTTTTCGCAAATACACCAAGGAGTCATTTCCAATGAAAAAAGAGATTCATCCTGAAACAAGCAAGCGCAAGATCCATTGCGCCTGCGGTTATGAGATCGAAGCCCTGACCACTCAACGCAACGATGTCCAGATGGAAATCTGCGCCGACTGCCATCCCTTCTACACCGGCAAGCAACGTTTCGTGGACACGGCCGGGCGGATCGATCGCTTCAAAAAGAAGTATGCTTCCGTCGGCGGCAAGGCCTGATTTCAAGAGACTCGTCGCTCAACAGGTCGGTCGCTTCCCAGCACTACGGGAAATACGCCTTCGTTCCCGCGGACATGATCCGCTGATGACGAGGGCGTTTTTCATCATTCACTGCTCTGAAGATTAGGGCAACTTGGAAGTCGTGCTCTCGCTCTTTCCCCTTTCCAGATGGATTGATTCGCCATGTTCGCCAAGCTCGAAAGCTTGCAGGAAAAATATCAGGAATTGGAACGTGAACTCAGTTCCGCCGAGGTCTTCAACGATCAGGAGCGATATCGGCAACTGACCAAGCGGCATGCCGAGCTTGGCGAGATAGTTTCCGTCTATCGGGAATTCACTCGTCTATCGGACGATGCTCATTCCAATAAGGATCTGTTCAGCGACTCGGACCCGGAAATCCGTGAAATGGCTCGGGCCGAAGCGACACATTTGGAGGAGCAGTTAGAGTCGTTGCGGCTCCGGTTGCAGATTCTTCTGCTCCCCAAAGATCCTTTGGATGATCGGAACGTGATTTTGGAAATCCGAGCCGGGACCGGCGGTGAAGAGGCGGCTCTTTTCGCATCGGACCTTTTCCGCATGTATATGCGGTACGCGGAGCGAGTCGGCCTGCGCACGGAATTGATCCAAGCCAGCGAGAGCGGCACCGGCGGTTTCAAGGAAGTCATCGCCGCCATCTCCGGAGACAAGGTCTACAGCCGGCTCAAGCACGAGTCCGGTGTGCACCGGGTCCAGCGCGTTCCGGCTACGGAATCCCAGGGCCGGATCCACACTTCCGCCGTGACCGTAGCCATTTTACCCGAGGCCGAGGAAGTGGACGTGCATATCGATCCAGGCGACGTGCGCGTGGACGTGTACCGTTCGTCCGGTCCCGGGGGGCAAAGTGTAAACACCACGGACTCCGCCGTGCGCGTGACCCACATTCCCACGGGGCTGGTGGTTATTTGTCAGGACGAAAAGTCGCAGCACAAGAACCGGGCCAAGGCCATGAAAGTCCTCCGCTCCAGGCTGCTCAAGGCCAAGCAGGACGAACAAAAAGCTTCCTACGATCAGAACAGAAAGAATCAGGTCGGCAGCGGTGACCGTTCCGAGCGGATTCGGACTTATAATTACCCTCAAGGGCGAATCACGGACCATCGCATCAATCTCACCCTGTATCGCCTGGAATCCGTCCTTGAAGGGGAGATGGACGAGTTGGTGAACGCCCTGGTTCAGCACTATCAGACCGAAGCCTTGAAAGCCGAATCCGACGACGGATATTGATCATGTCGCCGACGCGGCCCATCCTCCGTGAAATTCTTGCCAAAAGCACACGGTATCTCACCGAAAAAAACGTCGACTCTCCACGTCTAAGCGCGGAACTCGTGATCGCCCATGCCTTGGGCCTGAATCGCTTGGATCTTTTTCTGGATCTGGACAAGCCTTTGAGCGAATCGGAATTGGCCCGGATTCGCCCAATTCTGGCACGACGGGGAACGGGCGAGCCCATGGCCTATATTCTGGGGCGTCGCGAATTCTACGGGCTGGACTTCCACGTCACTCCTGAAGTGTTGATCCCTCGTCCGGATACCGAGTTAGGCGTTGAGCTTGTGTTGAAGCTGTTCGATCCGGGTCAGACCTTTTGCTTCGCCGATGTCGGGACCGGCAGTGGAGCTCTTTGCGCGATCCTGCTCAAACTTTTTCCCCAAGCTCGGGCCGTGGCGACGGATATTTCTTTTGGCGCACTGAACGTCGCGACCGGAAATTTGCGGCGACACGGCGTGGATCAGCGCTGTGTACGAACCAGAGGAGACCTGTTGCGACACGTGAAAGGGCGCAGTCTGGACCTGATCGTGGCCAACCTGCCGTATATCGGGGAGAAAGAGGCGGAAAGCCTAAGCAAGGAAGTCGTGGGGTTCGAGCCTCATCTCGCTCTATTCGGCGGATTGGAAGGCGATGAGCTCTTTCCTCCCTTGCTGTGGGACGCTCAGGAAGTACTTGTCAACGGCGGGGTCGTGCTTTTGGAGGTCGGTACAAACCAGGCTAAGAACCTTTGTGATCGAATCGCGGGTATGTCGCCCCGATGGACGGACATCGCGATTCATAGGGATCTCGCGGGTCATGAGCGATATGCCCAGGCCCGGTTGCGTTGGTAACGTTTGTGTTTTTGGTGTTGTGAAAAAAAAACGCCATTAGTTGCGAAAGCAACGAATTTTGAAAGACGATCAAGAATTAAAATAAATTATTTCAAAGAATAACTCCATTTTTGTGGCGCGGTATGTTCTTTGCACGGTTGTGACGCAGAAGGAGTGCGCATGATCTGTCAAAAAACAATCAAAAAATCCATCCAGTGTTCAGGCATCGGCTTGCACAAAGGGCGCAAAGTCCGCCTTGTGTTGCGCCCGGCTGCCGAAGATACCGGGATCGTCTTTGCCTTGCACGGCGAGGACGGGGTTCGCTTCCACAGGCCCTCTGCGGATGCCGTGGTGGAGACGACCATGGCCACGACTCTCGGGTTCGGCGATCAGCGACTCGCCACCGTGGAACATCTTCTGGCCGCTGTCCGCGGCTTGGAAATCGACAACTTGTTCGTGGAAGTGGAGGGAGACGAAGTGCCGATCATGGACGGCAGCTCGGCTTCCTTTATTTTTTTACTTCGAGCCGCTGGTTTTCGGCGGCAGAGCAAGCCTAGAAAACTCTTGACCCTGAAGAAACCCATTGAGTTTCAGCAGGACGGCAAGTGGATCAAGGCTCGCCCTTCGAAGCGTCTGACCGTGGACTACACTATCAACTTCAACCATCCCATGGTCGGTATCCAGAAGATTTTCGTGGAGTGCAACCCCGAAACCTTCACCCGGCATGTGGCCAAGGCCAGGACCTTCGGGTTCATGCGCGAGGTCGAATATTTACGGCGCAACGGGTTGGCCTTGGGCGGCTCCCTGGATAACGCGGTGGTGCTGGATGAATATGGCGTGATCAATCCGGAAGGGCTGCGTTACCCCGATGAGTTTGTTCGGCACAAGGTATTGGATTTCATCGGGGATCTTTTTGTCCTCGGGATGCCCATGACCGGCGACTTCGAAGTGTATTGCTCCGGCCATGCCTTGAACAACGCCTTTGCCAGATACATCGTGGAACATCAGGCCGATTATCTGGAAGTGGACGTCTGCGGCGAGCAACCCGTGCCCGCCGAGGTCGTCCTGCCCTCGCTGTCCGAGCTCCCCGCGACCTCCCAGGCGTGGAACTAAACCCGTCCTTCCTTGCGTCGCGTCAGCGGCGTTTCGCCCTGTTCGATTTCGAATGGGGCTTTTTTTATGGGATTCCGCGCGACTGTTGACACGTTTGGTCCTTGCTTGGCATTATCCGCCGCTGGTCAGCACCGACGCCGGGCGTATGGCGAGTCCGGCGGATTCCGTGCAGGGGCTTCGGCAAAAAATGTAACCGTAGAGATAGCAGTTTTATGGACTCCCATCACCTCCAAGGCATTTTTACACCGGAACGGCTGGAGCGAATTTTCCCCGTGCAACGAAGCGCGGATTTTTTCGAGGCCCTGTACGGCGACGCCGACGAAACGGCTTTCGACGTCAAGCTGGCCTTTGACGGCGGTGCGGCGGACCGTTTGAGCTTTCAGTTTCACCTGGTGCAGCGCCCGGGCAAATGTCTAGCCTGCAACCTGACCTACGGTCTGCCCAAGGTCTTCATCCGCCATCCGGTGATCAACATGAGCGGCCTTGTCGCGGATATCGCCGCGGCCTTGGACCTGCCCGCCTCCCGCCTGCAATGGAGCCTGGACCAGACCGAACCCCGTCGCCAAGACCTGCACGTCATCCCGCTGAACGTCACGATCCTGCCGGAATAACCGCCACATTCACACTTAGTTCTCGTTCCCTGATTCTCGGTCGCTCGGCTCTTCCGTAGGTACGCACTCCAGGCCCCATTCTCGTCCCTTGAGCACCACGCCAAGGGGGCGGACACGAATCAGTTCCCGAGTCCGAGGAAGGGCGTTCATTGTTCCAAACAATGTTTCGCCGTCTTTCCGAGCGACGTCTTTGTTCGCTTTTCCCTTGGTTCCCTCCGACTGTTGGATCAGCCTGCAAGGCACGTAGTATTCGCATTTGCCCTGGTACGGGGCGGTTCCTTCCACCACCATGGTCACCGCGTCGCGCCGCTTGGCCAGAGCGCGGAGAAAGGCTCGGCGCTTGGTGCCTGTCTGAGCGCGCAATTGGCGGGCCCGTTCCCGGCGAACCTCTTCCGGAACCTGGTCCGCGCGATTCGCCGCCGGGGTTCCGGGCCGAGGGGAAAAGGGGAAAACGTGGGCGTAAGTCAGGGGCAATGCGGCACAGAACTTCAGAGTTTCCCGGAAATGGGCGTCCTCTTCGCCGGGAAAGCCGGTGAGCAGGTCCGCGCCCAGGCCGTAGAGGCCGAGCCGACGCTCCAGTCGGTCGCAGAACTCCTGGATGGTCTCGGGCTGGTAATGGCTCCGGCCCATGGCCTTCAAGACCGCTGGACTCGCGCTTTGCAGGGAAAGGTGCAGGTGCGGGCAGAGCAGGCGCGAACCGGAAATAGCATCCAATGCCTTGGTTCCGAGCATGGCCGGGTCCAGGGAACTGAGCCGCAGCCTGGCCCGATCAGCCCACAACGGCGCGAAGGTCCTTTCCAAGGTCAGTATAAGGTCCCAGAAGTCGCTTCGAGGTTGAAGGTCCTGGCCATAAAGCCGCAGGTTGACACCGATCAGGCTGATCTCTCGGAATCCCCTCGCGAGCAGACGTCGGATCTCTTCGATCACCTCCTCCGCCCTCCGGCTGTGCCCTGGCCCTCTGGCCAGAGGCACGATGCAGTAGGTACAGCCGTGGGAACAGCCGTCCTGGACTTTGACCTGGGCCCGGGCCCGCTGGAAGTCCGAGACGCCGGCCAGCATGTTCGCTTTGGGCTTTGAGCCGAAAGACGGATCATTCCCGAACTGTTGCAGCAACACGTCCGGTCCTTCCAACAGCATTCCTCGATCCTGCGTTCCGACAACCCCAACCACCCCGTGAAGGTTGCGCAGTTCCAAGCCAAACGTCTGGGCCGCGCATCCGGTGATCACGATTCCGGCCTTGGGCGCGTTGCGCTGCAGTGCCGCAACGGCCTTGCGCAGCTCGGCCACGGCCTTGGCGGTCACGGCGCAGGAATGAATCAAGATTATGTCCGCCTGGGCGGCCTCGGCAACCTGAACATGGCCTTGTCTCGCCCAGTGCTCCAGGATGACCTGGGACTCGTATTGATTGACCTTGCAGCCGAAGGTGGTCAGGTAGAAATGCATGATTCGGTATTGTTCAAAAAAACAAAGGGTCAGGAACTGATCTCGCCGCCAGCCAGGACCTGCCCTTCATCGGAGTAGATCACGCCGATCTGGCCCGGCGCGGCGAGCTCGCGGGGTTCGGGGTAGGTCAAGGTGAGCGTTTCGGAGGGAGATGAGCATATATTCTGGGGCGATGTCAGGCGGATCGGTTCTGGGCGTTGGCGGTAGCGGGTTTGCAGACGGAGGTCCTGGGGCCAGGCGGTTGCCGGAACGAGGTAATTGACGGTCTTCAGGCGGCATGCCGTGCTGAACAGTCGAGCCCTTTCCCCCACTATCAGGCGATTGGCGGCAACGTCCTTACGCAGTACGTAGAGGGGTTCTTTCCAGGCCACGTCCAGGCCCTTGCGCTGGCCGATGGTGTACCGCCAAAGGCCCTTGTGCTCCCCTACGGTTCGTTCGTCCTCCAGCACGATGGGGCCGGACGGCGGCAGGTCCGCAAGCCGTCGAGCTCCAAACCGTCGAGCTAGAAATTCCCGATAATCGTCCGGAATGAAGCAGACCTCCTGGCTCTCTCCGGGCAAGGGCGGAGAGAGACCCAGACGATCTAATTCCGGAAGCACGTCCTGCTTGCGGTGGTCGGCCAGGGGGAAGGCGGCCCGGGCGAGTTGGTTCGGGGTGAGCAGGGCCAGGAAGTAGCTCTGGTCCTTGGCTGGGTCCGCTCCCCTCCAAAGGGCCGGGCCATAGTCCGCGATGGTCAGGCGGGCGTAGTGGCCGGTGGCCAGGGTTCCCGCCCCCTGTTCGCGCACCGCGTCCAGGAGCAGGCCGAACTTGATCCGGGTGTTGCACCAGGCGCAAGGGTTGGGCGTGCGACCTTCCAAATAGCTCTGGACATAGGGCGCGATGACCAGCTCTTCGAACCGGGAGCGCAGGTCAAGAACTTGGAGCGGGACATCCAGGGCGCGGCAGTTCTCTCGGAGTCCGTCCAGGACTTCAGGCGGAGTCGCGTCGGCCAACTGGGCGTGGACCGCGATAAGGTCACGCTCCCGCCGCCGGAGCAGGGCCAGAGCCATCAGGCTGTCCCGGCCTCCGCTGACGGCAACGGCGACGGTCACGGGGCCTTTCGGGCGATTCCGGCGGGCAAAGGCAGCCGGGGCAGGCGGCTTTCCAGGACATGGCCGACCTGGAGCAGCAGGTCTTCCCGAAAGGCCGGTCCCAGAATCTGCAGCCCCACTGGCAGGCCGCTTCGCTCGCCCAAGCCAACGGGCAGGCTCAGGCCTGGGAGGCCAGCCAAATTCAGGGAGATGGTGAAGATGTCGCTTAAGTACATCTGGAGTGGGTCCGCGGTCTTCTCGCCCAGGCCAAAGGCCGTGGTGGGCGTGACCGGGCCGCAGATCACGTCGCAGTGCGTAAAGGCATCCAGGAAGTCCCGCTGGATCAGGCGGCGGATCTGAGCGGCTTTCTTGTAGTAGGCGTCGTAGTAGCCCGAGGAGAGCACGTAGGTTCCGAGCATGATGCGGCGCTGGACCTCTTCGCCAAAGCCCTTGCTGCGGGAGTTGCGGTACATCTCGATCAGATCTCGGGCGTCCTTGTCCCTATACCCGTAGCGCACCCCGTCGAACCGAGCCAGGTTGGAGCTGGCTTCGGCCGAAGCCACGATGTAGTAGGCGGCCACGGCATAGGAAGTGTGAGGCAAGGCGACCGGAACGCAGATTGCGCCCAGTTCCTCGGCCAGAGTCATGGCCTGCTTGCAGCGCTGGGCCACGTCCGGCTCCAGGCCGTCCTCGCCCCAGAACTCTTTGGGCATCCCGATGCGCAAGCCGGAAAGATCGGCCCGTTCGGCCAGCAGGGCCGGGTAGTCCGGCACGGGCAGATCCGCGCAGGTGGAGTCCTTGGGATCATGGCCGGCGATGACCCGCAGGAGCAGGGCAGCATCCTCCACGGTCAGGGTCATGGGGCCGATTTGATCCAGAGAGGAGGCGTAAGCCACAAGGCCGTAGCGGGAGACCCGACCGTAGCTGGGCTTGAGCCCAACCACGCCGCAAAAGGCAGCGGGCTGACGGATGGAGCCGCCGGTGTCCGTGCCCATGGCCGCAAAGCTCATCCGCGCGGCCACGGCCGCGGCTGAACCGCCGCTGGAGCCGCCGGGGACGGCGTTCAGGTTCCAGGGGTTGGCCGTGGGGTGAAAGGCGGAGTTTTCCGTGGACGAGCCCATGGCGAACTCGTCCATGTTCACCTTGCCCAGAATCACGGCCCCGGCATCACGCAGTCGGGTCACGACCTCGGCGTCGAAGCAGGGCGTGAAGTCGGCAAGCATCCGCGAACCGCAGGTGGTTCGCATGCCGCGAGTGGTCAGTACGTCTTTGAGGGCCAGGGGCACGCCCCACAAAGGTTTGGTTGCCAGGATGTCCGGCGTGGGGCCGACGCGGTCCATTTCCCGGGCTTGGCTCAGGGCTTCCTCGTCGGCTCGAGTAAGGAAGGCGTGGATGGAAGGCTCCAGGGCGTCCATCCGGTTCAAACAGGACCGGACAACGTCCTCGACCCGGACCTCGCCGGTGGCCAATCGTTGGCGAATCTCGGCCATGGTGTGCAAATACGGTTCAGACATGTAATGTCCTTCAGCGATAATTTTGAGTTGTCGTGAACGTGAAGCGGCGGAGCGTCAAGGCGGCGCGAATCAACCGACGATCCGGGGGACGATAAAGTAACTCCCGTCGGTTTCCGGAGCGTTGCCCAGGAGTTCCTCCCGACTGTATTCCATGTGGACGTCGTCGTCCCGGAACACGGTTTCGTGGGTCACTGGTGAATACAGCGGCTCCACCCCGGAGGTGTCCAGTTCGTTGAGCTTTCGCATATAACCGAGAATATCATTGAATTGAAGCGCGAATTGTTCCACCTTCTCCGGCTCCAGGTTCAGTCTGGCCAACCCGGCCACTTTGGTCACTTCATCAACACTGATGCTCATGCATTCTCCTTGTCCGTACTGCATTAACTATCTTCGTGGTTTCATCCAGAGGAACATGCCCTTGATTTCGCACAGCATCGCACGGCCATCACCGCGCGAATCGCTCCCTGACCCGGTCAAGCTGGTTGCGCAGAGCCATCGGATCAATGAGGTTCAATCCCTGGCTTGTAGGTTGGAACAGGAAGAGGTCTTGGCGGGCGTGGCCGTGGTCGTTCCAGGAAAGGGGGGCCATGCTCCAGTCGAAGTCCTTGAACGAAGCCAAGTGGGCGTTCAGGCGGTCCGGGGAACTGGTCTGGGCGGCTTGACTGATGCGGGCGGCGAAGCGGATGAAGTCGTAGCCAAGGGCTATCCAGAAGTCCGGGGCTTGGCCGGAGGCATGCATGACCTCGATCAGGGAGCGGGTCGCGGGGGTTGGATTGTCCGGCCACCAGGCGCCGGGCATCGCGGCCAAGCGAAAGTATTGGAGTTCAGTGTGCCGTGGCCGCTGCAGCCAAGCCTGGCTCCAAAGTTCCGGGCCCAGGATCAGCAGGCGCGGCTCGTCGTAGTAGAAGAACTGGGGCAGGAGAACTTCGGCGTCGCTCAGGTTGTCCGGAATGAACACGGCCTGGAACGGTGGTCTAGGCAGTACGGTCCTCTCCTGGCGACCACGGCGCTGCTGGGCCTGGACGCCCAGCAGCGAGGCCACGGCATCGCCCCATTCCTCGTGCCGGCCAGGTTGATAGCTTTGCTGGCCTGTGACTTGTCCGCCCATGCGGAGCACTTCCCGGGTGAACATCTCTCCTAGGTGCTCACCGAAGCGGTCTTGGGGGAAAAGCACGGCTAGGCCGGAAATGTCCATTTGCCGCAGGGCCAAATCGGCCAGGGCGTGGACCTGGTCTTGCGGGCCGGCGAAGAATCGCCAGGCTTGACGGCCCTCTTCGGCTTCGCCCATGGTGGGCATAAAGGTGAAAAAACGGCGCTGGGACGTGAGGTTCGCTCCATGCATCCGGTCCCAGGCGTCGCGCTGGATGGGGCCGCCGATCACTCGGCATTCCGGGTCCATGGTCGCCAAGGGTTCCAGCATGTCCGCGGCTCGGGAATTGGCGATCTCCAAGCGCACCGGATAGCCGTTTTTCTCAAGCGCGTCGCGCCCGGCCTCGGCCCCGCGGACAACCTTCCAGCCGGTTTCGGCCAGTGGCCCGTCCAGAGGCAGAACGAGGCCGACGCAGATACCGGGCGTCCCAAAGTGTTCCTGCAATTCATCGAAATCCTCGACAAAGGGCCGGGGATCGGCCCACTCGCCTTGCTGTAGCAGGCGTTGCATGATCGCCCATGTCTCCGGCCAATCCCCCGGTCGTTTTTGGACCTCGCGGCGGCGTTGTTCCCAGACGAACACGGCATTGGGAAAGGTAGCCGAATCCGTAGGCGGGATCACTTCCACGAATTGTTGGAGCGATGCATCCGGGATTTCCCTGACGATCTGGATGACGACCCGTTCCAGTTCAGCCCTGGTCTTGGCGTCCGGGGCCGCGGCGTGCAGGTCGGCGAACAGGGGGCGCAAGGGGTCGTAGTCCCGGCGTTGGCGGTACATCTCCGAAAGTCGGACTCCGGCGGAGGAACGCAGGGACCAAGGGGATTCGGGTTGCCGCAGAATTTGAAGCAGATAGTCCTCAGCCTGACCTTCCTTATCTTGTCCCAGCAGAGCAAGGACCCGGTACTCATGCCAGAACCACTCCAGGCGCAGTTTCGGATCCAGCAGTGCCCAGCGGATCAGGGCGTCCTGGGCGCGGACGTAGTCCTGGGTCTGCAGGGAACTGATGGCCAGCCGCTCCCAGGCCAGGTTCAGTTGGCGATGGGCCAGGGGCTCGGATACCAGGATGTCGTACAGTTGTCGGCTGCGCTGGTAATCCCTGGCCTGCCATGCCGTGTCGGCCTGCAGGAGCAGCCCCTGGACGGTTTCTTCCGTGGGTGGTGGGGAAATGGGGGGCAGGCGTTTCTTCTCGACACAGCCGCCGGCAAAAAAGACCGGGATGAGCAGGAGAAGGATCAGGATTTCGCGTAGAGCAAGCTGGTAAACCATGCAACCGCCTTGAAATGAAGACTTTGGAGCATCGTGGAAGTATTGGACGAGATGAGGCAGCAGGTGTCGCGTATAAAAAAAGCCTGACCCGCGGTAACGCGGGTCAGGCTTGAGGTATAGGGATACGGCAAACAGCCTGTCAAGGCGACGGTGCCCCGCGGTCTCTACTTGACCTCGGTGTAGTCCGCGTCCACGACGTCGTCGTCCTTCTTCGGACCGTCCTGCTGGCCGCCCGGCTGCGCTCCAGGCTGGGGACCGGCTTGGCCGCCCTGCTCTCCACCGCTCTTCTGGGCGTAGAGTTGTTCGGCCAGCTTGTGCGAAGCCTGGGCCAACTCCTCGGAAGCCCGGCGGATTTCAGCTTCGTCGTCGCCTTCCATGAGCTTCTTCAGGCTTTCAATCTTGGTTTCGATTTCGCCGCGCAACACGGAGTCCAACTTTTCGCCCAGGTCGTTGATGGACTTTTCCGTGGCATAAATCAGGGAGTCGGCGTGGTTGCGGGCTTCAATGAGTTGCTGCTTTTTCTTGTCTTCGTCCGCGTGGGTTTCGGCGTCCTTGACCAGATTCTGGATTTCGTCCTCGGACAGGCCGCTGGACGCGGTGATTCGGATGGACTGCTCCTTGCCCGTGCCCAGATCCTTGGCCGAGACGTTGACGATGCCATTGGCGTCGATGTCAAAGGCCACTTCCACCTGGGGCATGCCTCGGGGAGCGGGCGGAATGCCGGTCAACTCGAAGCGGCCCAGGGTTTTGTTGTCCCCGGCCATGGGGCGTTCGCCCTGGAGCACGTGGATGGAGACCGAGGGCTGGTTGTCCGCGGCGGTGGTGAAGACCTGGCTTTTGCGGGTCGGGATGGTGGTGTTGCGCTCGATCAGCTTGGTGCAAACTCCTCCCAGGGTTTCGATGCCCAAAGACAGCGGGGTGACGTCCAACAGCAGCACGTCCTTCACGTCTCCGGCCAGAATCCCGCCTTGAATGGCCGCGCCCATGGCCACGACCTCGTCCGGATTCACGCCTTTGTGCGGTTCGCGTCCAAAAAAATCCTGGACCTTTTTCTGCACCAGGGGCATCCGGGTCATCCCGCCAACCAGGATCACCTCGTCGATGTCCGAGGTCTTCAGTCCGGCGTCAGACAAGGCCTTTTTGCAGGGTTCGATGGTTCGGTCCACCAGGTCTTCCACCAACTTGTCCAGCTTGGCTCGGGAGAGCTTGATCAGCAGGTGCTTGGGGCCGTTCTGGTCCGCGGTGATGAAGGGCAGGTTGATCTCCGTCTCCATTGAGGTGGAGAGTTCCTTCTTGGCTTTTTCCCCGGCTTCCTTGAGCCGCTGCAGGGCCATGCGGTCCTTGGACAGATCAATTCCGTTGTCCCGCTTGAATTCAGCTACCAGGTAGTCGATGACCCGGTGGTCGAAGTCCTCGCCGCCCAGGAAGGTGTCGCCGTTGGTGGCCCGGACTTCAACGACGTTGTCGCCGACTTCCAGGATGGAAATGTCGAAGGTTCCGCCGCCCAGGTCGAACACGGCTACCTTTTCATTCTTCTTTTTATCGAAGCCGTAGGCCAGGGAGGCCGCGGTGGGCTCGTTGATGATCCGCTTGACTTCCAGTCCGGCGATTCGTCCGGCGTCCTTTGTGGCTTGGCGCTGGCTGTCGTTGAAGTAGGCCGGAACGGTGATCACGGCCTCGGTCACGGTTTCGCCCAGATAGGCTTCCGCGTCGGACTTCAATTTTTGCAGGATCATCGCCGAGATTTCCGGAGCGCTGTACTTTTTGCCGTTGATGTCCACGTAGGAGTCGCCGTTGCTTCCTTCGACGATCTTGTACGGGCAGCTGTCCTTCCAGGACGTGATTTCCTTGGCGTCGAACCGCCGACCCATCAGTCGCTTGATAGCGAATACGGTCTTTTCCGGGTTGGTGACAGCTTGGCGCTTGGCAATCTCACCGACCAGCCGTTCCTTGTCGGTGAAGGCCACGATGGACGGAGTGGTTCGCCCGCCTTCGGGGTTGGTGATGCATTTGGGCTCCTTGCCCTCCATCACATAGACGCAACTATTCGTTGTTCCCAGATCAATACCGATGATTTTTCCCATGTTTTTGATTCCTCCTGAACGCGATGGATATTTTTCGATCAAGTTAAGGTTGATTGTCCGCTTGTAAAGGGGCGGAAGCAAAAATTATACGGCGCACTCCATGCTGACCAGCACCTTGGCCGGACGCAGCAGCCGACCTTTGAGGCGATAGCCTTTTTGAACCACTTGGCAGACCTTGCCGGGCTCGAAGTCCGGATGCGGTTGTTGAGCCAGGGCTTCGTGCCAATTAGGGTCGAAGATTTCGCCGGCTTGGCCCAGGGGCTCCAGATTGTGGCGGGCGAGAATATCCAGAAACAGTTTGCGGGTCATTTCCACGCCGTTGAGCAATTCCTTGCCCGTGCCGGTCTTGCCGCCGTGTTCCAGAGCCAGGTCCAGGTTGTCCAGGATCGGCAACAGGTCCTCCAGCACGGACTCGGTGGCGAATTTGCAAAAGTCATCCTTTTCCCGTTGCAAGCGCTTCTTCAGATTTTCAGTGTCCGCGGCAATGCGCAGCTTTTCATCCTGAACCTGGGCCAAAAGCCGACAGTTGGGACAGACTTTTTCCTCGCAAAGTCGGGTCAACCGTTCCTCGTCGATCATCTCCGGCGTTCCGGTTTCTTCAGGTTCGTGCGCGACATCCTCGACATCAATGTTTACGCCCACGGTAATGTCCGTCTTGTTTGCCGCCTCGGCGTAGGGATTATTTTTCTGGGACATGCGTTCCTCCTTGCGAATCTGCCCATCATTATTAAAAGCGATTTCTCAAGAGCTGGCTGATCACCTGGGCCGTGAATTCAACCAGTGGGACGACCTTGGCGTAATCCATGCGGATCGGGCCGATGATGCCCACCACTCCCAGGGGGTCGTCCTGTCCCAGGTAGGGCGATGAAATCAGCGTGAATTCCTGCAAGCCTTCCTGGTCCTCTTCGCGCCCGAAGATGATGGATATGCCGTCGGGCTTGGCCACCTTGTCCAGCAGTTCCAGAAGTCGGGTGCGTTCTTCCAGCATCCGCAGCAGTTCCTGAAGCTTGGCCGGGTTGGCGAATTCCGGATGGGTGAAGAAGTTGACCGTTCCCTCGACATAGACCTCCCGTTCGCTGCCGCCGGTGAAAACCTGCTGGGCCAGGACCAGGGCCTGTTGGCTGACGGCTTGGTACTCACGCTGGACCGCGTCCATTTCCTGGAGGAGCTTGGTTCGGACTTGGGCCAGGGTCCGGCCTTGAAACAGTTGGTTCAGGTAATTGCTGTACGTGACCAGGTCGTCCGTGCCCAATTCCGGCTCCACGGAGACGATCTTGTTTCGGACGATGCCGCCCTCCACCACCAGAATGGCCATGGCCAGGCCGGGCTTGAGTAGGACGAAGTCGATGTGCTTGAAGCCGATGTTCGAGGCCTTGGGTGCCAGGACCATGCTCACCTGACGGGTATAGGCCGACAGGAGCCGGGAGGCGTTGCGCAGCAGTTCGGTGACGTCCAGGCGGTCGTCGCCCATGTTCTCGGTAAGTCGGTTCCGTTGCTCCAGGGTGAGTGGGTGGTACTTCAGCAGGGTGTCCACGTAGAAGCGAAAGCCTTGCGCCGAGGGAATCCGCCCGGCCGAGGTGTGAGGCTGTTCCAGGTAGCCCTTATCGGTCAGGTCGGCCATGATGTTGCGGATGCTGGCCGGGCTGAGGTTCAGGCTGGACTTTTTGGCGATGGTCCGGGATCCCACGGGCGCGGCCGTCTGGATGTAATCCTCAATGAGCGTCGTCAAAACGCCGATTTCGCGTGGCTGGAGTTCCATGTTGCTATCCTGTCTAGCACTCGATGCGAGAGAGTGCTAGACCCAATAAATATGCCGGAAGGTTCTGTCAAGGAAAGAAGGGATTGATTCCGGTTAGATTCGTTCTTGAACCTCACCCGTGATCAGAATCGGTATCGCGAAGTAGATGGCCCGGTGCGGGCGCTTTGCTACTGAAAGTCAGCAGACGTGGCGGAATACGTATTCCCGCAGTCCGTGGAGCCAGGGGCGAGGTTTGACGCCGGTAAGCGCGGTGAAGGATTCGGTGTTCAGCACGGAATAGGCCGGGCGGCGGGCTTTTTGCGGATATTGGTCCGAGGTGATGGGGTGAACGTCGCATTGCAGGCCCATGGCTTGCACGGCGGAGGCGGCCAGCTCGCACCAGGAGGCGCAGCCGCCGTTCACGAGGTGAAATATCCCGTTCTCTCCGGTCTTGAGCAATTCCACGGAGTATTCGGCCAGATCCGGGGTGTAGGTCGGAGAGCCGACCTGATCGTGGACCACGTTCAAGGAGGCGCGCTGAGAGGCAAGGGTGAGAATCTTGCTCACGAAGTTGGTCCGCCCCGGTCCGAAGAGCCAAGCCGTGCGGACGATGCTCAATCGGTCCAGGGCCAGTTCCCGCAGCGCGTTCTCTCCGGCCAGTTTGGTCTTGCCGTAGATGCACAGCGGATTGACGGCGTCGTCGGGCCGGTAAGGCTCGCAGCCCTGGCCGTCGAAGACGAAGTCCGTGCTGTAATGTACCAACTGGATGCCGCGTTGCTTGGCCAAACGACCGAGCTTGACGGGCAGGAGTTTGTTCACCCGCATGGCCAGGTCCGGCTCGTCCTCGGCCAGGTCCACCTGGGTGTAGGCCACGGTGTTGCAGATCACGTCCGGCTCGTGGCGGTCCAAAAAGGCGGCGAGTTGATCCGTGTCGAAGAGGTCTACGTCTTCCCGGCCCACGGGCAGCGCGGTCCAGTCGGTCTTGGTCAGGGCGGCGCAGAGGGATTGACCCAAAAGGCCGGTCTTGCCGCCCAGGACCATGACGGTTCGCGGTGTCTGGTGCGCGGTGGAATCCGTTTGCTCGCTCATCGTCGCTCTCCGTACCAGGCGTCCATGAAGTCCCGGTAGCTGCCGTCCTGGACCCGGCGCAGCCATTCGCGATTGTCCCCGTACCACTGGATGGTTTCCTGAAGCCCCTGCTCAAAGGTGACGGACGGGGCGAATCCCAGCTCTCGGGCGGGAAGGGAGAAGTCCATGGCGTAGCGTCGGTCGTGACCGGGCCGGTCCTGGACGTAGCGAATCAGGGAGTGGGGCTTGCCCAGCAGGTCCAGGATGGAGGTGACCACCTGGATGTTGGTACGCTCGGCGTCGCCGCCGAAGTTGTAAACGGCTCCGGAACGGCCTTGGTCCATGGCCAACTCCACGCCGCGGCAATGGTCCAGGACGTGAATCCAATCCCGGATGTTGGCCCCGTCGCCGTAGACCGGCAGGGGCTTGTCCTCCCAGGCCAGGGTGATCATCAGAGGGATCAGCTTTTCCGGAAACTGGAACGGGCCGTAGTTGTTGGAGCAGCGGGTGATCACCGTGGGCAGACCGTAGGTCTCATGATAGGCCCGGACCAGCAGATCCGCTGAGGCCTTGGACGCGGAGTAGGGGCTGTTTGGGGCCAGGGGCGTATCCTCGGTGAACAGGCCCTTCGGGCCGAGAGTCCCGTAGACCTCGTCCGTGGAAACCTGCAAAAACAATTCGATTCCCGCTTTGCGGGAGGCCTCCAGCAGATTGTGCGTTCCCTGAATGTTCGTGGTGATGAACGGCGAGGAATCGTGGATGGACCGATCCACATGAGATTCGGCCGCGAAATTGAGCACGGCCTGGATGCGGTGTTCGGCCAGCAGGCGGGGAACCAGTTCCTGATCGGCGATGTCACCGTGGACGAAAACATACCGAGAGTCCTGAGCCTGTTCCAGGGCCAGGAGGTTCATCTTGTTTCCGGCGTAGGTCAGCTTGTCCAGGTTGACGACGAGCATATCTTTTCTGCGCTCCAGCAGGGCCAGAATGAAGTTGGAGGCGATGAACCCGCATCCTCCGGTGACCAGGATGCGGTTGAGGCGACGTTGCATGGGTGCTCCTTTGAAAATGCGAGCGCGAAGATTTTGAAACGCCCGGATGTCTTTTGAGCGTAGATGTTGAGCGACTGGCGAGATAAAATTATTGTGTCGTGGGCAAAGGCGTGAGGCTTGTAGCCTCGGCTCGCGGCAAAGGTCAAATATCGGTTTGGGAGCCGGTCATCCCCGTCAAGGTCTGGAGCACCTCGACCATCAAGTGTTTGTCCCTGGGCAGCACCCTGTCAATCGTCACATTGAGGGGCACGGTTTCCGGGTTGCTGGTCAGGAGGATGAAGGGAATGTTGGCGTTGCGGCCCTTGGACGCGCGAATGGCCGCGACTACGGCCACCCCGTTGAGCCGGACCAGCTCCCGTGCCAGCACCGCGATGTCGAACTTTTGGCGCATCAGCAGCTCAATGGCCGCGATCCCGTCGTCCACCATGGCGACCTGTACGGGTTGATCCGTCAGGGCCTTGTTCAAAACCTGGCGCATGATGTTCGAAGGTTCGGCCATCAGCACCTGGATCAGCCGTTGCTCTTTTGGTTCCCGCAGGCGTTCCAACTCGGCTTCCAGAGCAGCGTAGTCCGGTTCGTCCTCGCCGGCCACATGCTGAACCTTTCGCAAGAGGTCAAAGTAGGCCAAGGCTTTGGAAATGCAGGTGCTCCTAAAGTTGCAGGTTTCGGCGGCCTCCGTGAGGTGGTTTTCAAGCTGGTGACAAATGGACGTGATGATGTGCAGCCCATGGGTTCCTCCCGAGCCTTTGAGGCTGTGTACGCCGCGGTAAAGTTCCTCGAACACTTCGCGGTCGTCGGGAGAACGTTCAAGTTCAATGACCTTTTGTTCCAGTCGATCGCATCGCTCTCCCATTTCGTTCAGGAAAGTCTGCCGCATCTGCCTAAGCAGGGCTTCGATCTTGTCCATGTTCATCTATCCTTTTGCATGTGGCCGGGACCGAGACAGACTTGGTCCCGGCCTCCGCGTTTGGCTTCATAGAGGGCTTCGTCCGCGGCCGACAGGAGGTCCGAGGCGTCTGGATACCGCGCGGCCGTGACCACGCCGGCGCTGAGGGTCACGGAGAAAACCTGGTCGTCAGCGGTGAAGCGAATATCTTTGAATCGTTCGCGAATATCGTTAAGCAATTCCAAGGCCGAGTCAGCCTCGCATCGGGGCAGGACCGCGGCGAATTCTTCGCCGCCGTAACGGCCGATGCCGTCGGTCTTGCGCAGCCGTTGCTTCAGCAGGTGGGCCAGAGCCTTGATGACCTGGTCCCCCACTGTGTGGCCATGGGTGTCGTTGACGTTCTTGAAGTGGTCGATATCCAGCATCGCTACGCACAGGGGCGTTTGGTCCCGCTTGGCCCGGGCGAACTCCACGGCAATCAGATCTTTGATTCGGGAGTGCTTGAGCAGGCCGGTCAGGCTGTCTTTGACCATCAGGTCGTTGAGTTGGCGCATCCGGGCAGCCCGCACGGAAACAGCGGCCACCAGATGATGGTCCGCGATGGGCTTGGTCAGAAAGTCGTCCCCGCCGCTGCTTAAGGCTGACAGTTGTCGGTCCCTGTCCGTTTCCGCCGAGAGATAGACGATGGGCAAACTGGTCCATTGCTCGTGCATCCTGATCACTCTGGCCAGGTCCATCCCGCTGTATCCGGGCATGGAAACGTCCATCAGAACCAATTCCGGTTGAAACTCTTTCATGACTTCCAGGATGCGTTTGGGAGCGGAAAGGGCCTTGGCTTCCATGCCGGCACCGCGAAGGACCAGGGCGTAATGGCTGGCCAAGTCTTCATCGTCGTCTACGATCAACAGCCGATACGGGAAGGTTTGGAGGTGCTTCACGGTCAGCTCCACCCGGTCGATGAGCTTGGGAATGTCCAGGGGCTTGAGAAAAAAGCCTTCGGCCCCGACCCGGGCGGCCTGGACCCGGACTTCGAAGTCGTCCTGGTCGGACAGGAAGATCAGCGGGCAGTGTAGGTCGTGATATACCGGGGACAAGGCGACCTGCTCGATGGTGTTCAGGCCGTCGGCATGAAAGGTCACATCCAGGATCAGCACGTCAGGGGGGCTGTGGAGCATGGCCTCCGCTGCATCAGGTAGTCGTTCGTAATGGTCGACCCGGTAGCCGAAGTGCCCGAAGGCCCGCTTGAGATTATCGGCGAGTTCCAGGTCGTCCTCAACGAGACAGATCTCCACGGATTCCTCTTGCCGTTTCGAGGCCGCGTTGGCTGGAAGCGAATCCGGGGCTTTTGTCAGAGGTGATTTTGGGGTTGTTTTTTGTGATGCTTCCGATGCTGTTTCCGAGACGGTTTGCATCGTGGGAACAAGGCCGCGCAGGGCATGGACCCCGGCATGCGCGGCCCGTGTTTCAGAAGATTCCGGATGTTCACCTTCCAACCATCTCTGGACGCGAATTTCCAGGTCACGGGCCGCCGCTCCCAATTCCGGGCATCCGAAGGTTCCGGCGGAACCGGCCAGCTTGTGCAGGGCCTGGTTCAATTCCTTTAATCTGGTGTTGCCCGTGTCGGTTGTATCCGGGGGGTGGAGAGCCTCCCGGCCAAAGAGCGTTTCGGCAAGACGTTCCAGTTCGGGGATATCAGTGTCCAGCCGTTGACGGAACATTTCCCGCAAGGCCCGGAGCTGGTCCTCAGCCGCGGCGGTTCTGTCCTCAGCCATGGCCTTGCTCCCAAATGGCCCGGACCTCTTCGCTCAGTTTCATGGGGTCGAACGGTTTGGCGATGACGCCCTTGGCCCCTTGGGCAAGATACTCTTGAACTTCCTGGGGTTGGACTTTGGCGGTCATAAAAACCATCGGAACGGCGGCCATGCCCGGCTGGTCCCGCAGTTTGCGCATGGTGGTCGGGCCGTCCATGCCGGGCATCATCACGTCCAGCAGGATCAGGTCCGGGTGGAAATCCTTCACGGAGTCCAGGGCTTCCTGGCCCGAAGAGCAGGCTTTCAGCGTGAAGCCCCCGACCATTTCCAGGGCGATTTTGGCCACGGCCTGAATGTCCGGCTCGTCTTCAACGTAGAGAATTTTTTGGAGCGTACGCATGGCGTGTGTATGGGGCGGAAGGGGAAAAAGGATGAAGGCGGCGGGGTTATGCCGACGATGGCGGCACCCTACGACGTTGCCGGATGTTTCTCAAGCCTGACGTCCAGCTTGCTTCGCTCAGTCTCAAGTTCCCTTCTTCATTCGTGGCAGGTCCACGTAAAACGTCGCTCCTCGGCCTTCCTCGGATTCGAAGCCGATCCGCCCGCCCATTTTTTCTGCCAGTTCTTTGGCGATTGCCAGCCCCAGACCTGTACCGCCCTGGGCGCGGGTGGTTGAGGAATCGGCCTGGGAAAATTTCTGGAAGATTCGTTCCTGAAAATCTTTTGGGATTCCTGCCCCATCGTCGTTGACCTGAATCCGAACCGTATTCTCATGTTCTAGGACGTCCACCCGGACAGTCCCGTCTTCGGGCGTGAACTTGACGGCATTGGAAAGAAAGTTGGTCAGGACTTGTAGCAGGCGCTGACCGTCAACGCGAATCAATACTCCCTCCTCGCGTCGACCCAGGACCAAGATCACCCGGCGCAGATCGGCCTGAGGCTGGCTGAGTTGGATGGCCTGCTCCACCAGGGGCATTGCTTCCTGGGTGCGTATCTCGAAGCGCATCTTGCCCGCGGCAATTTTCTCCATATCCAGCAGGTCATTGATCAGGGCGCCCAGGCGCTGACTGTTTTTATGGGCCACCTCCAGCATCCGGCGGGCCGTTTCCGGGATCTCGCCCAGAGCCCCTCCCAGCAACAGACCGATGGGGCCGATGATGGAAGTCAGGGGCGTTCGCAGCTCATGGCTGACCGTGGCCACGAATTCGTTTTTCATTCGCTCCATGCGCTTGCGCTCGGTGATGTCCCGGACCACGCCGATGAACATCTTGCCGTTGTTGCGGGTGATCTCGGAAACGGAAAGCTCCATGGGGAAGACTTCTCCGTTTTTGCGCTGGGCCACGACCTCGCGCCCGATGCCGATGACCTTGGTGGCTCCGGTCTTCATATAGGTGGCCACATAGCCGTCGTGCTCCGAGTGATAAGGTTCGGGCATGAGCATGTTCACGTTTCGTCCCAGGACTTCCTCCGCTGAGTATCCGAAAATACTCTCCGCGGCCTGGTTGAGAGAAGTCACGATGCGTTTTTGATCAATGGTGATGATCCCGTCGATGACGTTGTCCAGAATGGCCTGGGTGTGACGGCTGTTTTCGGCCAGGGCCAATCCGGCTTGCTTACGTTCGGTGATGTCCTGGACCGTCCCGATCAGGCGAACGGGGCGGCCTTGCTCGTCCTTTGCCGATGTGGCCAGCTCATGTACCCAGCGCACTTCTCCAGTGGGGAGAATGATGCGATGTTCGACGTCGTGACGACCCGTTTCCATGGCCCGGGCTTCGCTCTCCCGGACCAGGGGGACGTCCTCCGGATGGAGGGCTTGATTGAAGGCTTCCACGCTGGGGGTGAATGTCCGTGGATTTTGTCCGAAAATTTCGTAAATGGTTTCAGACCACCAGAGATTTCCGGTCAGCAGGTTGGCTTCCCAGTGGCCCAAGCGAGCTAGACGCTGAACCTCCTCTAGTCGGGAGCGTTGGCGGGCCAGTTCGGCCTCGGCCTGTTTGAGAGGTGCGTAGTCCCAGAGCCAGGCGCGAATGCGCTCTACGGATCCGGTGGGGCCGTATACCGGTCGGTTGTCGTCGCGAATCCAGCGATAGACCCCATTCTTGGAGCGGATGCGGTACACTCGTTCGAATTGACGGGCTTTTGAAGCGAGATGGCTCCGGACTTCATTTTCAAGCAAGAAAAGGTCGTAGGGATGAATGATATCCCTGAAGTGGAAGGAAGGGGCGAGGAGTTCCGAAGGCTGATAACCCAGCAACTCGGTAATGTTTGGGGTCGCCATCTCCACGGGCCACCCAGGGGCGGGGAGCCAGACGATCAGCACTACCGGGCCGTCCGAAAACAGATCGTGACTCTCCATAGGGCGCGACACGGACGGTTCTCCGGCGGGCATGAACTAACCCAGCCAGCGCTTGCGTCGACGGTAGTGCTTGACGTCGCGGTAGCTGCGTTTTTCTCCGCCATGGCCCAGGCCGAGGTAGAATTCCTGAACATCCGGATTGTTCAACAGGGACTCCGAAGAACCATCCATGACGATACGTCCGTTTTCAAGAATGTAGCCGTGTTGGGCGATGCTCAAGGCGGCCCGTGCGTTTTGCTCCACCAGGAGGATCGTCACACCTTCCTCTTGATTGACACGTTGGACGATGGTGAAGATTTCCTCCACCAGCAGCGGAGCCAGCCCCAGGGAGGGCTCATCCAGCAAGAGCAGTTTCGGTTTGGCCATCAAGGCCCGGCCAATGGCCAGCATCTGCTGTTCACCGCCGGAAAGATAGCCTGCAAGCTGTTTGCGGCGTTCCTGAAGGCGGGGGAAGTATTCGTAGACCCGCTTCAAGGACTCGGGGTACTCCGAGGCCGGACGGGTGAAGCCCCCGCAACGCAGATTTTCTTCGACGCTCAAGTCCTCGAAGACGCGCCGGCCCTCCATGACTTGAAAGATGCCCTCGCGGACGATCTTTTCGGGCAGGGTCTTGTGGATGGGCCGGTCCTGATAGATGACCGCGCCCTCGGTGATCTCGCCGTCCTCGGTGCGGATTAATCCGGATACGGCCTTGAGGGTGGTGGACTTGCCCGCTCCGTTGGGGCCGAGCAGGGCCGTGATCCGGCCCTGCCGGACCTTCAGGGAAAGGCCCTTGAGCACCAGAATGACGTCGTTGTACACGACCTCGAGGTTTTCGATTTTCAGCAGATCCATGGTGGTGGGTCAGGGTTCATGGTTTGACGAACGTGCCGTATAGCGTGGGGACGATTTCGCGAATCGCCCCCACGGAGAATTTTAATGCCCCAGCCACTCCGGACGACGCTCCAGCTCCTGTTCGGCCACCAGCTCCATGCGATCCTCAAAGAGCTGATAGAGGTACACGGTCATGTTCGGCCGGTGATCTTCCTCGAAAAAGCTGATCGGCGGGGTCAGCCCCAGTGGGTCGAAGTCGCGCAGGGTGCGGGACGCGTCCCGGATGGCCGGTCCGGTGATTTTGCCCTGCTCCGCGGCCACGCGGATGGCTTCGGCCATGGTGTACATGGAGGCGAAGCCGCGAATGTAGTGGATATTCTGATGACGGCCACCGGTGAGTTCCTCGATAACCTTCATGCCCGGCACGTCAGCGCCGTAAACAGCGGAAGTATGCAGTCCGTAATGGCCGTTGACCGCGGGACCGGCCAGCTTCAGGAGCTGCTCGTCGCTGCCCCAGATGTTGGTGATGAACTTGGCTTTCATGCCGATCTTCTGAGCGTCCTTGAGGATCACCGCGGTGGAGGAGATGGTCCCGCCCACCCAGACGTAGTCCGGGGCCAGGCGCTGCATGCGCAGCAACTGGCTGGTGGCGTCCATGTCTCCCAGGCCGACGTTGTCTTCGCCTACCAGCTCGAAACCCAGTTCCTGGGCAAAGGCCTTGATGCCCGGGATGGGCGCCAGGCCGTAGGGGTGGTTGGGATAGAGCAGGCCGAGCTTGATGGGGCGGTCCTCGGTCCAGTTGTCATGGAAGTACTGCAGGGCGGCCCGTGCCTGGGTGGTGTAGTCCGCGGCGATGAAGAAATTGTAGGGCGCGGTTTTCGGGTCGGTCAGGTGCGCGGAATAGGAGGCTGAATAGGTCGGGATCTCGTCCCGGGCCACGAAACGGACCAGGGCTTCCGTGTCCGCGGTGCCCCAGCCTTGCAGGGCCACGATGCCTTGGCCCTTGAAGCGGTTGTAGGCCGCGATGGCCTGCTGCACGTTATAGGCGTAGTCCACCTGGAGCAATTCGATCTTCTGCCCGGCTATGCCGCCTTGCTTGTTCAGGTGTTCGACGCAATGTCGAACTCCGTCGGCATACGGCCGGCCTACGTCGGAAGTGGGGCCGCTCAGGTCGGACAGTACGCCGATCTTGATTTGGGCCAGTCCCGGTGACGACGTGAACAGGATCATGGCCGCCGCCAGTGTGAAAAATCCTCGTCTCATTTCCATCCCTCCTTGGAATACGTGGAAAAAGGCTAATGCGCGAACGGATACAGCTTCCAGTAGGCCTTGATCAGCCGCCAGCGATGGGCCAGGCCTTCGGGCTCGAAGATCAGGAACAGGACGAGGATCAGGCCGAAGATGCCTTCGCGCAGGGCCAGGAAATACATGCTGATGTTGGGAAAGAAGGAACCGGCCAATTGGGCCAGAGCGCCCAGGAATTCCGGCAGCAGGGTCACGAAGACCGCGCCGAAGATGCTGCCCAGCACGCTGCCCAGGCCGCCGATGATGATCATGGCCAGGTACTGGATGGAGAGCATGATGTCGAACTGTTCCGGGGTGATGTACATGGTGTAGTGCGCCCACAGCCCCCCGGCGATCCCGGCCAGGAACGAACTGACCGCGAAGGCTTGCAGCTTGTAAGCAAAAAGGTTCACGCCCACGGATTCCGCGGACTGGTGAAAGTCCCGGATGGCCACGAAGGCCCGGCCGTGGCGAGTGCGCAGGATGTTGGCCACCAGCAGGACGCTGGCCGCGGCCACGCCGAAGGTCAGGTAGAACATCTTGGCGTCGTTATCCAGGGACATGCCCAGGATCACCGGCGCGTCCAGCCCCATGCCGATGGAACCGCCGGTGACCGATTCCCAGTGCAGGAAGACGTAGCTCAGGATCAACTGGGCGGCCAGGGTGGCGATGGCCAGGTAGATGCCTTTCAGGCGCAACGATGGGATGCCGAAGAGCATGCCCACCACCGCGGTGACCAGCCCGCCGAAGAGCAGGGCCGCGAAAAACGGCCACCCGGCCAGGGTGCACAGTCCCGTGGTATACGCCCCCACGCCGATGAACGCCCCGTGGCCCAGGGATATCTGGCCGCAGCATCCGGTGAGCAGGTTCAGGGCCACGGCCCCGATTACGGCGATGTTGATCATGTTCAGCATCGAGACCTGGTAGTTGCTCAGGAAAAACGGGGAGCAGAGCAGCAGAGCCAGGAAAACGCCCAGGCTCAGTTTCTGGAATCCGGTCTGGAAGAACCGGGTTTCCGAGGCGTAGGAGGTGTGGAAGAGTCCGCATTTACCGCGCATGGCCGACCTGCTTGAAAAAGATGTCTGAAATGTTCATGGGGTTAGACCCGCTCGATCTCATGGGTGCCGAAGAGACCATACGGTCGCAACATCAGGATGATCACCAGGACCACGTAGGCGGCGACCTCCTTGAAGCCGGGCAGGCTGAAGACCTGCTGCATGAAGCCGTCGGCCACGTTTTCCAGTACGCCGATAATCAGTCCGCCCAGGGCCGCGCCCAACAGACTGTCCAGTCCGCCGAGGATGACCGCGGGAAAGACCTTCAGCCCCAGGTGGCCCAGTTGGGCGTTGATTCCGTTGATGTTGCCCAGGATGATTCCGCCGATGCTGGACACCACCGCGGCGATGCACCAGGACAGGGCGAAGATGTTCTTCACGCCGATGCCCATGGACTGGGCCGCCTGCTGATCCATGGCCGTGGCCCGCATGGCGATGCCGGTCCGGGAATACTTGAAGAACAGCGAGAACACGGTGAACAGCAGGGCGGAGAGGACGAAGGCCGCGATGTACACCGGCGCCACCGGCACCCCGGCGATCCAGATCGGGTCCGTGGGCAGGATGGGCGGATAGACCCGGATCTGGGTGCCCCAGAACAGCTGGACCAGGGACTTGAGCACCGTGGACAGTCCCACGGTGACCATGATCACGCTGATGATCGGTTCGCCGATCAGCGGACGCAAAATCACCCGCTCGATGCACAAGCCGAGAATCACGGAAAAAAACAGGGTCATCAGAAAGGAGACCAGAAACGGCAGGCCCATCTGCACGGTCAGGGCGAAGCAAATATATGCCCCGACCATGACCATCTCGCCCTGGGCGAAATTCACAACCTTGGTCGCCTTGTAGATGATCACGAAACCCAGGGCCACCAGACTGTAGATGCTCCCGACAACGAGGCCGTTCACGAAGAGTTGAAGATAGTATTCCATGATTGATTCAGGCTGGAGGGTTTATGATCAAGGAGGCGGTCAGTCCACCGTGGCAATCTGAATGCTCCCGCACATTTCCCGAATCCGCCCGTCCTGGTATTGAATGGAGGTGGTCAGATTCATGCAGACGTCCGGGCCGTAGAGGGATTCGATGAGCGGCTGGTAGCGCTCTTCCACGACTTTGCGGCGCAGCTTGCGGGTCCGGGTCAGTTCACCGTCGTCCGCGTCCAGCTCTTTGAATAGCAAGGCAAAGCGCTTGATGCGGGTGGTCTCCGGGAGACCGGCGTTGATCTCGGCGATTTCGGTCCGGATCAGGTCGTATATCTCGTTCTTGGCGGCCAGATCCTGGTACGTGGTGTAGGTGAGCAACCGGCTCTCGGCCCAGCGGCCCGCGATTTCCGGGTCAATGCTGATGATCGCGGCCAAGTGGGGCCGATCCTTGCCCAGGATCACGGCTTCCCGGACATAGGGCGAGAATTTGAGCTTGTTCTCCATGAACTGCGGCGAGAACTGGGTCCCGTCGGCCAGGTGCATGACGTCCTTGAGCCGGTCGATGACCACGAGCTGGCCGTTGTCCTTGAAGAATCCGGCGTCCCCGGAACGCAGCCAGCCGTCCTGGATGGTCTCGTCCGTGGCCTCGGGGTTGGCGTAGTAGCCCTGGAACACGGCCGGGGAACGGGAAAGAATTTCGCCTTCCTCGGAGATGATGATTTCGGTTTCCGGGATGGGCTCGCCCACGGAGTCGAAGTCCACCCGACCGTCCGCGTGGATGCAGGAGATACCGGCGATTTCCGTCTGGCCGTAGATCTGCTTCAGGTTCACGCCCAGGGCGTGGAAAAAGCGGAAGGTGTCCGGCCCCAAAGCCGCGCCGCCGGTGGTGGCGGAGCGGATTCGGGAAAAGCCCAGCCGGTCCCGCAGGGCCCGGAACAGACCGGCATCGGCCAGAACCTTGCCCAGACGCAAGGCCGGGCCGGGTTTGGTTCCGGCCAGCAGGCACTCGGCGTAACGCGTCCCCATGGGCAGGAACAGATTATACAGGAAGCGCTTCAGCGGGCTGGTCTCCATGATCTTCACCCGCACCCGGGCTGCCAGGTTCTCCCAGACCCGGGGCGGAGAGAAGATCAGGTGCGGACCGATCTCCCGGATATTTTCCTGCACCGTGTCCGGCTCCTCCGGAAAATTGACGCAAAACCCGAACAGCAGGGCCGAGGCCACAGCCATCATCTGTTCGCCCATCCAGGCCAGGGGCAGGAAGGAGACGAACTCGTCATTGTCGTGCTTGGGGTCCACCCTGCCCAGGTTGGTGGCCATGGACAGCAGGTTGCGGTGGGAGAGCATGGCCAGCTTGGGCCGCCCCGTGGTTCCGGAGGTGGTGGCGATCAGGCAGGTGTCGTCGGGCTGGAGTTGGTCCACCCACTCGGCGAACTTGTTCGCCTCGGGTCGGCCTTGCTCACAAATCAACTCAAAGGGATGCAGCCCTTCTTCCTTGGAGCCGGACAGGCCCTTGGAGTCGTGATAGACCACATACTGCAGATGGGGCACGCGCTGTTTCAGGTCCAGCATCTTGTCCACCTGCTCCTGGTCCTCGGCCACGACCATCCGGCACTTGGTGAGCGAAAAGATGTACTCGATTTCGTCCACCGGCGCGTCCTGATACAGACCCAGGGCCATGCCGCCCAGGGACTGGATGGCCAGTTCGGCCCAGAGCCATTCCGGGCGGTTGTCGCCGATGAGCACCAGCACGTCGTCCTTGCCCAGTCCGAGCTTCTTCATCCCCGCGGCGAACTCCGAGGTTTTGCGCAAGTAATCGGCCCAGGAATACGGCTGCCAAACGCCCCATTCCTTTTCCCGCATAGCCGTTTTGTCCCCGAACCGTGCAGCGTTGTCCAGCAGCAACCGGGGCAGGGTTGTATCATAAGGGCGTTGGGAACGTTGTTCTTCCTGCATTTCGTCTTCCGTATCGTTCAAAGGCGATTCAGTCTTCGTAAGGTTCAAGGGGGGGGCTGCGTGGCTATCTTCCGACAAACGACGCATTGTCGCTGCCCAGGTAGGCGGCGACGACGTTCGGGTCGGCCTGGACCTGGGCCGGGGTGCCGGTGGCCAGGATTTGGCCGAAATCCAGGACGATCACTTGGTCGGAGATATCCATGACCACGCCCATGTCGTGTTCCACCAGGAGCACGGTGATGCCCCATTCCTCGTTGATGTCTAGGATGTAGCGGGCCATGTCCTCGGTTTCTTCCAGGTTCATCCCGGCCATGGGTTCGTCCAGGAGCAGCAGTTCCGGTTCTCCGGCCAGGGCCCGGCCCAGCTCGACCCGTTTTTGCACCCCGTAGGGCAGCTTGCCCGCCACCTGGTGGCGGTAGGGGGACAGGCCGAGAAAGTCGATGATTTCCTCGATGCGCTTGCGGTGCAGATCCTCGCTGCGCCGGGCTTTGCCCCAGTAAAACAGGGACGAAAGCAGGCCGTAGTCCAGGCGGACGTGGCGGCCGACCATCAGGTTGTCCAGCACGCTCAAGCCCTTGAATAGGGCGATGTTCTGAAAGGTGCGCGACAGTCCGGCCGTGACCCGGTCGTGGGCCGCCATGGGGAGCAGGTCGCGTCCATTTAGTGCGATTTTGCCCTCGTCCGGATGGTACCGCCCACTGATGCAATTGAGCATGCTCGTCTTGCCCGCGCCGTTGGGGCCGATGAGCGAGGCGATCTGGCCCTGCTCCACGCTGAAGCCGACATTCAGCAGGGCGGCCAGGCCGCGAAAGGTCAGGGTGACGTCACTGACTTCCAGCATGGCCATTTTTAGCACCATTCCTTGGCGAAATCGCAGGGGCCGACGACATGGTAGCCGCGTTCCAGCAAGGCCTTGAGAACCGGCCCTGGATCGTCCATCTGGACCCGAATGACCACCATCCGCTTATTGTTGTGATAAAACGTGGCCGTGGAGATGATGCTCACGTTCATGGCCGCGATGATGTTCGAGACTTCGGCGATGACCCCGGTGCGTTCCTCCACCTCGAAGACGATCCGCGATCCGCCCTGGGCCAGCCCCATTTCCTCCACCAGAACGTCGAGCATCACGTTGCGGTTGATGTACCCCAGCAGAACGTTTTTGGAGTCCACCACGGGCAATCCGGCCAAGTCCTTGTCGTACATGATCTTGGCCGCCTCCTCGATTTCCATCTGGGGCGGCACGGAGGGAATATCCTTGAGAATCAGCTTTTCCACGGTCAGCTTGGACATCAGGTAGTTCAGTTCGTGACGGCTGAGGGTGGTCACCGGCGAGGGTAGGGCCGAGCGAACGTCCTCCTTGCGCACGGCGCCGATGAATCGGCCTTTCTCATCCACCGCCATGAGCATCCAGAGGCGGTTTTCTTCCATGATCTTGTCCGCTTCCATCACCAGGGTCTTGGGGGTGATGGTGGGCATGTCCGTGAGCATTTTCAGTCCGACATACATGGCGGGATTCTCCTTGGGCTTGCGGAAAACATGGGTTGTGATTTTTCGCACTCAACGAAATGGAGCAGGCGATGGAGGTTTTTGTCCAATACTTGCTCCGTCAACGGCGATATGAAGGCATGAACGGAGTATTCGGCGTGCCGGTGTCGGCACTGATAGCCGCTCAAGCCGTTGGAGTCCAGCCGAGGTTGCGGGGGCAAGGAATCTGGGCAGTAACGGGCGGTCTTTTTCTCCCTGGACGATGCCGGAGGTTTCCAGTAAGGGGTTCCCCATGCACGAGATGTCAATTGCCGACGCCTTGATCCGGATCGTGGAAACCGAGATGGCCAATCACGGTCTGCGCACCGTGCAGCGGATAACCATCCAGCACGGAGCGTTGTCCACCATGGTTCCGGAGGCCCTGGACCTGGCCTTTGAGGCCATGACCCGAGGCACGGCCCTGGAAGGGGCGGTATTGGAGTATGAAAAAGTGCCGCTGTCTTTGCGATGCTCCAAGTGCGAAACGACGTTTTCGCCTGAGGTGCGGAGTCTGCACTTCGCCCCCTGCCCGTCCTGCGGCGAGGAGTTCGCGCATGCCGTGCTCACCGGCAAGGAACTGAACATCGCCCATATCGAAGGAGACACTTGATATCATGTCCAAAGCCATCCCCGTGATCCGGAATATCCTGGATGCCAACAACCGCCTGGCTGATCAGCTCCGCAACGTCTATGCGGAAAACAATCTTCTGGCCCTGAACCTGATGAGTTCGCCGGGAGCCGGAAAGACCTCTCTGCTGGAGCGAACCCTGAACGATCTGCGCGACGAACTGCGCATGGCCGTGATCGAGGGCGACCTGCAGACGGACAACGACGCCCGGCGAGTGGCCGCCACCGGGGCTCAGGCCGTGCAGATCAACACCGAGGGCGGCTGCCACCTGGACAGCTCCATGATCCTGGAGGCTTTGAAGCAGATGGACCTGGCGGCCTTGGACGTGCTGTTCATCGAGAACGTGGGCAATCTTGTCTGCCCGGCGGAGTTTGACCTGGGGGAAAAGGCCAAGGTGACCCTGCTCAGCGTGACCGAGGGCGACGACAAGCCGGAGAAGTACCCGATGATGTTCGCCCAGTCCAAAGTGCTGCTGCTGAACAAGATCGACCTGCTGCCCTACGTGGACTTCGACCTGGAGCGGGCCACCCGCTTCGCCCGCGCCCTGAACCCGGAAATCATCGTCTTCCCGGTTTCCTGCCGTACGGGAGAGGGACTGGAACCTTGGTATGCCTGGCTCAAGGAAGCGGCTCTGGCGGAACGCCGATAGCATCCTGCCAACGGCAACCAGTCGATGACATTTCCGGCGGGCTATCAGCCCGCCTTTTTCTTTTCCCACTCAAGGCGTGCGTAGACGTCCGGAAACAATCCTACTTCGTCGATGCGCACGTCCACGTAGTCTTCGCCGTTGCCAGGACCGATCAGCACCGTGGTCATGCCGAATTCCTTGGCTGTCTTCAGATTCAGGGCAATGTCCTCCACCATCACGCACCGCGACCCCGGGACGCCCAGTCGGCGCAGGGTTTCCCGGTACGGTTCCGGGTAAGGCTTGGGCCGGTAGGCCGCCAGCCGAACGTCGAAAATCTCCGTAAATACATCCCGCAGGCCAAGAACTGCCAGCACCCGCAGGGCATGGTTCAGGGAGCCGTTGGTCAGGACGACCTTGACCCCGGGCAGGGCGGACAGGGCCAGGGCCAGTTCCGGTTGGGGCCGCAGGACCGAGGCCACGTCCACGTCATGGACAAAGTCCAGGTAGTCTTCCTGATCCACGCCATGATGCTTGGCCAGTCCGACCATGGTCAACCCGTAGTCTTTCCAGTATCGGCGGCGCAACTCGTCCACCCGGTCTTCGGGAATGCCGGCCCGTTCATGCATGTATTGGTTGATCCGGGCGTCGATCAACGGAAACAACGAGGTTGACGCCGGGTAAAGGGTATTGTCCAAATCAAAGATGAACGCGTCCATTATGAGTCCTGATGAAAGTTTTGGTTGGCTGCTGAAGGAAATGGGGCTTGTCAGTCTTGAGCGGAATTGACAGTATGCATAGCCATTGATCAGGCGAACCTCAACCCGCTCAGGAGATCCGCACATGCGCATGCCGCGATTGACGATCTACGTCCTTTTTGCCGTGGCCGCCTTACTTGTTTGGCTTGGTCCCGCCCAAGCCGCATCCGTGGAAGAACAACGGAGGTTGTTTCTTCAGGCCGAAGAAGCATTGCGCAAAGGGCAACGCCAAGCCTACTTGAACCTGCTGCCCCGCCTCGACGGCTACCCGCTGACGCCCTATCTGGCCGCCACTGACCTTGAGCGAAGGCTCGGATCCGGATCGACAGCAGAGGTTCGGGCTTTTTTGAAGGCCTATGGTGATATCCCGGCATCGGATTCCCTGCGTCGGAAGTGGCTGCGGGAGCTGGCCAAACAGTCACGCTGGGCGGATTTTGTTCAGGACTATACCCCTCAGACCAATGAGGACCTTCAATGCCTGTATGGCCAAGCCCTGCTGGGCGCCGGAAAAACCGGGGCGGCCATGGAGCATGCCGGTGAGATGTGGCTGTCCGGGACATCCCGCCCAAAGAGTTGCGATCCACTCTTCGCGGCCTGGATGGGCAAGGGACTCTTGACCAAGGGGTTGGTGGTGGAGCGAATTCAGTTGGCCATGAACGCCGGACAGACAGGGCTGGCGCGCTACCTGACGCGGTTTCTCCCCCCGGAGGAACGCCCCTGGGTGGAGTACTGGTGCAAGGTGGACGAACGTCCCGGTCTGGTCCTGGAGCGCACTTGGAACGGGGTCCAAAGTGACTTCGTCCTCCCGGTGCTGACCCACGGCATGCGCAAGCTGACCCGTGTGGACGCCTCTCGAACAGCTCGGGACTGGGACCGGCTTCGCTTGCGCTACGGCCTGGAACGGGAGCGGTTCGCCGACATCGAGGTGGATATCGCCCTGTTCATGAGCCTGCGTTTCGAGGACGGGGCCGTGGAACGGATCGGGACTCTGCCCGTGGACCTGAGAAGTGATCGGCTGCGGGAATGGGGCGTGCGTGCGGCCTTGCGCCAACAGGATTGGGCGGCCGCCCTGACCAAGCTGGACGGGTTGACGAAAAGTCAGCAGCAAGACCCCAGGTGGAGATATTGGCGGGCGCGGGCCTTGGAGCAGACCGGATGGGCTGAACACGCCCTGGCCCTGTACCAGGATTTGGCCAGTGAAACGCACTATTTCGGCATGCTGGCCGCGGACCGCCTCGGACGGGCCTACGAGGTGGAGCATCAGCCCGTGGCCGTGACCGCCGAGATGCTGAACATGGCCAAGCAAGACCCCGGTTTACGCCGGGCCGTGGAATTTTTCGCCCTGAAGCGTTTCGGCCCGGGGCGTAGCGAATGGCAGCGGGCGCTGCCCCGGCTGGATGAAGGTGTTAAGTTGGCCGCGGCCATCTGGGCCAGGGAACTGGGGTGGCATGACCGGGCCATCACGGCCACAGTGGCTGCACGGCACCATACGGACTTGGAAATCCGCTTCCCCTTGCCCTATTCGTCCCAGATCATGGCCCAGAGTACATCTAAAAGCCTCAACCCAGCCTGGGTCTACGGAGTGATGCGTCAGGAGAGCCTGTTCATGGAAGACGTGGGCTCGTCCGCCGGCGCCCTGGGGCTGATGCAGATCATGCCCCAGACCGGTCAGCGCATCGCCGGGTGGCACGGAGAGCGGCTCGCCAACTCCCAGCTGCTGCTCCAGCCCGAGCGGAACATCCGTTACGGCACCACCTATTTACGCCGACAGCTGGACGATCTCCAGAACCACTACGCCCTGGCCACCGCCGCCTACAATGCCGGTCAACACCGGGTCAAAGGCTGGCTGCCCCAGGGCGGCGAACTCCCCGCGGACATCTGGGTGGAAACCATCCCGTTCAACGAAACCCGCAACTACGTGGAACGCGTCCTGTCCTACACCGCCATTTACGAACACCGCCTCGGCCAACCGCTGACCCGTGTCAGCCTCCGCCTCCCTCCGGTCCAGCCCCGGGACGGGGGAACTCGGGTGGCGGAAAGCGGGTATTGATTGAGTTTTGGGGAAAAGGAGAGTTGCATGCTTGAAGAATTCACAGTCACGGCGTTTTGGGATACGGAGGCCGGGGGGGTGGGTGGCGGAAAGCGACGATGTTCCCGGGTTGGTCACTGAAGCCGATGTCGCCAGCTTTAGCTGTTAACTGAAGCCACCGGCTTACAGCCGGTGGAGTATTCACTGCTTAATGTGGTGCAGTAATGTAAGGAGATGAGTTGATAGTTGTGTGTAGCCAGCATGGCCAATTTTTTTAAAAACGTTCTCGATAGTCCTGATGCATTGGGTATTTGCGGGATCTCGTGGTTCATTCAGTGGGGCTATGTATTTCGAGTCGATGTTTGTCCACTTTGAAAGAATTTTCTCGATTGGAATAGATGCTTGAATTTCAAAGAATGTTTGAGCAAGAAGGCTTTCCGAACTGATTGAGAAAGCCTTATGTTCTATATTTTGCTTTTTTGAGCCTAATACGTGAAGATGTGAGTAAAGTTGCTCGTATTTTTGTATGGTAAATTTATCTGAATATTGACTAACAACCTTTTCTCTTGCTTTTTTTTGCATTGAAATAATTTTTTTGGTTTTTTTTTAACTATATCGCTTTTTTTATGTATTTTTTTGCATATTCGATGTGCGTTTTGTAGAGAAGCCAACCATTTTTTTCGTGATCTACAATAGTATCCATAGCCCCATCTGCTGAAACAATCGGTATGCAACCAGACGCCATTGCTTCAACACAAGCAAGGCCAAATGCGTCTTGGACTGAAGCTAGGAGCATAACGTCAGCTTTTTGATAGAGTGTTTGCATTTTACTGCTCACACCTAGCTTTTTTAATCTTCCTTTATGGCTTTCTTCTCTTGAAAATCCTGCTCCAACAATCCATATTTCTATGCGAGAATCAATGTTGAGGAACTCTTCAGCAACTTCGCTTAGACAGAAGTGCATTTTTTTGTTTTTCCTCGAAACTTGAAGAATAACAAATCTATCTTCATCTCTTATTTCTTTTAAATAATTATATTTTTTTATATCTATTCCATTCGATATGATTAGTGTTTTGTTTTTATTTGGCTGGAATCTCTGTACACTCTCTGAAACACAGACCGTGATGTCGATGTTTTGCATTCTTTGGCCTCGTTCGCACTGGTGCATAATTTCGACAACTATCGGTACGTTCGATATTCTTGCAGCATCGCAAACTACAGGGTCAAAGCCTCCATTAAATTGTACAATATCTGCTTTTAAAAAAAAATTTTTCAAAATTTCATATCTATTTTCCAGAGGAACATAAACATGGTAAGTGTTTTCAGGTGGAATCTGATTATCTGTAATGCTTGTGTAGCAATACGTTAGATCAAATTTGTCGCGGTCGATTTTTGACCAGAGAAGGTTGTCCATCGCGGCAATGCCATTACCTTGCCCGAGAGAAAGGGTGCACGCGACTATTCTGATTTTATCGGCGCTCATGGGGTTTCAACGTCAGATTGAACAGGCGGGATTGGCGAAAAAAGCGGTGTGGATGGCGGTGACGGCCTTGTGCAGGTCGGTTTCGCGGACGATGAAGTAGAGGGCGGCTGGGGAAGGGCCGAAGGCGATCATTTCGATGTTCACTTGGCACTGGGCCGCGGCGCTGAAGCAGGCCGCGGCGATGCCGGGCTTGGTGGACAGGCCCTTGCCCACCACGGCTATCAAGGCTTTGTTCGTGCTTTTTTCCAGCTTACGATAGGGGCGGGGATGCAGGTTGGCCAGGGCCAAGGCGGCCGGTTCCAGGTCCCGGCGGGAGAGCAGCAGGCTGATGCAGGTCTGGGAGGTGACCACGGACTTGATGTTTACTCCCCGGGCGGCCACGGAAGCGGCCACCTCGCCCAGAATGCCGCGTCGCTTGCCCACTCCCGAGGCATGCACCTTGAGAATGGCGATGTCCGTGGTGTAGGCCACGCTCTTGATCACGCCGGGAGCGGCCTTGCCCCTGGCCGTGATCCGACTGCCGACCTTGTCCGGCCTGAGGGTGTTGGTGATGACGATGGACAGGCCTTTTTTGCGCAGAGGCTCCACGGTCCGGGGGTGCAGGATTTTTGCTCCGAAGTAGGCTAGTTCCGCCGCTTCGTCATAGGACAGCTCCGGGATCAATTTGGCCTGGGGCACGAATTTCGGGTCCGCGCTGAGGAAACCGTCCACGTCCTTCCAGATTTCCAGCACGTCCGCCCCGGAAATGGCCGCGAACACGGCCGCTGAATAGTCGCTGCCCCCGCGTCCGAAGGTCGTGGTCTCCCCGTCTGCGTTGATGCCGTAAAATCCGGGAATGATGGTGATCTGTCCGCCGTTGAGGCGGCAGGCGAGCCGCTCCTGGAAATTATTTTCTGACGGAACCAGAAGGGCCGTGGCGTCTCCGAACTTGCCGTCCGTGATCACGCCGATTTCTTCCGGCAGCCGACAGGACGCCTTGCTTCCCCGGGCATTGAGGATCGCGGCCAGGAGTTGGGCGCAGATTTTTTCGCCGAACCCACTGATGGCGTCGACCATGCGCGGGGTGACGTCCTTGGTGTAGTGCAGGCCGTAGAACAGCCGTTCCAGGCGGGCCAGGGTTTTGCCCAGCTCGCGGGAGTAGGCCCGGACGTCCTTGTCGTCGCGGATCAGATACCGGGCCACCAGCATGTGCTTGTGCTTCAGCCGGTCCATGACCCGGCCCACCGCTTCCTCCTCGGCCACGGCCTGGGGCATGGCCTCCAAAAGCAGGTCCGTCACGCCGCCCAGGGCCGAAACCACGATGATGTTGCCTTGGCCGCGGGTGACCAGCAAGTCCAGGATGGCGGCGATGGTTTCCTTGCCGTTCAGGCACCCTCCGCCGATTTTGATGACTTTCATGCGCTAACGTCCGGGCTCGTCGGCTCGAAGTGGCTGGTGCGCTCCACCGGAATGAATCCGGCCTGGGAGATGACTTCCATGATCTGGTCACGGGTCATGCCCTTGGGGGTCTCGGCTCCGGCGGCGTGGCCGATACGTTCCTCGACAATGGTCCCGTCCAGGTCGTCCGCGCCGTACCATAGGCCCATCTGGGCAGCCTTGATCCCGGTCATCACCCAATAGGCCTTGAGGTGCCGGACGTTGTCCAGAACGATGCGGGACACGGCCAGCATCCGCAAGATGTCCAGGCCGTCCGGCCCTTTGGCCTGGAGGTCGTTGTGCCGGGGCTGATAGGGCAGGGGGATGAAGCACATGAAACCGTCGGTGCGGTCCTGCAGGTCCCGCAGGGCCAGGAGGTGGTCCAGGCGGTCGTCCCAGGTTTCGATGTGGCCGAAGAGCATGGTGGCGTTGGAGCGGATGCCAAGTTCATGGGCCAGCTCGTGTATTTCCAGCCATTTTTCGCCGGAAACCTTTTCCGGACAGAGTTTGGCACGCAGGGCTGGGGAAAAGACCTCCGCGCCGCCGCCGGGCAACGCGTCCAGGCCGGCGGCCTGGAGGTCCCGGAGCACTTGGCGCGGGGATATTCCGCCGCGCTGGGCCAGAAAGGCCACCTCTACGGCGGTGAAGGCCTTGACCGAGGCGGTGGGGCGGGCTTGCTTCACCGCGCTGACCAGGTCCAGGTAGTATTGGTAGGGCAATTCCGGGTTCAGGCCGCCGACGATGTGGATCTCCCGAATCGGCTCTTCGCCCCTAGACCGGACTCTTTCAGCGGCCTCGTCCACGGTTAAGGTGTAGGCGTCCTCGTCCCCGACCCGGCGGCTGAAGGCGCAGAACCGGCAGGCGTTCTGGCAAATGTTGGTGTAATTGAGGTGCTGGTTGTAGACGAAATAGGCGTTTTGGCCATGCAGTTCGGAGCGCCGGGCCAGGGCCAGCCGTCCCAGAACATGGATGTCGGCCTCCCGGGCCAAGGTCAGGACCTCGTCTCGACTGAGCCGGGCATTGCCGACTACCTTTTCAATGATGCGGTCAAGCACGTGGGATTCTCCTCGCCGCGTTCATTTCCCGAAGCCGCTCACCGAAAGACCCACAAAGGGCCTTGAACGCGAAGCTCTTCTTCCACCGAGCCGAGAATTTTTTTCCAGAGTGACTGGTCTCGCTTCGGATCTTCAATGAGGTCGACGCGCTCGTCGATCTCGGCAATGGACCGCAGCAAATCCAAAGCCTCCTCTTGGCCGCCGATGGCATCGATCAGCCCGAGTTCCAGGGCCTGTAAGCCGGTCATGATCCGGCCGTCGGCGATTTTTTCTACCTCTTCCAGGGGCATGTCCCGGCCCTGGGCGATATCCCGCGTGAACTGGCCGTGCATGTCCATGACCACGGCCTGAAGATAGGCCCGTGTCTCCGGAGTCAGCTCCTCAAAGGGCGTCACGGCGGACTTGAACTCGCCACTGGCCAGGGACTCTCGTCGGATGCCCAGCTTTTCCATCAGTCCCTGGAGGTTGGTCAGTTCCATCCGCACCCCGATACTTCCGGTGAGGGTGCCCGGATTGGCCATGATTTGATCCCCGGCCACGGCCACGTAATAGCCGCCGGAAGCGGCCACCGCCCCCATGGAGACGACCACCGGCTTGCGCTCAGCTAAACGTTGCAGACCTCGATGCAACTCCTGAGACGGACCGACCACCCCGCCGGGCGAGTTGATCCGGACCAAGACGCCCAGAACCGTGGGATCCTCGCGTAAGCGGCGAATCCAGTTCAGGTCGTCCGTGGGGTCCAGAATCATCCCCTCGATGTGCACCACGCCAATCTTGGGACTGGAAAAGGCCAGAAACGCGCCGGGGTGCTTCTCGGCGTAAGAACGCCAAACGGCCATGGCCCCGGAAACCAGGGCCACGGCCGTGAACATCAACAGTAATCCAAAGAGAAATGGATGACGCTGACTGAAGCTGGATTTAGTCTTCAGATGTTCCTTCCTCGATATTTTGCCGGATCAAGTCGCCCAGGTTGGTGCTGGCGGCCTGGGTGGAGGCTCCGACATTGCCATGGAATTCGCGACCTTTCTTCAATTCGTCCTCTTCCAGGGCCTTAATGGACAGGCCCAGGCGGCGTTCATCCGCGCTAACGTGGATGACCCTGGCCTGAATGACCTGATTTTCCTGGAACAATTCACTGGGCTTCTTGATCTTTTTCCGGCTGACCTCGGAAACGTGGACCAAGCCTTCAATGCCTTCCTCGACCTCGATGAACAGGCCGAAGTCCGTGATGTTGGTCACGGTGCCGGAAACGGTGGAGCCCACGGGATAGCGCTGGGGTACCAAAGACCATGGGTCTTCCGTGAGCTGCTTGACGCCCAGGGTGAATTTCTCGCTGTTCTTGTCCACGGTGAGCACTTTGGCCTGGACAACGTCGCCGACCTTGTACATCTCGCTGGGATGGCGGACTTTCTTGGTCCAGGAAATGTCCGACACGTGGATCAGGCCGTCGATGCCGTCCTCGATGCCCACGAACATGCCGAATTCCGTGATGTTCTTGATGGTGCCTTCAAGCACGGTGCCATCCGGATATTTCTCGCCGACCACGTCCCAAGGATTGGGCGCAACCTGCTTCATGCCCAGGGAAATGCGCTTCTTTTCCTGATCCACGCCCAGGACGATCACGTCCACGGCATCGCCAACCCGGACCATCTGGGAGGGATGGCGCAGCTTGCGGGTCCAGGACATTTCGGAGATGTGCACCAAGCCCTCAACACCGGGCTCCAATTCCACGAATGCGCCGTAATCCACCAAGTTGGTAACCTTGCCGGTCAGGCGGGTGTCTTCGGGAAATTTGGCCGCGATGTTGGTCCACGGATCCGGGACCAGCTGCTTCAGGCCCAGGGAAACTTTCTGGTTTTCCTTGTCGAAGTTGAGAACCATCAGTTCCAGATCGTCGCCGATTTGGACCATTTCCTTGGGATGGCGGATGCGCTTCCAGGCCATGTCCGTGATGTGCAGCAGGCCGTCCAGTCCACCGAGATCGACGAACACGCCGTAGTCGGTGATGTTCTTGACCTTGCCCTCAATCGTCTGACCTTCCTCAATATTCTGGAGCAGAGTCTGACGCATGCTGTCGCGTTCTTCCTCAAGCAGGACACGGCGGGACACAATGACGTTGCTGCGACGGCGATTGACCTTCAGAACTCGGAATTCGAAGTCCTGGCCAACCAGGGCGTCCATGTCCGGTACCGGTCGCAGATCCACGTGGGAGCCGGGCAAAAAGGCTTCCACGCCGTCCACGTCCACATGATAACCGCCCTTGATGCGTTTGGTGATCGTCCCCGTGATAACCTCGTTGGAATCCAGGACACCCTCAAGCTTGTCGAACAGCTGCATCCGCTTGGCTTTTTCCCTGGACAGGAGAATCGAGCCTTCTCCTTCATTTTTCTTGATCACGTAGACGTCGATCTTGTCGCCCATCTTGATCGTGAGATTTCCGTCCTGGTCCTTGAATTCCGCGGCCGGAATCTGACCCTCGGACTTGAAGTTCACGTCCACCAGGATGTGATCCCCGTCGATTTTGACAACCTCACCTTGAACGATGCTTCCTTCATCGACATCGCCGAAATCGTCGTTCAAATACTGCTCCAGCTCCGCCTCGAAGTTGAGTTCCATCTCCTGGTCGAACTGATCCTGCGTCTCGTCTGTTGTGTTGGTCATTGTGTTCCCCCTGAACCTTGTCCTACGACAAAAATTTTTTGCTACGCCCTAGCAGAACAATCCAGCGTTGACAACTGTAGCCACCTTCGTCGTTCCGGCAAATCGGTTCTCGTATCTCATCCGCGCCCTTGAAGTAGACCGACGGAACGGCACCTCCTGGGGGAGGCACCCAGATCGGCGGTGATTTGGGCGGCGTTCGTAGTGGCTGGCGAAGATCATTGCTTTTTTCGTTTTTTCAACGTGCGTGCTTCGCGGAGGCGAACTCCCATCCCTGCAGCAGGCCGAAGCATCCGGCCAACATCATGTCTCCGCCTGGGGCCAGGAAAATGGCCCCGGTGTCCTGGAGCAGAGTCCGGCGGGGGCCAAGGACGTAGGTGGGGGCGAATATTCCGGCTTGCGGCGGCAGGTTAAGGGTCAGGCAGCCGTGACCGTATTGGTCCATGACCTGCTGGTGGGTCAACAGGCCCTGGCGGAACAGAGCCAGGTCGGCCAGGACATCCTCGCGGCTCCGGTTGGAATGCTGTTCGTAGACGCCCAGGATTTGGTCCTGGAAGAGCAGGAAGCCCAGGACGTGGCTGTTGCCCACATTGACCACGCATACGCCTTCCCTGCGTTGACGTTCGCGGACCTCGGGCTCGAAGAGCGCACCAAGCACCGCGGCCGCGCCGGTGTCCGCCACCAGTCCGGCTCCGATGCGAGCTTTCAGGGTGCGCAGGCGGGTCAGTTGTAAAGGCGGGTCGGCGAAGACCAGGGCCTCGGGTCGTCCGTGGGCCTGGAGCAGGAAGTCGCGCCAGAGGTGGAACCGGCCGATACGGTTGCTGGAATCCGGGTGATATCCGTGGTCTTGGGCCGCGGCCAGGATCAGGTCCGGGTAGTCCAGTCCGGCGGCGGCCAGAAAGGTTCGCCAGAAGCCCGGATCAAAGTCGACCAGGTGTAGCGGGACGTGGCCGGGCGGGCAGACTTCGGTCAGGTTCACGCCCAGGGCCCGGACCCGCTCCGGGTTGTCCCCCAGGGAAAAGGCTGCCTCTGGATGGGCGGCCAGGGGCAGGCCCAGGTCCAGATGGGCCTTGGCGGCCCGAAAAAAACCGCCACCCATGTTATCCCCGTAGAGCCAGACGGCCCGCCGGGCCGCGGTCAGGGCCGCAAGCCGCTCGGCAATCACCCGGGCCGGAGAGGGCAGCACGAACTTGGGGCAGTTTTCCGGCTGCTCGCCAGGGATGTGCAACAGTACGTCCTGGGTCCCGCTGCCGATGTCCAGACACAGAACCGAGCGCGGCTGCGCATCGAACTCCCGCGCTTCTCCTCCTGTCCGGCTTCTGACTTCTGAATTCTGACTCCTGACTCCTGACTCCTGATTCTTCCCCTTCACCTCACCCATTGTTCAGCACCAACCCCTCATCGCCCACGTCGATGCGGATCTTCTGGCCGTCCAGAATCTTGCCGGAGATGATCGCCTTGGCCAGCGGGGTTTCCAGCCGTGCCTGGAGATAGCGGCGCAGAGGCCGGGCCCCGTAGATCGGGTCGTAGGCCTCCCGGGCGATGAAGTCACGGGCTTGGTCGGTCATCTCCAGCTCGATCTTGCGGTCCGCCAGTCTGCCACGCAGGCCCTGGAGCAGCAGGTCGATGATCTGTTTGATCTGTTCCAGGAGCAGCGGCTTGAACAGGACCACCTCGTCCACCCGGTTCAGGAACTCGGGCCGGAAATGGGAGCGCAACGTGCCCATGACCTGGTCCCGGGTGCCGGGCCGCAGCTCGCCCTCGGGGGTGATGCCCTCCAGCAGGTACTGGGAGCCCAAGTTGGAGGTCATGATGATGATCGTATTCTTGAAGTCCACGGTCCGACCCTGGCTGTCGGTCAGCCGACCGTCGTCCAGGATCTGGAGCAGGGTGTTGAACACGTCCTGGTGGGCCTTTTCCACCTCGTCGAAGAGGACCACGCTGTAGGGTTTGCGACGCACGGCCTCCGTGAGCTGCCCGCCCTCGTCGTAGCCGATGTAGCCGGGGGGCGCGCCGATCAGGCGGGCCACGGTGTGCTTTTCCATGTACTCGGACATGTCCAGGCGGACCATGTTTTCCTCGGTGTCGAACAGGGCCTGGGCCAGGGTCTTGCACAGCTCGGTCTTGCCCACGCCGGTGGGGCCGAGGAAGATGAAAGAGCCGATGGGCCGGTTGGGGTCCTTCAGTCCGGCCCGGGCCCGGAGCACCGCGTCGGCCACGGCCGTGACCGCCTCGTCCTGGCCCACCACCCGCTCGTGCAGGGTGTCACCCAGGCGGAGCAGCTTTTCCCGCTCTCCTTCCAGGAGCCGCGAAACCGGAATCCCGGTCCAGCGGGAGACGATCTCGGCCACGTCGTCCGGACCGACCTCTTCCTTGACCATCCGCGCCCCGCCGGATTCGGCGGTCATCTTGTCGTCCTGGGCGGAAAGCATTTTTTCCAGTTGGGCCAGCTTGCCGTAGCGCAGCTCGGCCACCCGGTTCAGGTCGTAGGCCCGTTCGGCCTCCTCGATTTCCAGGCGGACCTTTTCAATCTCCTCCTTGACGTTGCGCAACTCGTCGATGGTCTGCTTTTCCTTTTCCCACTGGGCCAGGAGCGCGCCCTGGGTTTCCTTGAGGTCGGCCAGCTCCTTTTCCAGCTTTTCCAGGCGGTCCCGTGAGCTTTCGTCCGTCTCCCGCTTCAGGGCTTCGCGCTCGATCTCCAGTTGCAGGACCTTGCGGTTGATCTCGTCCAGTTCCGAAGGCAGAGAGTCGATCTCCGTGCGCAGCATGGCCCCGGCCTCGTCGATCAGGTCAATGGCTTTGTCCGGGAGCTGGCGATCCGTGATGTAGCGGTGAGAGAGCACCGCGGCTTCGACAATGGCGCTGTCGTTGATCCGCACCCCGTGGTGCACCTCGAAGCGTTCCCTCAGGCCACGCAGGATGGAGATGGTGTCCTCTACGCTGGGTTCTTCCACCAGTACGGGCTGAAAACGGCGCTCCAGTGCCGGATCCTTTTCGATGTGCTTGCGGTACTCGTCCAGGGTGGTGGCCCCGATGCAGTGCAGCTCGCCCCGGGCCAGCATGGGCTTGAGCAGGTTGCCCGCGTCCATGGCCCCCTCGGCCTTGCCCGCGCCGACAATGGTGTGGATCTCGTCGATGAACAGCAGGATACGGCCCTCGGATTGCTGGACCTCCTTCAGCACGGCCTTGAGCCGCTCCTCGAACTCGCCCCGGTATTTGGCCCCGGCGATGAGCGCGCCCATGTCCAGGGAGAAAACGGTCTTGTCCTTGAGGCCCTCGGGCACGTCCTGCTTCAGGATGCGCTGGGCCAGGCCTTCCACGATGGCCGTCTTGCCCACGCCGGCTTCGCCCACCAGGACGGGGTTGTTCTTGGTTCGGCGGGACAGCACCCGGATGCAGCGGCGGATTTCCTGGTCCCGGCCGATGACCGGGTCCAGCTTGCCCTTGCGGGCTTCCTCCACCAGGTCGCGACCGTACTTCTGCAAGGCCTCGTAGGTGTCTTCCGGATTGGCCGAGGTGACCCGCTGGTTGCCGCGGACTTCGGTGAGCACGGCCAGAATCCGGTCCGGAGTCAGGCTGAACTGCTTGTTCACCCGCCCGGCGGTCGTGGAGGAGGGCTCATCCAGAATGGCCAGCAGGACGTGCTCCACGCTGACGTATTCGTCCTGCATCTTCTTGGCCTTTTCCTGGGCCTTGAGCAGGACGCCGTTCAGACGCGGGGTCACCACCACCTGGCCGGGCTGGGCTCCGGGGCCGCTGATCTTGGGCAGCTTGCCGATCTCGCTTTCCAAGGCTTGCACGTAATTTCGCGGCTTGACCCCGGCCCGATCCAACAGGCGAGGCGCCAGGCCGTTTTCCTGGTTGACCAGGGCCAGGAGCAGATGCTCCACGTCGATTTGCTGGTGTCCAAAGCGGATGGCCGCGGTCTGAGCTTCGGCCAGGGCTTCCTGGGACTTCTGGGTGAATTTGTTCATGTCCATATGCGGTTCCTCCGTGAGGGGGTAAATGTTCCGAGTTATACCTATCGTCCCCGTACACGTTCACGTACTTGACATGGCTGATGATGCGCGCCGTACGTGAACGAGTACGGGGACGTGGACCGGGACGAGCGGCGTTGTTTGATCACAGCAGCCGCCGAAGGTCACGGACTTGCAACTCCAGGTCTTCGATGCGTTCCAGCAGATCGATGATGATCGTCCCGGCCAGGGCCGACAGCTCGAAGTCGACGCAGATCCGCTCCAGTTTGCTGACCTTGTACACGTCCCGGGGATGGAAGAGGTAGCAGTCTTCCTGGGTCCTGTTCGGGCAGAGCCAGCCCAGTTCCACCAGTTCGCCCAGTCTGGTCGGGTGGATGCCGGTCAGTTCGATGAACCGGGACCAGATCACCAGTTCGGACGTCGCGGGTAATTCCTCATTTAGTGTTCTGATGCTCAGTACCATGGATTTTTGCTCCCTGTGGATTGATCAAACGTCATCTCGGGGCTGAAACGTGGACGTCTGGGCCAGTTGCTCCCACAACTCACGCTCCTGATCGGTGGGATTTACCGGGACCGCGATCATCACGCGGATTAACTGGTCTCCCTGCTGGTCGCCTTTGCCCAGGCCTTTGCCGCGCAGGCGCAGCTTCCTGCCGCTACCGGTCCCGGCGGGAATGTTCATTTCCACGGCTCCGGCCAGGGTCGGGATTCGTACTTTGGTTCCCAAAGCTGCTTCCCAGGGCGCAAGAGGCAGATCGTAGACGATAGAGTTGCCTTCCAGCTTGAATTTGGGGTGCGGGGCGATCTTGATCTTCAGATACAGATCTCCGTTGGGTCCTCCGCGCATGCCTGGCGAACCCTGCCCTGCCAGCCGGATACGGGACCCGTTCTTGATCCCGGCCGGGATGTTTACCTGCAGGGATTTCGTTTCCATGCGCGGCATCCCGTCCGGGCCCATCACCTGCTCCTGAAAGGAAATGGTCCGGCTGCCGCCGGAAAATGCGTCTTCCAGAGGTAGTTCCATGCCCACCTCCACGTCTCGGCCCTTGGTCTGTCGAGGGCCGAATCCGCCGGACCCGAAGGGATCGCCCTGATAACTTTTCTCTCCGCGAAACTGGCCCCCGAAAATGGTCTCGAAAAAATCGCTGAAATCACCGAAGCCGCCTTCGAATTGCGGGCCGCCGGAGGGGCCGCCTGATGAGTAGGAACGAAAGCGGCTGGAATCAAAGCCCGGCGGCGGTTGAAAATTCTGGCCGTGCTGCCAGTTCGGGCCCAGGGAGTCGTACAGTTTTCGTTTCTCCGGGTCCTTGAGCACTTCGTAGGCCTCGTTGATTTCCTTGAACTTCTTCTCCGCTTCGGGGTTGTCCGGATTCAGGTCCGGATGGTACTTCCGGGCCATTTTCTTGAAGGCCTTGGAAAGCTCGTCCTGGGGCGCAGCCTTGGAAACGCCCAGAAGTTGGTAATAGTCTTTGAAGGAAACGCTCATGGTCGATTATTCTCCTTGCGCAAGATCAACGTGGCAAGATGTGGAAAGAATGTCCAAAGATAGACAGGAAAGCATGTCTGTCAAGTTTTTGACTAAAAAGATTCAGGCAAGGTCCTGGACTTTGTTCGGAATGAGCATATTTGTTGCGCTGCGAGGGAATCGGTGGTGAAAAGAATCCACTACGCCTTGCGGTCTGGGACGGGTTGGGCTAGACAACCCGGATTCAATTTCGGAGGTAACCGTCATCGTCATGCTCATCAGGTGTCTATTCGTCCTTATCGGACTCCTCGTCATTCCGTCCACTGCCTGGGCTTGGGGCCCGCTGACCCACATCTACGTGGCCAGCGAACTTTTCGCCTATGCCTCAATTATCCCAAGCGCCATATTTGGGCTGTTGACGAAATATCGTCAAGACTTTTTATATGGAAACCTGATGGCGGACATGATTTTGGGCAAGAGCTACCTGCCTGAGGACAAGAGCCCGCACAGCTGGACCACTGGGATGCGGTTTCTGGATCAGGCCCAAAACGACTCGGAAAAAGCCTTTGCCTACGGCTACCTCTGTCACTTGGCCGCCGATACCGTGGCTCACGGGATTCTGGTGGAGGAGCAGCAGGATCAGTCCCATGCCTGGCTGGAAATGCAGGCCGACGCCATGATTCACCGCGCCTACTGGCTACAGTCCGTGAGCTTCAGCCGGGCCGTGCAGCGGCGAAACGACCGTTTTCTGGAAAGCTCCCTGGACAGCTATATCTTTTCGTTCAAAACCAACCGAAAAATCTACAAAAGTCTCGTCTTCCTCTCCCTGCTCAACGTCCGCCGCAAGATTCGGGTGGATCAGGAGTACATCCACGAACTCCACGACCACTCCCTGGCCCGGATGATCAGCCTGCTTCGAGACGGCGAAAAATCCCTGGTGCTCCAGGAAAACCCCATGGCCGTCAAGCACTGATCCACGGCTTCGCCCTTCACACTACTTCGAAATTGCCCCGCGATATCGGGAAATTCCTTCACACTCGACGACCCTCGCCTTGCATGTAGCCGCTGCAAAGCGGACTGAAAATTCTACAACAACCGCAGGTTCCAGTTGAACGGCGAAGTGCGGGGGCGTTGTCCCAGGCCGGGGGGGAGTTTTTCCTCCAGTTCCACGAACAGACGGTAGCCCGCGGATTCCAGACGGGGCAGGTGTTGGTGCAGGTCCAGAGCCCAGTCCGGAAAAACCCAGAGATTCGAACCGTATTCCCGGGCCCAGGCGATTTCCTCTTTGGGGCTGGCCAGCGGGGTGTCGACGCGGAGTTCCTGCGCCCGCCAGCGGGAGACGCACAGGGGCCAGAACCCGGCCGTGACGATTCCCAGGGGCAGGGGGCTGCGCTCAGGAAGTTCCAGGAGGGCTTGCTCGTCCAGCTCCGGGCTGACCACCGCGCCGGTGAATCCCAAGGCGGCCAGCCGATCCAAGGCCAGGGCGTTGGCCGTATTGCAGAACGGTCCGGCCCATATGCGGGCCGGATTGGAGCGGACCGGGCGGAAACCTTCCTGGTCCGCGTCGAACAAGGCAATTTGCCAGGGGGCGTTGCACACGAACACGTCCGCGCCAGCGGAGCGGACCTTGGCCAGGGCATTCCGCCAGACTTCCTCTTCCTCCGGCCAGATCACCGGAGGCAGCCACCAGCAGAGATCGCGGCACGTGACGCTGGTCATGTGCTCCAGGAATTTCGGGTCCACCCACATGGCTCTTGTCGCATCCTTGGCGCGGCGCTGAGGCCTGCGGGCGACCCGCATCATCCAGGGACGGCCTTCCGGGCGGTGCGTTTCAGGCAGGGTCGGGACGAACGTCGAGGCCGGGATGGGGGTTTCGGCCCTGGTCCCGGTCATGTCCGCGACCTCTTGTTCAAGCTGGTTCAGCAAGCGGTGCAGTTCCGGTTCCCGGCGGTCGATCAGCCAGACCGGGGTTCCGGCGGGCGGATGGGCCGGGGTGTCCGCTGCGTATCTTCCGCCGGGCTTGCCGATGCGTGCGCCTTTTCCTGTGCCCCAGGCTTTGGTTTTATTTTTTTCCTGATTGTCGGATCGGCTTTCGGATCGGCTTTTGACCGGTCCGTGGGCCAGATCGAACCGTCCGCCCTTGGGCAGTGGTCGGGTGACGCGGATGACCCGGTGCCAGGGTTGATCCTCGGAGCCCAGGCGGAGCAGATCCCCGGGAAGCAGCGGGATGCGGGGGCGGATGAACGGGCTTTTGGCGTCCTTGGGTACGTGGCCGGCCAGCAGGCCGGAGCCAAGGTGGCTGTCCGGGGCCAGAGGGATGTACCGGCGCTGAGGCAGAAAGCCGGCATGGGACCCGGGACGGCCCAGGGCCATCTCCAGCAGGGCGGCGGCCTCTTTTCGGGAGCGTACGGAAACGGCCTCGTCCCGGAGCAGGCGATAGGCGGTGGTGGTATAGAAGACGTAGTGGGCGCTTTTCTTGCGGCCCTCGATCTTCCAGGTGCGCACTTGCGGGATGTCCAGCAAGGTCTTGACCAGGACGTCCAGGCTCAGGTCCTGGCAGGAAAAGAATCCACCCCGGCGGTTCTCCTGGGTGTAGCGGCGGCGGCAGGGCTGAACGCAACGTCCGCGCAACCCGCTCTTGCCGCCCATGTAGCTGCTCCAGTAGCACCTCCCGGATACGGCGTAACAAAGAGCTCCGTGGACGAACACCTCCAGCTGCATCCCCGGTGGGCAGGCCTCGGCCATCAGCTTGATTTCATCCAGGTGCAGCTCCCGGGGCAGGACCACCTGCCGAACTCCGAGACGCTCCGCGGCTTGCAGCCCGGAAACCGTGCTCATGCAGGCCAAGGTGGACAGGTGCAGTTCACCGGAAAAGCCGCACTGCCCGGCCAGGGCCAGCAGTCCCAGGTCCTGTACGATCAGCCCGTCCGGACGCACATGGCGTTGCAACTGGTCCACCAGCCGACCAGCAGCGGCGAGATCTCCGGGCTTGACCAGGGTGTTCATGGCCACCAGCACCTTTCGGCCCTTGGCATGAGCCAGCTCGGTCAGATCGGCCAACTCATTCAGCGAAAAGTTCTCCGCCTCCATTCGGGCCGAAAAATGCTTCAAGCCGCAATAGACGGAATCTGCTCCGGCGGCCAGGGCCGCGAGAAACGCCTGCCGGTCCCCGGCGGGAGCGAGGATTTCCGGGGGCGTGATCAAAGAGGATGGGGAAGAGGTGGTTTGCATGGCGTGATCCAAAAGGTGAAGGGAGGATAAAAGGTGAAGGGCATGCATCCGTAAAACAAACTTGTCCGGCTAACAAGCGCCGGAATCGTCCTTGTTGTGCTCAAGGGATTGCTTTTTTAGGTGTTTCGAGCGTAAGGACGGCTTTTTATGTCAGGGGGACAATTGACCGCTGAAACCAGCATGCAGGAGGCATGGCCATGGATCATACTCGTTCGACGGGCCTGGGTGCCGGAGCGACCATCGCCGCCGCGGCGTTGATCGCCGGAAACCTCGTTGGCGCGGGAATTCTGGGACTTCCGATCAACACCGGCCTGGCCGGACTTTGGCCGTCGCTGCTGGCCATGGTTGCTGGTGGAGCCATGATGTTTCTCACGGCCCAGATCCTCGGCGATCAGGCGGCCATAAGCCGCAGCGAGACCTTCGACTATCCCTCGCTGTATGAAAAGTTTCTGGGCTCGTCGGGCAAGTGGGTGGCCATCGCCGCGAACATGATCATCCTGTACGGATTGCTGACCGCGTATTTCACCGGCGGCGCGAAGATCGTGGCCAGCCTGCTGGGCATGGAGGCGCAGCAGACCTTGGTCACCCTGCTGTTCGCCGTCCCGTTGATCACCCTGACCTGCATCAACCTCAGCCTGATCCAGCGCCTGAACACCATGCTGGTGCTGATGCTGGCCGGAACCTTCGCTCTTTTGGTCTTCATGGGTGGTGGGCACATTGACGCTTCCCGAATGAATTACACGGACTGGGCCTTTCTTCCGGCGACCCTGCCGATCATCGTCACCGCGTTTCACTTTCACAACATCATTCCCACGGTCACCGCGGACCTGCGCTGGGACATGGCCACCTTCCGGAGGGCGGTGTTGCTGGGAATGCTGCTGGCCTTCGTGATGAACGCCCTGTGGGTGACGGTGGGCATCGGCGTGATTCCCCTGGCCGGGGATAATAGCATCCTGGACGCCTGGAAGACGAACACCCCGGCCACGGTGCCCATGGGCGCGATCATCCAGAGCGCGACGTTCACCCTGTTCGCCTCGTTTTTCGCCCTGGTGGCCATCTGCACCTCGTTTCTGGCCAACGGACTGGGCCTGTTGAGCTTTTTGCGCGACCTGACCCTGAACACTTTCGGGGTGAACAACCGCCTGTTGGTGGTCGCCCTGACTTTTCTGCCGCCCCTGGCCATCGGCCTGATCTATCCGGACATTTTCCTGAAGGCCCTGGACATCGTGGGCGGAGTGGGCATCGTGATCCTGTTCGGCATCCTGCCTACGTTGATCGTACTCATGGACCGGCGGCGAGGGCCGATTCTTCGACTGCTCTGCCTGATAGGCCTGCTCTTCGCGGCGGCCATCCTCGGGTTGGAGATTATGAGCGAGACCGGCCTGTTGCGCCTGCATCCTCACGCTGAGGGATTTTGAGATCCTTCCGCTGCATACGGGCGCGAGCTTATGGAGGCGTGATCCCGTGTTTTGGGGCCACGTTGCGATGATTGCATCAGCAAGGAATTGTCGATAAGGACACGCCATTGTTCCCTACATCTTCATTTTTTGAACCCTGAGCCGCTCCATCATCATGATCCCGTTCCTCAAAAAACATTGGTTCTTTGTCGGCATGGCCGTGGTTTCGGCCCTGGCTTTCGTGGTTCCCGGCCTGGGCGTGTTCGTCAAGGAACATCAGATCCTCAATTACGCCATCTTTCTGACTTTCCTGATCACCGGGTTTAGTCTGGATACGCGGACTATTCTGGAGCAGATGAAGAACGTTCGGGTGCTCACGGCCTCCTTGATTTCGGCCCTGATCTTGATCCCCGTACTCACGGCCGTGCTGGCTTCATTGTTTTTTGGCGATAATGTCGACTTCATCATCGGGTCGATCATCATCGCCGCGGCTCCGGTGACCGTGGCCTCGGGCACGGTGATGACGGCCATGGCCCTGGGCAACGTCCCGCTGAGCCTTTTCATCTGTGTTTTGTGCAATTTTTTCTCCCTGCTGACCATCCCGCTGGTACTCAACGCCATTTTGGGGTTTATGGGCGATCTTCTTCATCTGGAGGAGGCCGTGTCCCTGCCGGTGCGACACATTTTGCTCACCCTGAGCTCCATCGTGCTTTTGCCCACGGTGCTCGGCCAGATCCTGCGGCCATGGATCAAGGATCATATCGCGCCGTACAAAAAGGTGTTTTCGATATTTTCGCAATCCGTGGTCCTGCTGATCATCTTCAATGCCGTTTCCAGTTCGGTGGGCGTGATTGGCACGGTGGGCCTGGGTTTCATTGGTCTGTTCGGGTTCATGATAGTCCTGCACTCGCTGATTCTCGTCCTGAACTACGCCATTTCCAAAGGCATCCGCCTGGACCGCCCTTCCACTTCGGCCTTTACCATTCATACCTCACAAAAAACACTGACCATTTCCTACCTGGTCTGGGCCGGCTATTTCGCCCATGCCTTTCCCCTGGCCATGGTTCCGGGCATCGCCTACCATCTCGTGCAAATGGTCATGGATGTTTTTGTCGCGAACTGGTTCAGAAAACGGGCCGAGCCGCGCAGCCGGAACCCTCAGTAGCCGCATCCATTCGCCATGGACAATTTTCGCCAAGCCGACTAGGTTTCGAGCCCAAAACGCGCCACCTCCTCTCCCCTGGTGGAGATGACGGGTCGGGTTGATTTATTTCGCCCATTCCGCCGGTGGTTCAGGATTCTTTCGGATGTTCATCAAGACGCCAGACACCTCGGAATCAAACATTCGCCTTGAGCGCCAGGACATGATCACCCTGGAATCCGAACTGCGCCAAGCCATGGCCGGGTTCCTGTCGTTTTCCTCCTACGGACTGTACTTCCCGCCCCATCCTCCTCAGGAGATGCTCGTGGTCGACGACCAGGGGCAACGTCTTGTTCCCGTCTACCATTCCCTGGAAAAAAAAGCCTTGCTGCCCTTGCATCGCCATGGGGAGCTTTTGGGCATCTTCGTGGCCCGCAACGTGCCGGGGCGGGTGACCAAAAGCACGCTTTATCTCTGGTCCTGTCTTTGTCGGCAGATCATGGACAATCTGCTGCTGCATAAAAAGACCCAGGTGGACCCGCTTACGGGTTTGGCCAACGCGGTTTGTCTGGAACAAAATCTGGGTCGGGAGATCCGGCTGGTACACCGCGGACTGTGGCCGGACACCCCAGGCAGCTTGGAGGACGGGGTATCCGATTTTAGTGCCAGCGTGGGGCTGATCTGTCTGGATGTGGATGGTTTTTCGCGGATCAACGAACGTTGGGGATACCAGTTCGGTGACCTGGTGCTTCAAGACCTGGCGCGGCTCGTCGCCCGCATGGCTCCGGAACAGGCTATCTGCGCCAGGTTGCGCGAGGATACCCTGGCCATTTGTTTTTCCGGAGCCACCACGACGAAATGCCATCAATTGGCGGCGAATCTGGCCCGGGAAGTCTCGGAGTTGAGCTGTGAAAACAAGATCAACGGCGAGCGAATCAGGCTTTCCGTCAGCCAGGGATTCGTGACCTACCCCCAGGACTTCCATGGCCGGCAACTCCGGCGTTCGGTCCGGGAACAGACCGGGTTGATGCTGGAAAAAGCCCGGCGGGCCCTGCGGGACGCCCAGGAGCACGGCCCGGGAAGAATCCGGGGATTTTCCGGCATTCTCCGGGAAAGCGGTATCGTACTGGATGTTTTACCCATGAGCCGCGTTCTGATCAGCCTGGGCCGCTCCGTGGACGCCCGGGAAGGACAGCGTTTTCTCGTCTGGGCCGCCCCTCGGGAGAACGGGTTTGGCGCTGCCGCGCCTCTGGAGCCGGGAGGAAAAGAGGCGCCGCCGTCCCGATTCTGCAAGGCTGAAATCCAGTTGGTCGAGGTTCAGGGCGAGACCTCCGTGGCCGAGATCGTTTTGTTGCACGATCCTGGCTGCGCCATCGTGCCGGAAGACCAGTTGACCATCCTGCACCCGGGGAGCCGACAGGACGTGTTCGGCACCGTGAACGAGAGGAGGCGGGAACGCCGATCGATTTCTCAGGAAGATCAGGTTCGTGACGACGGTCAGGAGCCTGTTGCCGAGGCGGACGCCGGAGGACGCGAACGCGAGGCCCGGGAAACGGACGGCGAAGGGGATCAAGCCCCCGGAGGGGCGCGGGCTTGGATGCCCTTGCGGGCCCATGACTTTTCGCGGCACTGGGCGGGCTTTCGCCAGAAACATGCCCGGTTTGCCGTAATGTTGGTCTTTCTGGAAGGCGGCTCCATGGAGTCGGAGCCGTTGGACCACGGTGACGTGGATCGCAAAATACATCAACTCGGAGCCATGGCCGCGGGAAAATTGGGGCCGGACATGGTCCTTGGCCGGTTCAGTTTCAGCACCTTGGCCTGCCTGGTTCCGGAGTCCGGCGCTCTAAGCCTGGAGAACTTGGCAAAGGCCCTGGTCCAGGAAGCCGAGGAAACGTTGCGTGGAACTGTCTACGTGGGCCTGGCGGAGTATCCCTGGCTGAACTTCACCAAGGCGGATACGTTGGAGAGCAGCCGCAAGGCCCTGGAGCACGCCCTGCTGCTGTCCGAGCCCAACGCCGTGGTCTTCTGTTCCACCTCACTTACGGTCAGCGCGGACCGGGCCTTTTCCAGCGGAGACGTCTATTCCGCCGTGGAAGAGTACAAGCTGGCCCTGCTGGCGGACGAGACCAACCTCATCGCCAGAAACTCCCTGGGGGTCTGCTACGCCCGGCTGGGCAAATACGGCGACGCTTCGGCCCAGTTCGCGGCCATTCTGCGCCAGGCTCCTGACGACATCATGGCCACCTACAATCAGGGGCACACCCTGCTGAAGCAAGGCGAGCCCGACCAGGCCCGGCGTTTTTTCGAGCGTTGCCTGGAATTGGATCCGGAGCACATGTTCAGCCTGATCCGCCTGGGGCAAATGGCCGAGCAGAGCGACGACGTGGAGGCGGCTCGGGATTACTATGCCCGTGCCCGATCGGTCCCGGGTGGTGAAGGCGTGACGCATCGTCACTTGGCCCGCCTGGAACTGCGGGAAGGCAACCTCGAACAGGCCAGGGAGCATCTGCATCAAGCTCTGGTGCATAACCCCAAGGACGCCCTGGCCATGCATCTGCTGGCCAAAATGTATCTCGAACAGGGCGAGGACGCCGAAATCGCGGAAACCCTGGCCAGGCAAAGCGTGGCCCTGCTTCCGGAACAGGGCGCGTATTGGGATGTCCTGGCCAAGGCTCTGGAGAGCCAGGGACGCCATGAAGAGGCCGCCCTGGCCCGGGAGCGGAGCGGCTAGCGGTCCGCTGAAAAACTCCCAACTGCCGCGTCGCTGCAAAAAACTCAAACTCTCACGTATGAGTAAATACTTGAGAGATTGAGTTTTTTTTGCTTCTCGCATTTGGGGTTTTTGAACGGACGGCAAGATATACTGGTTTAGAGTGAAACAGTAAAAAAAATCTGATGATGCCTTTATGCCGCCCTTACAGGGCTATTTTTGTTTTAACTTTCTACCCAGGGCGTTGCCCTGGGCTATAATATGTCGCCCCGTTGGGGCTTCAGACAAGCCCTGAAAGGGCGAACTACCGTAGCCCAGGGCAACGCCCTGGGTAAAACGCCCCCAACAATAATAGCCCTGAAAGGGCGGCATAAAAGGATGCAACGCTAGCCCAAAAACAGCGAAGGCACTCTAGGAACGCCAGAAAATTTAAATATTCAATCTCAAGCAGTATTAAGGTACACGCGATCTTGCCTCAAACAATTTCTCTTTATGACGTCTTCCCCTGCAAGGACGTAACCTCAATGCAGTCCTTGGGACAGTAGGCCGCTGCCTTGCGCAGGTCCTCTTCAGGGCCCTGGCTTGTTTTCAAATAGGGAAGTTCCGAAGATTCATCCCAGCCGAAAACCTCCGGACACAGTTCCAAGCAAGCTTGACAACTGGTGCAGTGTTCCAGATCAAGGCTCACTTCGGCGAGAGGAAGAGAAGGGGCGGGCATGGTTGCTCCAAATGGGAGAGTGTTTGGGTTCGCGAGGATGGCGATACGGTGTAACTATTCAGCATAGAGTAATTCTTTTGCCGGGGTCGGAATCGGGATCGGGATCGAAAACGCTGGGATGCGTTCTGAATTCTTCCTATTCCGATGCCGACCCCGACCCCGACCCCGATAACTGCATTTTCGAATAACGCATTGTCGGTTTAGAATTGGTATTACGGGGCCAACACTTTGGCCAGGACTTTGCCTGCCAGGACGTATTCCGACTCGTCCAGGGTGCGGGGGTCCAGGCAGAAGGCATTGTGTTCAATGCGACCGATCAGGGGCGGATCGGTGTCCAGGAGGGTGTCGCGCAGCGCTTCCACCCCGATGTCCGTGCCCAGAGGACGAACAGCCACCAAGGTCGTGGGCAGATCCCGCTCCGGATACGCGCCGCCGCCCACTCGGGAAGCTCCCGGAAGCAATGTGATTTCGGCGTTTGCGCTTCCCCCGGAACCTCTTAAGGCACCGTTTAGGGCCCGGCGCAAGCCGCGAGCCAGTTTGCTTGCTTGTCGCCGCAGCTCCTCGTCCGAAGCGGTGATCATGCGCAGGGTCGGAATTTCCCGGCGGGCCAGTTCCGGGTCCAGGTAGAGGCGCAGCGTGGCCTCCAGGGCGGCCAGGGTCATTTTGTCGATGCGCAGGGCCCGGTTCATGGGGTTCTTCTTGATCGGATCGATGTATTCCTTGCGACCCACGATGATTCCGGCCTGGGGCCCGCCCAGAACCTTGTCCCCGCTGAAGGTGACCACCGCGGCCCCGGCGGCCACGGTCTCTTGGACCGTGGGTTCGTGATCCAGGCCGTAGGGCCTGAAGTCGAACAGGTTGCCGCTGCCCAGATCCTCCAGCACCGGCAGGCCGTGCTTCTCGCCCAGCGCGACCATCTCCCGCAGCCCGACTTCCTTGTGAAAACCGATGATCCGGAAGTTCGAGGTGTGCACCTTGAGCAGAGCCGCTGTTTCCGGAGTGATGGCCCGTTCGTAGTCGTGCGGATGGGTGCGGTTGGTGGCCCCTACTTCCCGCAGCACGGCCCCGCTCTTGGCCATCACGTCCGGGATGCGAAACGAGCCGCCGATCTCCACCAGTTGGCCCCGGGAAACCACCACTTCCTTGCCTTTGGCCAGGGTGTCCAGCATCAGCAGCACCGCCGCGGCGTTGTTGTTCACCACCAGCCCGGCCTCGGCCCCGGTCAGCTTGCATAGCAGTTCCTCCACATGGGCGTAGCGGCTGCCGCGCTGGCCGGTGTCCAGGGAAAACTCCAGATTGGAGTAATGGGCGCAGGCCTCGGTCACGGCCTCCACGGCTTGGCGGGCCAGCAGGGAGCGGCCCAGGTTGGTGTGCACCACCACGCCCGTGGCGTTGATCACCCGCCGAAAATGCGGCCTGGACGCCCGATCCAGAAAGGCGTGCAGCGGCCCTTCCAGGGCGGACCATTGCATGTCTTCGGAAGTGTTCAGCTTTTGCTGACGAATGTCCGCCCGCAATTGATCCAGGTGCACATTGACGAGATCCTTGAGCAGGGGACGAGGCAGATGCGCGTAGCGACCGGACTCCGAGACCCGTTGCAGAATCAGGTCCACGGAAGGCAGCAAACGATAGAGTTCAGACATGAAATCTCCGTTGTAGCGATAAATTGCCCGGAGTGTCGGTCATGCTTCCATCCACTCCGGGTGCAAGGCGTAGATTTCCGCCAAGAGATAGAGCGAGCCGCAAATGAGAATGGAGCCACGGGGCCGGGCCGGGACCAGATCCTGGGCCAGGGCTAGATTCAACGCCGTTGCCGGGTCGGGCGCGGCCTGGGCTTGGGGACCCAGTTCGCGGACGATCTCCCGGGCGGGGCGGCTGCGCGGCTGCGTGGGCAGTTCAGGAACAAAGATCGGGCCGGATGTCAATTGCCGGACCAGGGGGGCCATGGCGGCCAAGTCCTTGTCCCGCATGCAGGTGAAAATCACCGCGTCGGGGCGGATGGCCAGGTTGTGCAGGGCCGCGTTCAGGGTTTCCAGGGCCGGGGGATTGTGCGCGCCGTCCAGAATGATATCCGGTGAGCCTTCAGGTGAGCCTCCCGGCAACATGGGGACGCGTTGCAGGCGACCGGGCCAGGCCCTGGAGGTCAGGGCGCGTTCGCAGGCATCGGGGCGCAGGGGCCAGCCCTGGCCATGGGCCAGGGCCGTCCATCCGGCCAGGGCCAGACGGGCGTTGTCCCGCTGGTGGAGACCGGGCAGGGCCGGAGTGATGGCGGCCAGTTCAGGTGTTCCTGGAATGTCGCTTACGGAGTGGACGACAACCCCCTGGGCGGCCGCCTCCTGCTCCAGGAGACCGCGGACCACGGCGGCCTGGGGGGCGGAGACGACCAACGTTCCGGGCTTGATGGCCCCGGCCTTGTCCCGGGCGATGTTTTCCAGACCCGGGCCGATGATCTGGTCATGGTCCAGGCCGACGGGCGTGATCAGGAGCAGGTCCGGGTGCCAGGTGGACGTGGCGTCGTTGCGTCCCCCCAGTCCGGCTTCCAGCACGATCAGGTCCACTCGCTCCGCGCTGAAGCCGACCATGGCCATCAACGTGATGGTTTCGAAATAGGTCAGGCCGAGGTCGTGGCAGACGGTGTGGACGGTGTTGGCCCAGGCCAGGGTGTGCTCCTCCGAAGCCGGGAGGCCGTTGATGCGGACCCGCTCCCTGAGGGTCAGAAAGTGGGGTGAAGTGAACAGCCCGACGGAAAAGCCGTGCTCCATGGCCAGTCGGGACAGAAAAAACGCGGTGGAGCCTTTGCCGTTAGTGCCCACCACCTGGGCCAGGGGCGCGGGCGAGCGGACCATGTCCAGCCGTCGCGCGGCCTCGCGCATCCGTTCGAAGCCCAGGCGCATGTGGAACAGGCCCAGGGCGTCCATGTGCCGCTGGAACTCCGCGAAATCAGAAAACGATTTCTTCGCCATCGCGCAGCAGATGGTAAGTGTAGCCGTCCAGGGCCTGGTGCAACTGTTCCTGGATCTCGGTGGAGAAAGTGGACTTCATGTGCGAGATGTAGATCTTGGGCCGAACCCCCAGTTTGTCCAACTCGGCCCGGAGCAGCCTGGGCGTGAGGTGCTTGGAGAGCAGGGCCAGCTCTTCCATGGCGTCGGGAAAAGAGGCTTCGATGATCAGGTTTTCCAGGTCAAAGGGCAGGTCGTTCAAGAACGTCCACCAGTCGTTTGTCGGGCCGGTGTCTCCGGTAAAGGCGAAATGACTCCCGGAGGCCGGGTCGCGGAGCACGTAGCCGGACGCGGCAGTGGCGTGGTTGACCGGAACGGTGACCACCTGGAGCCCGACCACGTCCACCCAGACACCGGGTTCCAGCGGCGCGTACGTCAAAACCGGGTTGGCGAAGGTCGGCAGGATGGTGAAGTCCGGCCAGATGGTGTCGTTGAGCAGATGGGTTCGGATGCTTTCCAGCACCGGGGCCAGGCCGCGGAGGCGCACGGCCCCGTGCTTGTTGCGGGCCACCAGCTCGATGAGGTTGTCCGCCAGAAACAGAATGTCCTTGATATGATCCAAGTGGGCGTGGGTGACCAGGATTTCCCGAATCGCGGCCTGGTCCGCCAGGGGCATGGACGAGGTCACCGACCCGGCGTCCAGCAGGACGGTCTTGTTCACCAGAAAGGACGTCAAATTGTATCCGGGCAAGTCCGAGCCCGAACAGCCGAGAATGTGCAATCGCATTCCACCGTACTCCGTTGATGAGATGATGAAGATGAGGGGAAGGGCTCCCAATCCGGAAAATCTCTGGCACAGGGCGAAGGGATGGTCAATCGAAACCGGGCTTCAACAGTCCGGTTTGAGCCGACTTGACCGCCGTCCGGCCATGGGGTAGCTGGGCGGAAAAACAAATTCGATATTCCCCATGGGGGGAATTTTCATGGCCAGGGCGACCCATCCTCTGCAAGCGGGTGTCCTGGCCTTTCGTCATCCATGACGTCGTCGTTTCGAGGACCGTGCTTCGCGTCGTTTGTTGACGCGGCGACGTCGGCAACCATTCAACCGAGGATAACGCGATGGATTCTATCCCTATCACCGTTGAAGGATTTAGGAAGCTCGAGCGAGAGCTGGACCGACTCAAGCGGGAACGGCCGGAGATCATCGAGGCCATCAAGGTGGCTCGTGAAGAGGGCGATTTGCGGGAAAACGCCGGCTACGAGGCGGCTCGGGAACGGCAGGGCATGTTGGAGGCCAAGATCAAGTACATCGAGTCCCGGATGGGCCGGTTCAACGTCATCGACCCCAAGACCTTGGGCGGTTCACGGGTGGCCTTTGGGGCCACGGTGGAACTGGAGGACCTGGATACCGAGGAAATCAAAAGATACACCCTCCTCGGCCCGGACGAGGCTGATCCCAACGAAGGCAGCATCTCCATCGCCTCCCCCGTGGGCCGAGCCGTGCTGGGCAAGGAGGAGGGCGACGAAGTGGTGGTGGACGCGCCGCGCGGCAAAATCCGCTATGAAATCATCTCGCTGAGCTACAATCATTGATCTTTGGGCCGGGCTGCATGGGTGAGGGGGAGCTGAACATGGACATTCACGTCGGACTGGAACTGCTTCTGGACGTAGTCAAGCCCGTGCTGGGCGGGGACGGGCTGGCCCGGCATGAGGGCATGGCCGTGTTCGTGTCCGGTGCGTTGCCGGGGCAGCGCGTGCTGGCTCGAATCAGCTCGGTCAAAGCCCGGCACGCCAAGGCCGAACTGGTCGAGGTTCTGGAGCAGTCCCCGGATTACGTGCCGCCGGTCTGCCGGCATTTCGGCGTCTGCGGCGGGTGCGACTGGCTGCACATGGATTATGATCGGCAGTTGCACTGGAAGCGGGAACTGGTCCGGGAATCGCTGCGCCACCTCGCCGCCGCGGACGTCCAAGTGGCTCCGACCATCGCCTCGCCGCTGACCCACGGCTACCGGAACAAAATGGAGTTCGCCGCGGCCACGACCATCGTAACCGGCGCAAGGGACATCCGAGGTTGGACCGTGGCCAAGGCTGGAGTGGCCGTGGGCCTGCGTCCACGAGGGCTGGCCAACGCGGTCGTGCCTGTCCAGTCCTGTGCGCTCTGCACACAGGCCATGGTCGACGCGGGAAATCTGGTCGAGAAGTGGACCGAGGAAGCCGGACTGCCGGCGTACGATCCGGACACGGGGCGCGGTTTCTTGCGGCATGTGGTCCTACGTCGCGGGACCGATCCGGGTCACCTGATGGTTTCCTTGATCACCAGCAACGATCCTCGGGGCAAAGAGGTAGGTCCACCCCTTGCGGAATACATGGCGAAAAAACTGCCGCATCATTCCTTGACGGCTATCTCCGTCATCCACGAGACACGCAAAAGCCACACCCTGGTGGCCCAGGGCGAGCGGACCGTGTCCGTCACCGGATCAAAGGAACTGATCCATGTACTGGGAGACCTGGAACTGGCCATTTCAAGCCGGGCCTTTTTCCAGGTCAATTCCGGGGCCGCTGAAAAGCTTCGGGACGTTGTCGCGGATTTCGCGGAACTGAAGGGGCAAGATACCGTATGGGACCTGTATTCCGGGGTAGGTGCCATGGCGCTGAGCTTGGCCGGGAAAGCGGCCCGGATAGTCGGCTTTGAAACCGAACCGCAAGCCGTAAGGGACGCTCAGGCCAATGCCCGGCGGAACGGGATAGCTAATTGCCGCTTTGAGCCCGGAGACGTGAGCCGGACCATCCCTCAAGTTCTCGGAGGGGCTTCTCCCAAGCGTCTGGACGTGATCGTAGCCGATCCGCCCCGAGCCGGAATGCGGGCCGACGTCGTGGCCCGGCTGCTGGAAATCGGCGCGCCAAAGCTGATCCTGGTCTCCTGCGACCCGGCCACCCTGGCCCGGGACGTCAAGCGGTTGGCCCCGAGGTATCGCTTGGGCCGGGTCCAACCGGTTGACATGTTCCCCCACACCTCGCATATCGAGTGCGTCGCGGAGCTGTGCCCGCGGTGAAATACGGTTCATCCGGAAGTTCATTTGGGTGGAGCATCTTCTAAAGAATGCCCTCGCTTCGCTCAGGGCCCAAGGACGCCAAGCAAAGATTTCGGCTTTTACCAAGAAAGATGCGGAAGCTTAAAGATTCTTCGCCTGACGGCGTTTTTTCGCAACACACTTCCTTCATGCCAACTACCCGCACCTCTCGCGCTGCCTCGACATTTTGGGCGTTCTTTTTGATCGGCTCCCTGCTGGTCGCATTCCATCATCAAGGCTCGACCAGAGGCTTTGAAGAGGCGCCGTTCGCCATGCATTTCGAGTCTGAAACCGCAGCCGTGGTCGAAGATCCCATCTACCAAGTCCGTTTCGTCTCCGACGGTCTGACCCGACTGGTACATGCGGCCACCGCTGTGCAGCGTTCCGACGGGGCGATTCAGGCGTTCTGGTTTGGTGGCACTCGGGAGGGGCATGCGGACGTGCGGATTTTTACGGCGACCTTTGATCCCGATATGCAGCGCTGGACTGACGAGACCCCATTACTCACCAGGCAGGAAACCGCCAGGGCGGAGCGTCGCCATGTCCGCAAGCTCGGCAACCCCGTGGCGACCGTGGACCCGCAAGGTCGAATCCTGCTCTTCTACGTCAGCGTGTCTTTTGGCGGCTGGAGCGGCAGCTCCATCAATCTGGTCGTCTCCGAAGACAACGGCCAAACCTGGAGCAAGCCGCGCCAACTGATCACCTCTCCGTTTCTGAACGTGAGCACCCTGGTCAAGGGGCCGGTGGTGCAGCACGCCGACGGAACCATGGGCCTGCCTGTTTATCATGAATTTCTGGGGAAATTTTCCGAGTATCTTCGCCTTGACGGCCAAGGTCGGGTGCTGGGTAAAAGTCGCGTCTCTTATGGACGATTCGCGATCCAACCCGTGGTATTCCCTTTGGGCAAGCATGGTGCCATGGCTCTGATGCGCAACACTGACTCGGACAGGCCGCGCCTAGCGTGGAGCAGCCGGACCAAGGACGGCGGACAGACGTGGTCCGCGCCGGAGCGCAGCAAGATTATGAATCGCAATTCCGCCTTGGGCGGCGCCCTGAGCGACACTTTGAGCGACGTCAATATCCTTCTGGCCGCGGCCAACGTCACGGAGTACAACCGGTCCTCGCTTGCTCTTCTGCGATCCACGGACCAGGGACGGGACTGGGCCGTGGTTCATGACGTGGAACCGCATCAGCCATCGCTTTCGCCTGAAGAATATTCCCTGGCCGCAGCTTGGAAGACATCCGTTTCGGAGGAGGACATGCCCCTCAGCCCTGAAATCGTGGCCGCGGCGGCCACGGAAACCCAGTGCGAACCCGGGCGTCCCATCTGCGACTTTCGCTTCGACTACCCGTGGCTGCTCAAAGATGTGAAGGGGCGTTATCATCTTTTCTATACTTGGAACCGGGCTTTCATTCGCCACGTTACCTTCAATTCGGCTTGGCTGAAATCCCGGCCTGACCAGTCCCTGGAGGACCGGGCGTACCAGGAGCTCGCACTGTGAACATGTTCGCTCCGGAAATCGGCCTTGTGATCAGCGCCGTGGTCGCGGCCTGCTGCCTGACTCTGATCGCCTCCAGTCCAGCGATTGCATCGCGATTTTCATGGGGAGCGCATTGGACGCCGGTCAAGCTTGGGTTGCTTTTTCTTGCGGCCCTGGCCGCGTTGTCTCTTCCTCTTGGCGAAGCTCCGCCGGTCTACCGGCTGCGAGGGCTGCTGGGCGAATTCAGCGTGACAGCTCTGGTTCTGGCCTGCGCGGCCCTGGCAGGGCGGTTTCGCGGCCGGCCCGTGATCGATCCGCCCCAGAGTCTGATTCTGCTGGGGGGTATTGGCGTGGCTGGCTTGGTGCTCTATCCCACGGCCCTGGGGCTGACCCGCTTCGATCTCTACGCCTGGGGCTATTTTTCCATGCCCATGCTCGCGGGGATCGGCCTGCTCGGTTTCATCGCCCTGGCCTTGCGTCTGCATTGGATCGTTTTTATCCTGGGCGCGGCGCTCTTGACGGCCGGCCTGGACCTGCTGCCTTCCGACAACCTCTGGGACCACCTGACCGACCTGCCCCTGACCCTTTTCGCTCTTGCCGCCTTGGGCGTCCTTACGGTACGGCGACTGATCGGACGCGCCCACGAGTGAGACCGTCTCGTTGACGCTTCCCGTTTTTTCTGTTCGATTTTCATATCTTATCGCAATAATTACCTGAAAGTGAGCCATGATCCACCGCATCCCTCCGTTTATCCGTTTTTTTCTGGCCGTCACGCTGTTCTATCTGGCGCTCTTCAGCGCAGCCCGGCTGGTCTTTTGGCTGGTCTTCGACAATCCCCACGATCCTCTCGGATTGGGTGAGTTGGTCCCGGCCCTGTACGTTGGGCTGAAATTCGATCTGCGGCTGACCCTGCTCATGCTCGCACCGCTGTGGCTCCTGGGCTGGATCAAGTGGATTCACCCCTTGTTCACCCGGGTCGGGCGGCGGCTCTGGGGAGGGTATCTGGGAGTGGTAACCTTGGTGGCCGCCGGGTTTTATGTCACGGATTTCGGCCACTACGCCTATCTGCTCTCCCGGCTGGACTCCACGGCCCTGCGGTTTCTCTCCAACCCGCTGATCTCCGCGCAAATGGTTTGGGAAAGCTATCCGGTCCTGCTCTGGCTTCTTGGTCTGCTGGTTTTGTTCGCTCTGCTGGGTCTGCTTTACGCCTGGCTGACCCGGCGTTGCGCCGGGGTCGAGTACGCTCCTCCGCGCCTTTGGCAACGGTCCCTGATCGTCGTCGCCTGCCTGGGGCTGTTCGCCGCCGGGATCTACGGCAAGCTTTCCTGGTATCCGTTGCGCTGGAGCGACGCCTTTTTCTCCACCCATGTCTTCACCCCGGCCGTGGCGTCCAACCCGGTTCTCTACTTTTTCGACACCTTCAAGACCGGGGCTCTGGAGTACGACGAGGAGGCCGTGCGCGCCGCCTATCCACGGATCGCCGAGTTTTTGGGCGTGGACCATCCCGATCCGGACCGCATGGACTTTGTCCGCCACGTCGAACCCATGTTTCAGCCGGACCGCCCGTTGAACGTGGTCATCGTCCTGCTGGAGTCCTTTACCACGTACAAGACCGGTTGGTCCGCCAATCCGCTGGACCCGACCCCGAATTTCGACCGGCTGGTCTCGGAAAGCCTGTTGTTTCCGAATTTCTTCACCCCCACCGCCGGCACGGCCCGGTCCGTGTTCACCGCGGTCACCGGCCTGCCCGACGTCCAACTGCGCAGCACCGCTTCCCGCAATCCCACGATCATCAACCAGCATATGATCAACAACGCTCTGGAAGGCTACGAGAAATTCTTTTTCCTGGGTGGCAGCGCCAGTTGGGGCAATATTCGAGGGCTACTCCAGGGCAATATTCAGGGCCTGCAAATTTATGAAGAAGGCGACTACGCCTCTCCCCGCAACGACGTCTGGGGCATCTCGGACCTGGCCCTGTTTCGGGAGGCCCACGCTGTTCTCCGGGAGCAGACCGGACCTTTCATGGCCATCCTGCTGACTTCCGGAAACCATCGACCCTACACCATTCCCGAGGACAACGACGGCTTCGTGATCCGCGACGACGTGCCCCAGGACATGCTGGTCAGCCACGGGTTTCATTCCCCGGCCGAATTCAACTCCTTCCGGTTCATGGACCATGCCGTGGGCCGGTTCATGGACATGGCCAAGGCCGCGGACTACTACCAGGACACGGTGTTTATCTTTTTCGGAGATCACGGCCATCTCACCGAAGCGGCGGTGCATTACTATCCTTCGGAGATCCAGCTCGGCTTGGCCCAGTTCCGCGTCCCCCTGGTGATCCACGCCCCTGCTCTGTTCCCCGAGGCCCGCGTCCTGGACGCCGTGGCCAGCGAGATGGACGTGATGACCACCATGGCCTCCTTGATTGGCCATGCCCACGTGAACACCACCCTGGGCCGGGATTTGTTCAATCCGCGCTTTGACCCGGACCGCCACGCCTTTGTGATGACCCACGGCGCGGTCCCGAGCATCGGCGTGATCAACGACCGGTTCTATTTCCGGATGCATCTGGACGGAGCAGGACAGTCCCTGCACCTGATCCATGCCGAGGATTCCCGGCCCAACCTGATGGACCAACATCCGGAAACCGCCGCCGGGATGCGGGACTTGACCCGCGGCCTGTACGAGACCACGCGCTATATGATGAACCACAACCCCCACCGCGATCACGGCTCGGGTTCCGTCGACAAGTAAGTCGACCCCGTTCTCCCGCTTTTCGGACGCACCTTCCAGGCGCATCATGCAGCACCACGTCGCTTCCCTGACCCATGCCCTGGATTCCTTGCGCCGGACTCTGGCCACGGACCGAGCCAGGATGCTTTGGGCCGGAATCTTCTGCCTGTTCCTGTGCTCCCTGTTCGTCACGGACAAGGTTCGGCTGCACCGGAACATCTACTACGTCCTGGTCCTGGCGCCCTTCCTGCTCCAGGTTGGGCGGAGGTACTGGGCCGATCTGCCCGGTTCGCCGGTTTTCCTCGCGGCCCTGGCGTTTCTCGGCTACCTCTGGATCACTCTGTTCTGGTCCTCGGCGTCCGGGGGATACGTCTTCTACAACGAGGCCCGGACCCTGGTCATCCTGCTCAGCTTTCTGGCCATCACCGCTTTTTACGCCCTGAACGTGGACGACTTCCCGCGCCTGCTGGCCAAATTGCTGGCCTGCGTGGCCGGGGGCGCGGCCCTGGTGTCCGTGTACGTGTTCTATGCCGGCAAACACATCCCCATGTTGGGCGGGCTGGAAAGCCGGGCCGTGGACATCGGCCTGGCCGGGCATCCCATTGATTCCGCCGGGCTGTATGGTTTTGCGGCGGTTTTTTTGATTTTCGGTTTGGTGGCCCGAGGCGGGGAAGGGGCAAGGGGCCAGGGGCAAGAGGCAAAGGGGATTGAGGCGGGAGGCGGAACATGCGCCGCGTGGAGCTGGATTGGGGCGGCGGCGTTGGTGGCCGTGCTGGTTTTCGTGGTTCTGACCCAGACCCGGGGGGCCTTGGTGGGCATCGCCCTGGTGGTGGGGCTGGGGCTGCTGATTCAGGGCGACCGACGGCTGCTGATGGCCCTGGCCGTACTCGGCGTGGCCATTCTGGCCGTGATTGTGTTTTCCTTGCACCATCCCGAGGGGATGATCGGGGAGGAACGGAGACTGGGCGTGCGCGGCGAGATTTGGTCCCTGGCTCTGGAACGGGCCTGGGAACGGCCCTGGTTCGGGTTCGGGTTGAACGAACACCAGGATCTGATTTCCGCCAGCGGAGAGCTGCACGGCGTGGCCCACAATCTGTACCTGGAAAATCTGCACTTCGGCGGCCTGGTCGGGACGTTTCTGTTGCTGGCCCTGGCCGCTCTGGCCCTTCGCGGGGCGTGGCGGGAATACCGCCGTACCGGCGGCTTCCTGCTTTTGGCCATCGTGCTCTATCCCCTGGTCTTCGGCATTTCCGCCGGATACCTGACCCTGTCCAAGATATCCCCCATGTGGATCCAGTTCTGGCTGCCCGTGGGACTGGTCATTGCCGCGGAAATCCGCGCCCGGCGGGACCCCGACCATGCTGGAAAAATCTGAATCTCGCCCATCATCCCTTCAGCCGCCTTCGGCAAATCAGGACCAGCCCGAGCCGTGCCGGGTTTGCGAAGAGCGAACAGCGCCGATCTTCCAGGCCCGCATCCTGGACAAGCACGACGTGGCCTACTTCCGCTGCCCCGGCTGCGGCCTGATCCAGACCGAGCCTCCCTACTGGCTGGCCGAGGCCTACGATCAGGCCATCGCCAACCAGGACGTGGGCCTGGTGCGGCGTAACCTGGAACTGGCGGCCAAACTGCGGAACATCCTGCTGGCCCATTTCGATCCGGGCGGACGATATCTGGACTACGCCGGAGGATACGGGCTGATGGTCCGCCTCATGCGCGACGAGGGCTTTGATTTCCATCGCCATGACCCCTTCTGTACGAATATCTTCGCCCAAAACTTCGATCTCCCAGACCTCCCATATCTCCCAGCCATCCCATGCCTCCCGGACCTGGCGAGCCACCGTTTCGAGGCCATCACGGCCTTCGAGCTGCTGGAGCATCTGCAAGAGCCCACGGCAACGGTGCGCCGTCTGCTGGAGCATACCGATTCCCTGCTTTTTTCCACCCGCCTGCAACCCGATCCGTGGCCCCGAAGCGTGGACGACTGGTGGTACTTCTGGCCCCAGACCGGGCAGCACGTCACCTTCTACACCCTGCCCACCCTGCGGGTACTGGCCGAAAAAACAGGCACGACCCTCTATTCCGACGGCACGGCCCTGCATCTGCTGACCAGACGGACGTTTTCCACTGATCCCCTGGCCCGGCCCAGGGGCGTCCTGGCCTCCCTGGAACGGCTCCTGGAGCGCTGGCGACGGTCACTGAACAAGCGGATGTTCCCGGTGAAGCCTCCGCCAAGCCTGCTTCCCGAGGACGGCCGGCGGGCGGCCTGTCCACGTCCCGACAGGCCGGAGGCATCCGGTACGGATCGGCCCAAATGACCCCGATTCCCGCGTTTTGCATGCCCTGGCACACCGCCGTGAGCAACGCCTTCCAGGAAATCCTGGCGGCGCCGTTGCGGGGCATGCTGGACATCGCCCTGACCCCCTGGGACCAGAACCGCCAAACGCCTCTGGACGTCTTGGATCGTGACCCCGGTCGGCCTCTGATCTTTTGCCAACTGCCTCCCCCTCCGGAACTGCTGTGCCGGGACAAGGCCCGGATTGTCTGGCTGCCCATGTGGGACAACGTGGCCCGGTGGCCCGAAACCTTCTGGGCCGGGCTGGCCCGGTCGCCAGCCCGGCCACGCATCGTGGCTTTTTCCCGGCCCGTGGAGCAGCTTGCGCGGCGTTTCGGGTTGACCACTCTACGGCTGCGGTTCTTTTTCGATCCCAAACGGTTCGAACCCGTCCGGCGAGACTCGGAGCGAACCATGATCTATTGGAACCGGGTCGGGCTGTATAGCGAAGCGGCTATCCGCCGCATCTGCGCCGATCTGGCCGTGGAGCGGTTGATCCATATCCATCGTTCTGATCCGGGATACGACCACCCCGGCCTGGCCCTGCCGGAGCGCCTCGGCACAACACAAGTTCAGACCCTCCGCGAGTTCCTCCCGGACGCCGAGCATCAACGGCTCCTGGGGCAAAGCTCCCTCTGCCTGGCCCCCCGGGCCCGCGAAGGCGTTGGTCTGACCGTGCTCCAATCCATGGTCCGCGGAGCCTGCGTCCTGGCCTACGACGGCCCGGCCACCAACGAATACGTGGTCCACGGCCACAGCGGCCATCTGTTCCGCTCCTACTCTCGCGCCGCGCATAAATGGCGCAAGTCCCTGGGGAAGCGCTGGCACCGCCTTACGGGGAAGCGACGGCCATACCTCTACCACATGGTCGGCGTCGGTCAGATCGGGTCGGCTCTACGCCGGATTGATCCTGAGCAACTCGGCGTAACGGCTCGGCAAGAGCATGAACTGGGGTATGCGCGCTGGAACAGCGGGCTGGAAGAGTACGCGAGCTTTCTCGGCAGTTGGTAGGCTGGCAGGATCACAGATCGATCCAGGCCAGGGGATCGGATCGTAGCGAGTCGTTTTTTTCACGCAGAGTTCGAACATCCAGGCGCAACGGCACGAAGAGGTCCAGGACCGCAACGCCGAAGGGCAGCTTGCGCACCAAACGGCGAAAGAGTTTGGCCGCCTTGATTTCGCGGGAGGAGAAATATTTTCGAGTGACCTCTTCCCGTTCCCGACGATGGGCCGCCGCGGATGCCGCGTCGTTGGACACGCCGCCGATGCGGAACACGGCCACCGGGCGCTTCAGGTAGATGCCCCGGATGTTGTGTTTGAGAAACGCCCGCAGCAACCATTCGTGGTCCGCGGCGATGCGCAGCCTGGGATCGAATGTCCCGCACCGGCTAAAGACGTCCCGACGATAGAAGATGGCCTGCTGGGTGATGGTCCGCTCCACCAGGGTCAGACGATTCATCTGGCGGTGACGGCGATAGCTCTGGACCTGCTTATGTCCTTCGTCCAGCAGAACCACGTCCCCGAAAACGATATCCGCGTCCGTAAGCGTCAGGCACCGGCTCATGGAAGTCAGCACGTCCGGCCCGAAGAGCATGTCGTCGTCGTTGAGAAAATGCAGGGCCTCGCCCGTTGTCTGGGCGATGCCCTTGTTCATGGCCTGGTAGATGCCGCCGTCCGCTTCCCGGAGGTGGCGCACCGGATAGGGTGCCGTCCGTGTGTATTCGGCGACCAGCTCTTCGGTGCCGTCGGTGGACAGGTTGTCCACGATAATGTGCTCCCAGGGCGGTGTTTGCTGGCTGGCAACGCTTTCCAAAGAGGAACGCAGCCGTTCGGCCCGGTTCCACGTGGGAGTGACGATGGAGATTTTCATGACTGTACAGCCCGCCACCAAGCGGAAGAACGGTTTTCCCAGGTGAACTCGCCTCTGCGGGCCCGGCAATGGGCCGTAAGGGCCCGGACAAGGTCCGCGTCGCGCATGATCCGGGCAAGGGCATCGGCCACTCCATTGGCGTCCTCAGGGACAAACAGCAGCGCCTCCCGCTCCGGTCGCAGCACCTCCGCGATGCTGGGCAGGCTTGCGGACAGAATCGGGCGGTTCAATCCTAAATAGTCGTAGGCCTTGGTGATGGCCACGTACGGCATGCGGCCCCGGTTCAGGGCCGGGATGATCAGGGCGTCCACATCCCGCAAAAAAACGGACAGTTCTCCAGGGGCCACGGGACCGTGGACCAGAACCGTCTCCTCGCGCCCGGCGGTCCGTTCTCGCAAGGCTTCCACCTCACGGGGGCTTCCTCCGGCGATTTTCAGTCGCGTCGGAACATGGATCAGTTCCGTGATTTCGCCCCAAGCCCCAATGAGCCACTGGACGCCCTGTTCCGGGTAGAGGGAGCCGATATAGGCCAGAGTGAAGGGCCGGGAGGCGTCCGGCTCAGGTGGAGAGACGGTTTCGGGATCGAACCCGCAGGCCAGCCCCAGATTCACCACGGGCTTGCCGGGAGCAAGCTCCTGAAGCTGGCTGCGGAGCACCTCGGTGGTGGTTAGAAGAACGTCCGCCTCTTTAAACACGGCCTGCTCCGTCCTGGCCGCTTTGGATTCCGGACCTCGCTCCAGATGCGCCAACTGATGCACTTCATACACCCGCCTCACGCCCCGCTCACGCCCCACACGCAGAAACAGAAACCGCGTCAATCCGGCAAAGCTGGCGCTGGCCAGTGTGTCCCCCGTGCGTATCCGGCGACGCAGGAACAGAAGACAGGCCCAGTAATAGACCGCGTTGACCGTTACGCCGCGACGGCCTCTGGCCCGGCGCAAAGCGGGCAGGGGGTGCAGGCGCAGATTGGGCGGGAAGGACAGCCCCATGCAGTTGAGTTGCTCTGAAACGGTTTGATCGTGACTCCGTTTTCGAATTAATGCCGTTGACAAGGCCCCCGGATAGATCAGACGCACTGTATCATCCGGAGCCGTCTCGGCCAGGGCCCGGCAGTCGCGCAGACAGTACAGGCCGTGGGCTGAGCCGTCGAAGGGGTCCTGGTTGACGACGAAAAAGAGCGTGCTCATGTCCGGCCTTCGGTCCGGAGTAGTTCATCGCAGGCCTGGAGGACCATGTTGACGCTGATCCTTTCCGCGGGTGAGCGAGAGGACTCTTCGTCCGTTGGCTCCGGTTGGATCACCACGTTCCGGGTTTGCCAGGGGGCCCATTCAATGGGGCTGGAACCCATGAACAGGGCCGCGGTGGGGCAGGAGCAGGCCGCGGCGAGGTGCATGGCCGCGGTATCCACGCCGACGAACAAGGCGGCCCTGTGCAGCAGTCCGGCCAATTGGGCCCAGGAGGTTTGCCCGGACGTGCAGATGATTCGTCCGGGAGCCGATCTGCTCAGGGAGGTGCACAATCGGACCTCTTCCGGGGCCGGACCGCAACTGAGCACGATGGCCGGGACGCGCTCCAGAAGCCCGACGCAGAGATATCGCCAACGCTGTTCCGGCCAGCGTTTGATGGACCATCGTGTTCCGGGATGGAGCACGGCGAAGCGCGTCAGTCCTGCGGCCGGAGGCCAGGGTCGGGAGTGTTCCCTGGCAAAGGACAGGGAGGGGATGGGCAAGGGGAGTGGGGTGGGCAGGCAGTCGCTGACCGTGTGAAAATCCTTTTCCACCTGGTGGCTCTTGTACCACCAGAAGTCGGAAAAATCCGTGAACGTCCGTTTCCACCACCAGTGCAGCGGTCGGCCCGCGGAGTTGGCGCATCGTCTACGTGCCCCGCTGATCAGGGTCAGCCAGCGGCCCCGGTCTCCGTCGCCCAATTCAAAGGCGTAGTCGAAACGCTCCCGGCGCACCGCCGCGGCCAGACCGAAATCCGCGGCCCAGTTCCAGGGACGGCGGTTGTTCTTCTCCGGAGCGGCGGCGGCGAGCACCCGGTCGATTTCCGGGCATCCGGCCAGAATGCCTTCGCATCCCCGGCGCACTACCACCCATATCTCGGCTTGAGGATAGGCCGCCCGGACGGAGCGGATCACCGGTGTCAGCAGCAGGCTGTCCCCGATGTGTTTGAGCTTGATGAACAGGAACTTCATGGCCGCTACCGTTCTCCCACCAGCCAGCGCCAGTACCAGGACTTTTGCCACAACGGATTGCGTTTACGTTGGATGCGGACGTTCCGGGATCGCTCCAGAGCCACTTCCCAGCGAAAGCGCAGGAACATCCGGCTGTGCCCGGCGTCTCCGCCGTACTGCTTCATTTCCTGTTCCTTGCGGGCGTCGATGGGCGTGTTGTGAGACAGGTCGCGCTCCAGTCCGTGATAGGCAGCGCCCCTGTCAATGTCGATGCGAGGGATGCAGGTTATTCTTTTGGGAAGATAGCGTTGCCTGGATCCGTGATATTTTTGGAATTTGACGAACCGATAGTCCTCGGCACCGTAATGACCGCAGAACTCCTCGTCATATCCGTAAAGCCTAAGAAATCTGGCCCGGGAAAGAAGAAAAATATTTGAGTGGCCTTTGTGCAGCCGACCAGTAGTCGGGCAGGTACGGTAGATTTTAAAAAAATCACGGCCGCATTGGGGCTGGCGGAGCATGTAGGACAATGTCGCTTCTGGGAATTCGTGATCGATGTCCGTGAGCAGCACTTTGTCTGACGCGGCATACACCATGCCTAGATTCCGCGCGCCGCCTTGATTCCAGGGAATGTCGTCCACAATGCGCAGCCACGTCAGATTGAGGTCCAGTTCCGGTAGAGGGAATTGCAGGGGGGAGCAGTCATCCACCACCACGAACTGCACCCTGTCCAGGACTTCCGGGGCATATTGCGCATACCGCTCCAGCAGGTCGAGGACAGAGTCCGGTTTTTTTTGGTCCAGGTAGAAATGCGTTACGTAGCTCAGGCCGATATGCGAATTGTCGACCACTTGTCTGGCCTGCTTGATCAAAACGTTGCTCATGGTGATATAACCGGTCACAATACAATATTTGCAGAGGGGGCTGCCAAAATTTTCCACGCGACATAGACAATGGATGCCGCTGATGCAATCACAACCAAAGAAAAAGCCATGACCTTGGAAATTGTGCCATAGATCACTGAACTATGGAGGTATAAACAGTCCTTTCTGAAAAAAAAAGGAAAAAACTTAGCTAATTTTCGATTCATTCTAGCTCTCCGCAAGCGACGGCTGCCCAGGTCGACGCCTCCTGCCACGGCCTGTGTAATCGAAACGACCCGGACATCATCTTGCGCAGTGAGCCAAGCAAGCAGCGCGTCAAGCTCTCCAAACGACAGCTTTCCTTGCAGGGCATCGTGTTCGAGGAAATCGTAGATATGGAAAAGAACGACTATGACCGGCTGCGGATCCAACGACTTCCGAGCGATGATTATCGCATCCTGGAGCTGATCAAGTGAACATGTGAACGGGACAAAGGACAATGCCGAGTCCTTCGGGGCCACGCCGCGGCAGTCTGCTGACAGGGTTGTGAAGTCAAGTTCCTCAAGGGCTGTCAGCGTTTCGTGATCGTAGGCATTCCAAGGCGGGACGAACACCTGGGGGCGAACACCCACGACCCTTTCAATGTATGACCTGGCAGTGGTCAGCTTTTCAAGCTGAACCGCTCGCCCAAGGCCGACAAACTCGCTCCTGCGATCAGGGTGCATTGATTGGTGCGTATGCCCATGCAGGGCAATGTCGATTATGCCGTCTTTGTGGCCTTGTCTGAGAATGGCAGCTTTCTCTTCCTGAAGAGGAAGAAGTGCTTGTGGAGACGGGTTGAGCACATTTTGTGAAGCGATGAAAGGGATAACGCTTATGATCAATGGAGCATCATGTTTTTTAAATACGGCAATTATCTTCTCTTCCATTTCTGTTGGACTGGAAGAAGAAAAATCATCGTATCTGAATATCACATGTACTGTTTTATGTTTATTTTTCATGACGATGGCCTTCTGAAAGGAACTGTTTTGACGTCAGGAGTACCAATTGGTTTCAGAAGGATTTATTGCAATGGGCATGCGAGCTGACTACGACAAACAGCTCTTGTTGTTCTGTCTGGTGCCTGCGTCTTGCACGACCCTTTGCATCAGTTCCTCCATCCTTTGACCCATCTGCTCCAGGGAGTATTGCTCCCGGACCATTGCCTGGGCGTTGTGCGTCATGGCCGCTCCAAGCTCGGGGTCACGCAGAACCCTCATGATCGCCGCGGCCAGGGCTTCCGGATCGCTGGGTGGGACGAGCAGTCCGGTGCGCTCGTTATCGACGATTTCCGGGATTCCACCGACGGCCGTGCCGACGAAGGGACACTGCGCGAACATGGCTTGCAGCCCGGCTTGAGGGATGCCTTCATTTTTCGTGCTGGCCAGAACGGCCATGTCCAGACCGCGATAAATCGGCCAGACATCTTCCTGGTGGCCGGGCAGGAGGATGCGCGAGGCGAATGGGCTTTCCCGAGCGCGCTTGGAATAGTCGCCCATGACCGGTCCTCCGCCCACTAGAAGCAGGTGGGCGTCAGGCAGCTCAGCGGCCAAGCGTTCGAAGGCATCAATGAGCACGTATTGCCCTTTCCAACTGCGCAAGACCGAAACCTGGCCGATGAGCAAGGCGTTGTCCGGAAGGTTGAAGCGTTTCAGCAACTCGGCCCGGGCCTGTTCTCGCGAAGGCAGCTCCGGGACGGCGATGCCCGTGGGAATGGAGCTGACCTTGTGCAGAGATAATCCCAGGGTGCTGCGTAGTTCGTCCTGAATTGTCCTGGCCGTGGTCACCACATGGTCGCACAGGCTCTGGTACTGCCAGCGGTTCATGAAGTTGTTTCGGACAGGGGTGCTCACATGACGGTAGCGAATCGTGGCCGGCACCTTGCAAAACCTGGCCGCGGTCAATCCCACCCAGCTGTCCACGCTACTGTGGGTGCAGACTACGTCCGGTCGGATTGCCCTAAACCGCCGAATCAGGCGCGCAAAGTCCACCGGCTTTTTCCGTTTAACAAAGGGAATCGCTTCGCAATCCAGCTCTGCCTCTGATGCGCGTCGGAACAGCTCGCCATGGGCTGGAGTGAACAGGTGCACGCGGTGCCCCTGGTCCCGAAGCCAAAGCGCCTCATTGAAGACCCGAATGTCCTGCCCGCCCCAGGCGTCCGAGGCTTCGGTATGGATGATGGTCAACGGCGTTGGTCGGGAGGGCATGCGTGGGAGGGAGCCTGGGGAAAAACGTATCAGGCCGCCTGGGTGGGGGCGGCCTGATATGCTTGGTTCGTCGTGAACAAGTTTTGGTATGCCGTGTCCACGATAATGTTTCGGTGAGTTTCTTTACGGGACGCCGTCGTGCATTAGTTGCACTGTCCGATGGACCCGAAGGCGCAGACCCGTCCATCGGGCCAGATGGCCTTGCTGAAATTGGCGCCGGTCAGTGTTGCTCCGTCCATTTTTGCCCCATCCAGGTACGTGTCGATGAAGTTGGCATTGGTGAGGTTGGCATTGGTGAAATTGGCATTTTTAAAATAGGCTCCCTGGAGATTGATTCCGGATAGATTGGCGCCTTGGAGGTTCACCCCGGGACATCTCGTATAGGGTTGCAGGGTGCAGTTGTCGATGACCTGCTGCGCAAGCGCCGGAGACGTTGCGACGAGAAGGCAAACAAGGAATAAGGCTGATCTGAGCATGGTTTCATCCTCCGCTGTGATGGCGTTTCGGTATAAGGAAAAGGACCGAGGCCTCTACTGGACCTTCCAGGAGCCGTCCGGCATGCGGCAGGCGGTACCGTACGCCTGTTCCGTCTTGCCGCCTACTTCGACCTGGGTCACAAATTCCCGGCAATATTGACCGTCGGGGCGCTGAAAGGTGTTCACGGGGGTGACGTTGAAGCGATTGCCGGTGTCCGGATTTTTCCACTGGGATGTCTGTCCGGTGGGTTGCGTTTCCAGGGTGCGGCTGACCTGCTGCTGATCCATGCGGTCCATGTAGCCGCCCACATAGGTACCCAGGGCCGCGCCGAGGATGGTCCCGCCGATGATTGCCGCGACCCTCCCGCTGCCCGCGCCGATCTGCGCGCCGGCAATGCCGCCGCCGATCCCGCCGAGCAGACCTCCACCGATCTGGTTGATTGGTGCGCTGCCACCCTGGGTGCTGCCGCAACCAGCGGCCAGCAACGCCAATACAGCTAAAATCGCCAATGTTTTACGCGTTGAATGCATTTTCATACTCTCCTCCCTGATGGGTTTACGGATCGTGAAGTTATTGCTCGCTTTTCAGTTCCCGTTGCATCAATTCCTGCACGGCCTGTCGCGGGTTTTTGTCCTCGTAAAGAACCTGGTACACTTGTTCGGTAATGGGCATATCTACCTTATGCTGGCGGCCCAGGGCGTGCACCGATTCCGTGGTCTTGACGCCTTCGGCCACCATTTTCATCTGTCCGAGGATGTCTAAAAGTTTGTTGCCCTCGGCCAGTTTCAGGCCGACCTGGCGATTGCGGGACAGGTCTCCGGTGCAGGTCAAGACCAAGTCCCCCATGCCGGCAAGCCCCATGAATGTCTGGGCCTGAGCACCCATGGCCACGCCCAGTCGGGACATCTCGGCCAGACCACGGGTGATCAGGGCCGCCCGTGCGTTGGTGCCGAAGCCGAGGCCGTCGGATATCCCGGCGGCGATGGCGATGATGTTTTTCAGTGCCCCGCCCAGTTCCACGCCACGAACGTCCTTGTTGGTGTAGACACGGAAGGCGTCAGTAGAGAGGAGGTCCTGGATGGATTTGGCCGCGGCCTTGTCCTTGCATCCCAGGGTGACCGCCGTGGGCATGCCCTTGCTCACCTCCTTGGCGAAGGAAGGGCCGGAGAGCATGGCGAAAACGGGCTTGAGGCCGATAAGGGCATCCTCCGTCACCTCGGACATGGTCCGCAGGGTTTCCAGGGCGATGCCTTTGCTGGCGGAGATGATCATCGGCTTTTTAGGGAGGAACTCGCGCACGGTCTTGAGCACCCCGCCGTAAAACTGACTGGGGACGACGAAAAGAAAGAAGTCCGCGCCATCCGTGACCTGGGCGAAGTCGTCACTGGCGGTGAGGCCGGGAGCGAGTTCCAGGTCGGGGAGATACCAGGGGTTGCGGCGCTTGGCGCGGATCAAGGAGGCCAGTTCCTTTTCCCGGACCCAGAGACGGGCCGAGCCATGCTTGTGCGCCAAGAGGTTGGCCAGGGTCGTGCCCCAACTGCCGCCGCCGAATACCGCTGTTTGCATAATCAGAAGTCCGTTGTGCTGTGGTTTGATGCGCCGGGTCGGAAACCGATCGCGTTCAGGGGCCATGGCGGCCCGTGGAGGAAATATGGATTTGTCTACTCCAAGCCATTGACTCAATCAAGTGTGGCCTCGTGTCGCCTCATCAGAGCACCTTGCGCTCCTGGGTCGATGTGTCTTGAGGGTCGCACGGCCCCAGGGCGTATATGCGGATTTTCGTGCTGCGGGGGAATTCCTTGCGCAGCAGGGTTTGCAGGAGTTTGCGTATTTTTTCCAGGGCAATGTCTTCAAAAAGGCTCTTGTCGAAACCATCCTGAAGGACGTCCCAGGCGTTTTCCCCCACCCGGAGAAAGAGCACTCGCCGATTGCGCTTGTAGGTCCGGATCTCCAGGCAATGACCCAAGGGCAGCTTTTCCAGGCGCTCCAGAATAGTGAAAACGGCTGAGCTTTTGTCGATCATGGTGGTTTGCGAAGCAGTCGGTGAGGACCATGTAACAGCCCGTTAGCGGCCAATGAGGCAAACGGAAATCTTGTCCAGGGCGTCTTGGCGAACCCAGTTCCATTTTTCCCTGAACAGGCGGTCGCTGCGAAACAGATTGTTCTCCTGGGCGCGGGTCAGAAAACGGTCCAGCTGTCCAGGTCCTCCGTTGTACATGGCGTAGAGCATCCCGGCCCACAAGTCTGCGTTCCAATCTTTGTCGGGCTCCTTGCGCATCCTGGGGTGGGCGTATTTGGAGTGGTAGAGGTCCAGGATTTCGGCCCCGACCTGGGAGTTGTAGGCGATGTCCCAGCGCAAACGGGTCTGGTCGTAGAGGCCGCGCCAGACTCGTTCGTTGATCTGCATGATCCCCACCGAGGTATTGTTGTAGGACCGGATGTACATGATTCGGTCCCCGGATGTCGTGAACTGTCGGAAACAGCTTTCCTGCCAGGCCGCGGCCAGGACCATGTCGTGGAAGAAGTCGTGGTGTCCGGCGGGACGTTCGGTTTTGTCCAAGACCTCTTCGGCCCGGTCCCGGAGTAACCCGGTCACTCGGTCCATGTACGTTCCCAGGTCTCGCCCCTGGAAAACCCAATGGGCAAGATCGACCTCCAGTTCGGCCGGGGGGAACTCGGCCTGGGCTGTACCTATGAAAAACGCCGCGAGATGGTCCTGGAGAAATTTCAGGCTCCGGGACCACGGAGAACCCGGCGGCGTCGATTCCCTTCCGGAGTCCTCGTTGTCCAGCCCCCTTTCCAGTCCCCTTTCCAGCTCCCTGTCCAACCCCAAGTCCAACCCTAAAACGCGGCGCAACTCCGGAAGCAATTTCGGTCCATACTCCAAAAGGGTCTCCTGCTCGTCCAGCAGCCAGGCCAGACGGATCAGCCCGTCCCGGCTGATCTCCAGCCCCAGGGTCGGACCCAGCTTGTCCAGGGCCAAGAGAGCGTCGGAAGCCGAAAAAAAGGCCAGATAGCCCAGCAGGGATTCGTTGTCGGCATCCAGAAGTTGGCCGCGAAACAGCGGCCCGAGCCAGGTCCAGGCCTCCACGAACTGGATGCGGACCAAGTCGGCCTGGCCCACGGGATCCTCGAGATGATAGGCGAACTCATGGCGCATGCGCAGCAAAACGTCCAGCAGAAGCATTTGCTCGTCGTCCGTAAGCTGTCTGGTCGCCAGGGTCGTAATCAGATGTACCAGGAAAGCGTCCCAGACTTCCCAGGCGACTATGAATTGCTCCAGTTCCTCGTGGGACAGATATGGCTCCAGCCATTCCGGTTCGGGCTGGTACAGTTCGTCGAAAATCGTCATCACATTTTCCAGGCGCAATCCTTGAGCCTGGATCTGTACGTCTTTCGGACGAAGTCCGTTCAGCATCTCAAGGACTTGCGGCCGATCCGCGTCCGCCAGCATCAGCGGAAGGAAGTCTTGTAACTGCTGTTTGGGCGGTCCCAGGTTCACCGAGACGTCGGCCAATGCCCCCAGGACGTAGTCCTCCACCAAACGCCATGCCAAGGAGGCCAGGCGGGCCGGTTGGCCGTCCAGGGTGCGCATTTCGGATTTGAACGGCCTGAAACGCAGGGTCCAGTCCTCGGGAGAGACCGAGGGGCGTTGATGCATGACCAGCACCCCGTCGAAACTCAGCGGCAGGACGCAATACCTGCCCATGCTCCGTCCGTAGCGCAGATGGACCTGCGTTTCCATGAGCAACACACCGCCTTCCTCCCGGAAGCGCGGAGCGGAAACAACGACGCCCTGGCAGCCGTCCTGCTCGTAATACAAGGTCTTGCGCGTTTTCTCCGGATCCACCCCCGCGACGGCTCCTCCTTCCAGAAACGTGTTCCGGATCATGGCGTTGAGCAGCGAATAGTCGATGGTCATGGGCAGGGTGACCTGTTTGGGCTCGCCCAAGGTGTCGGCGGCCGGAGAGGCGGCGGCGATCAACGCCGTCCAGGTCAGCAGGCAACTACAGAGGGCCGCATATCCGATTCCATGGCGAATTTTCAGCGTCATAGGTTTTTCTCCCCTGCCACGATCCGGAGCAGTTCCTCGGTCATGGTCAGGATTTGCCGTTCACTTTTCCATGAAAAATCGTCGTTTTGCAAGATCAAGTGGGCCTGGCTGTAAAGCGGACGCAGCATTGGCGGGCCTTGGGACCAAAACGTCTCGTCCCTGGCCCGGCGCAGTTTGCGGTGAAAGCCGAACAGGAAATGGACAAAGGTTTCGGCCAGGTCAGGGAAGGCGCGGGTCAGGTCGGTCCAGGCCGCCAGGGGCTTGTCCCGTTCCCACAGACCGAAGGAACTGCCCCAGAACATCGACCAGAATTCGTCCAGCATGTTCCGGGACGACCGCGTGGCGTTTTCCGGGAGCAGGCGGTTGAGGTGGTACAAGCCTTGGGGCGTTTTGGCGGACAAGAACAGGTTGCCGTCCGCCGTTCTCGGCCTGGCTTGGCCCCGGCCGTCAGGATCGGCCAGGGCATGGACCAGTTGAGCCACGCGGCGGGGCAGGAAATGGTCGTGGCACCTATGGGTTGCGTGGCGGGTTTCATGATGCGCCCCCGGATGCCTGGGGTGGGTGCAGCCCCAGCAGCCCACGCAACTGATCCGGGCTTGTAGTACATGGTGGCCGGGCTGGTAAGGGCCGGTTTCCCAGGGATTGACCGGGCCCAGGGACAGGTTGAGGACCCGCAGGCCGGTCCAGGCGGCCAGATGCATCGGGCCGGTGTCCGGCGTGACCAGCAGTTCCAGGCTCTGGCCGAGGTCGACGAACCGGGCCAGGGTCAGGCGGTCGGCCAGGTTGAGGACATTATGACCGGTCTGTTTTTGGACCTTCGCGGCCACGTCCCGTTCAGCGGGCCCGCCCAAGAGGATCGGTCGCAGATCCCGGTGCAGCAGTTCCCGAGCCAGGTCGGCCCAGAAGCGTGGGGTCGGCCTTTTGGCCGGTTCGCTGGCTCCCAGGAACAGACCTATACGGCGTCGGTCTCCCAGACAGGTCCGGGGTTCGGGCCAGCGGGTGGCGGCGATCCGGGACAGGGGAACGCAGTCCAGGGCGTTCAGGTCGGCCCAATGGAAGCGGTTGTGGCGGTTGGCGTGGACCAGTCCGGCCCGGTAGAGGTGCCATGGGCCATGAATACGGCGTACGCCGTCGGTGGACTGCACCGGACCGACGCGGCGTTCGGCCCGGACCTCGCCGGCCAGGGTCGCCGCGGCCCGCTCGTGGCTGAGGTTGACGCACAGGGCGAAGGCGGTCCGGCGTACCTGCTCGGTCGCGGTCCAGGGGAAGTAGGTGGCCGCCGGACTGACGGGCAACAAGGCCTCGTAGAAACGCGGCTCGCCCACCACCCAGATCGGATGGCCCGGATGCTCCCGTTGCAACCACAAGAACAGGGGGAAGGACAGGATCAGATCCCCCATCCGCTGCATCTGGAGAATGAGGATCGGCTTCGCGGACATTATCCGTAAACCGCGAGCATGGTTTTGAGCAGGGAGGTCATCCGCAGGTCGTAGGTATGCTCCCGGAGGACTCGTTCTCGGGCGGCCCGGGCGATTTTCTCGCGGGCCAGGGGATGACGCAGATAGAAATCGACCAAGTCCGGGATTTCCTCGGGATTTGCATAGGCCACGACCTCCCGGCCGGGCTCGAACAGCTCGTCCATCTGGCGGCGCTGGTCCGTGATCAGAAACTGACCGCAGGCCGGAACATCGAAGACCCGTTGATTCACCGCGCCCTTCATCTGCATGCTGGTGCAGTTGAAGTTGATTTCGGAGCAGGGGTAGAACCTGGGCAGATCCGAGTAGTAGCTCAGTTCCGGGTGCCAGCGCCACGCTTCAGGTCGGCCGCGCAGGGCGGTCTTCCAGTACTTGTCCCCGGCGATGAGCGGCTTAAAAGGCAGGATGCGCTGGACGCAACGGTTGCGGTACAGGCGGGTGGCCTCCCAGGTCACGGCGGTTTCGAAGGCCAGCCGTTCTTCCACTGATGGCAGGGCCTCGAAGCATTGGAAAACCTCTGGGAAGGCGATCCGCAGGTGCTCCCGGACGCTGTCGTCAGCTGAATCCCCGAAGGAGCGGGCCACCTCGCGGTAGGCCAGGAGCATGGGCCGGGGAAAGCGTCCGGCCTTGAGCCGGGCCGCCACCTTGGCCAGCATGGAGTTGCCCACGAAGGAAACCCGGGCCCGCCAGGAATCGGGACAGGACTCGGGGCGGTTCGTGGAGCCGGATGGCGGACGAAATCGGTGGATGTCCGTGCCCAGAGGCAGGTAATGGACATGCTCGAAGCCCATGGCCCGCAATGAGTCCACGTTGTCCGCGTCCCAAGTGAAGATCGTGGTCCAAGGGTTGACCAGTTTGGTGTAGACGTAGAGTACCAGGTGCGGGTTGTCCACGAACCAGGAGGCCAGGGGCAGGCGGCATTTTTCCAGCAGTTCCATGAGCACGCCTTCCCGGTCCACCCCCAGATGGTTGATGGTCAGGACCAGGTCCGGCTTGAACTCCAGAATCGCGGTGAGCAGATCCTGGACGAATTCGGTTCGCCCGAATTCCCGAGGTGTGAACTCCAGTAGCCGGTGGGGCACGTCCATGCGCTGGAAGGCCCCGATCACCTCGCCCAGCAGGAAATACTGGCTGGTCAGCAGCAAAACTCGGGGCGGCCAGGCGCGGCACTTGGCATATGCGGCACGGGCCCAGATGTCGAAGCGGGAGCTGGCTTCCAAGTGAGCCTGGACGACCTTGTAATGTTCCGGGTCCAGGCGGGCGTACAGGGGCATGAGCAACGGATGCAACGGCAAACCGCCATGGTCCATCTGCCAGCGGGTCAAGGCGTCCAGGGCTTCTTCCGGAGTTGAGGAGTCCACCCAGAGCACTCGCGGATTGTCGGCCAGGTCACGGGAGCCGGTCACGGACTGGATTGCCGCCTCCTTATCCACCACGGCCACGGGACCGGAAGCGGTTCGCAACAGCTCCCGCAGCGCGACACCCAAACCGCAACCCAACAGTACGGGCAATCCGCGGGCTGAGTCGTTCAGCGCTTTCTTGACCAACTCCTCCTCGCGCCGCCCGCCATCGCGGCCCCAGAGCCGCCACTTTCGACCAGATTCAAAAACAATCAGGACGTCTTCCGGAGGGGAAGCAAAGGAGACTTCGGGGCTGTTGGGCACGGCCTCGGCTCGGTAGGCGGTAGTGCCGACGGAAGTGTCGCGTCCGGAAGCGGGCGGTGGGGTCGGGAGCGTGGATTGACGGGCGTCGGTCATGGACGGGTCACCAGGATTGAGCGTCCGGGGAGTGGTAGTAGAACTCGACCCGTCGATTTCTCCGCCGGTTGTCTTCCGAATTGTTGGGGACCAGAGGTTGGCTGTCCGCGTAGCCCACGGCCCGCATTCTGGTGGGAGAAAAGCCGCCGTGCTCCAGAATGTAGCGCAGGGCCGCGGTGGCCCGGGCCGAGGAGAGTTCCCAGTTGGAGGGAAACTGCGCTGTTCTGACGGGCGTATTGTCGGTGTGGCCGCGGATGACCAGGTTCATGTTGTAGTCGCGCAAAATTTTGATGGCCGCTTCCAGGGCCGGAACGGCTTCGGGCTTGAGCTCGGCGGAGCCCACGTCGAACATGGACTCGCTGTCCACCCGCAAAACCAGCCCCTCGTCGTCCGCCTCCACGCCGGAACTTTTTTGCAGGGCCTCGTCGTCCTGCATGATGGTCCGCAATTGGACGACCATGCTCAGGACTTCCTCGTTTTGCCGGCTGAGTTCCAGATCCTTGCGCTCGAACTCCGAGGGGGAAAAGGCTACGTAGTCCGCCTCCCGGCGTTGGACCTGGACCCCGAAGGCGGTCTGGATGGAGCCGAGCATCTCCCGGAAGCGGACGATGTCCATGTTCGCAAAGGAAAGCACCAGGATGAAGAAGGTCAGCAACAACGACATCAAGTCGGCGAAGGTGACCATCCACAAAGGGGCGCCTTCTTCTTCCTGGGGCGGTGCGTTGTTTCTGGGCATGGTGTCGGCGTCTTGAAAACGTGAAGCGTCGCGAAAGTGTACCGAATTATTGGCGCAGGGCCGGGGGCACGAAGGACTCCAGCTTTTCCTGGATCAGTCGCGGGTTTTCTCCGCGCAGAATGGACATGACCCCTTCCATGGTCATTTCCATGATCGTGACTTCCTCCAGGGAGCGCTCCTCCAGCTTTTTGGAAATGGGAATGAAGGCCAGATTGGCCAACAGGGCGCCGTAAAGAGTGGTCAGCAGGGCCAGGGCCATGCCCGGGCCGATGGCCGTGGGGTCGTCCAGGACCTGGAGCATGTTCACCAAGCCGATCAGAGTGCCGATCATCCCGAAGGCCGGAGCCATGGCCCCCATGCCCCTGAACACTCCTTGCCCTTGGCGGTGGCGTTGTTGGGTGAAGCTGAGCTCGGTTTCCAGGATGGTCCGGACCAGCCGTTCCTCGGTACCGTCGGCGACCAGCATCACGCCTTTTTTCAGAAACTTGTCCGAGATCGTGGCTCGTTCCAGGGCGATCAGGCTTTCCTTGCGGGCCAGGTTGGCCAGGGCCACCACCTCGTCGATGACGAGCTTGGGGTTGGGACTTCTGGAGAAAAAGGCCTTCAGCGCAACCTTGAAAGATCCCAGAACCACGCCCATGGGGAACATGATGAAGGTCACGGAAACGGTGCCGCCGATTACGATCAGCGCCGATGGGGCGTTGACGAAGCCCATGAAGTCGCCGCCGAGCATGATGGCGATGAAGACGAAGATGACGCCGCTGATCAAGCCGAGCAGAGTTCCGATGTCCATAGCCTGTGAGACCTTTTACTTTTTGGGTTCCGCCGGGGATGTCATTTCGATCTGCGCGTCGCGCAGCGTCAGCCTGACGTTGGAAACGGGATCGGCGATGGGCAAAAAGGCCTGGCCGATGCTGATGTCCACTCCCGGCCGGATTTCTCCGGGCACGATCACCGCGCAAGAAGCCAGATCCGAGGTGGATATCCGTTCGGTCCAGGCGAAGCGCTGTTTTTCCAGGACCGACAGTTTGTGATCCAACTCCCGCATCAACTCCGTTTCCGCTTTGCTTTGCTTCTTTCGAGCGTCCAGGGACCCCCGGCGGGCTCTCAATGTCGTTATCGTGCTTTCCAAGTCGGAAATTTTCTGCATCAAAAAAGGATCATAGCCCAGGGTGACGGTGGTGACGGTGCTCAGGCCGCCGCCCAGCTGTGCGCCGACCCGGACCAGTCTCCGACAGACGGCTTCACCACCGATCAGTCTGTCCCCCACCGCCAGGGCGTTGCCCACCAGCAACTTGCAGTGCAGGCAGGCCCCTTCCACCAGGAGGTTCTTGCCGGCACTGAGCAGGGCGTTTTCGCAAAATTTGACCTTGATGCTATTTTTGGCCTTCAATTCGGCCCGGTGGTCTCCCTTGATCCCGGCTTCCACCTGGATGGATTGGGATGCCTCCAGGACCGCGGCCTCCACCGGGCCTTTGACCAGGATGTTTCGACCCTTGACCTTGAACCCGGAGCGTACCGACCCGTGAATCACGACGTCGCCGACAAAGGAGATGTTGCCCGTGGCGTAGTCCACGTCCCGGCGGACGTTGAGCAGGGTTTTGACGGAGATCCGACCGTCGGGGTCGTAATAGACGTATCCGTTGGCCGTGGCCAGCAGAAGTTTGGGGTTTTGAGGATCGACCTCGGTGTTCGTGCCGACGGGGAAAATCGGCTGATCCAGAATGAATCGGGAATCGTGCTGGGTAACATCCTGATCGGTCGCCTGAACCAGTTCGGCCAGAACCTGTCCGGCCACCACGTTGTGGACGTAGTCGCGGTTCAGGTGGTCCACCCGTTCGTTGCCCCGGGCCTTGGCCTTTATGTCCAGATGATTGAAGTCCGGATCAAAGTGATGCTTCAAAACAAAACTCATGGCATCTCCACTCGCTGGCGAGGCGAAAAGACTTCCGGTCTACACCGGGAGGCACGTGACCAGTTCGGATTCGTTCTCAATACACTCGAAAAAAGCCAGGAGTTGGACCAATTCCAGGGTTTTTACGACCACGTCGTTGGGTTGATACAGATAAAAACAGCCGTCCCGTTGGCGAACTTTGTTGCTCAGAAAGACCAGAAATCCGATTCCGGAGCTGTCCAGAAACGTGACGCGACCGAGATCGCAGACCAGGATGGGCCGCTCGCCCATCTCCGTCAGGATGGTCTCGGCCTGGGTCTTCATTGTTTGTGTCGCCTCGTAGGTGATCTTCCCGGACAAGGACACCTTGGTCCAGTTGGTCATTGGTTCATGGTGCAAGTCGGCCATGATTCCTCCTGTTGATGAATGTCTGAACGCGAGGGAGCGATGAGACCGAGGGGCGGTTCGTTATCGTGAACCCGGTCCGCGCAGTCCCACCCGCAGGGCGCTGACGTCGTCGTCGAGCCGAGGGGTTTGGGAACACCCCAAACCGAAAAACAGGTTCTCGAGAACGCAGTCCGGATGACTGGCGAACGTCGCGGCCCGTTCCATGAACCGTTCCAGACCAAAGAACTCTCCGTGGTCGATCTCCCATTCATAGCAGCCGTCGGTAAAGAAAAAAAGCACGGTCTCGCCTTCCAGTTCGACGGTCTTCGGGTGCGCGGTACAAGGAACTACGCCCAGTGCGGGCATGCTTGCGGGCAACTGTTTCGGAACCGCTCCGCGGCGCAGCACCATGCCCGGAACGTGCCCGGCGTTGATGTAGTCCAGGGCGGACAGGTCGGCCCGGACATCCGCGACGAACAGGGTGACGAAATCCCCGTCTTCTCCCGCAAACCTGCGTAACTGATCGTTGATCAGTTCCACCAGAGCGGTCAGGCTTTGGGACGGAGCACCGGAAAAGCGAACCATGGCCCGGACCATGGACATAATGAAGGCGGCCTTGGCCCCGTGCCCGCTGACGTCGGCCATGACCACCCGCAGTCCACCGTCGGGCAGGGAGAAATAATCGAAATAATCGCCACTGGCTTGGGACGAAGGCAGATAGAGGCTCTGGACCGTGATTCCGGGGTGATGGGGGGAAGCAGTGGGCAGGAGGCGACGTTGCAGCCGCGCGATTTCCTCGATCTCCCGGTGCATGATCTCGTAGGCTTGGCGCAGACCTCGGGTCAGGCGGACCTGACGCTCGGCAACCCGAATTCTTGCCAACAATTCCAAGGTGTCGAAGGGCTTGATCAGATAATCGTTGGCCCCCAGGTGCAAGGCTTCGGACTTTTGTTCCAGGGAGTCCTCGGAGGTCAGAACCAGGATGAACAAGTCCTGGTCCCGGAATTCCCCGCGAACATGGCGAATCACTTCCAGGCCGCCCATTCGGGGCATGTTTATGTCCAGGACGCAGATTTCCGGGCGGTCTTCCCGGTATGCTTCCAGGGCCTCGACGCCGTCGCGACAGGAGCGGATCCGGTATTCGTCCTGGAGGATCTGCTCCAGGTAGTGCCGCACCGTTATGGAGTCGTCCACGATCATGACGCTGATCAGGGCGTCCACGCCCGTATGGCCACCCTGATGGACGTTCGGGTGGACGCTGGGATGGCCGTTCCGTCGGGCATCCTGGTGCGTGTCCTGGTGCGGTGTCGTCATGGAGTCCAAGAAAGCAAACGGCTAAACATCCAGGGAGTCCCAGACCAGGGTCAGAGGGCCCCAGTTGCACAGGGCCACGTTCATTTCCCGGCCGAAGCGACCGGTGGCGACCCGGGTGGGTAGCAGGGATTCCAATTCGGAAACAAAGGCCGTGAACAGCGTTTCCGCCCGGCGCGGATCCGCGGCCGGATGGAGCGAAGGGCGACGCCCCTTGCGACAATCGGCGTGCAGGGTGAATTGGGATACGGCCAAAATTCGACCTCCCACATCCACCACGTCCCGGTCAAGCCTTCCGGTCTCATTGGGGAAGATCCGGACCTGGGCCAGCTTGCGGGCCATCCGGGCCAGCATGGGCGAAGGCGTCGGCTCGTCCTCGTCTTCGCGTCCGAATCCGACCAGAACCAGCAGTCCCAGGTCGATGGCCGCCACGGGCTCGCCTTCCACCGTCACCGAAGCGGACGTGACCCGCTGGATCACCAGCCGCATGTCATTCCTCCGAATACGTGGCGATGGAGGTGGGCCCCTCGGCCACGGAAACGGCGTGCATGGTTGCTCCGGGTCCGGGCAGCAGGGCCGCGAGGCGGTGATAAATATACCGGGCCAGGTGCTCCGAGGAGGGGTTGATTTCGTTGAATTCAGCCAGTTCGTTCAAGTTGCGGTGATCCAGTTCGGACAGGACTTGCTTGAGCAGGGTCTTGAGTTCCTGGAAATCCATCACAATGCCCAGCTTCGGATCCAGGTCGCGGCCTTGGACCTGGACCTGGACCGCGAAATTGTGGCCGTGCAGGGATTCGCACTTGCCCTGATAATGGCGCAACTGGTGGGCGGAACTGAAATGGTCGGAGACGGTCAGTCTCCAGATACCTTTGGACATGGATGTTTTCCGTTCAGGCTGATGGCGGGGGCGACGCGGACCCGGCATCGTGCCAGGCGGTCACGTCCTTCCAGAATTGCGGGCCCGGGGACACTTGGTGCTGGGGGCCGAGTTGCAGGGTGCATCGCCCCTCGGGCAGGTCCAGGACCACCCGGACCGGTGTCTGACCCGGGTGTTTTTTGAAGAGTCGGTCCAATTCCAGGAGATCTTCCTTGGCCAGGTCGGCGCGCCCGATGCGCAGATGCACCGGCTCGTCGTTGCGGGCGCAGGCCTCGTCAAGAAGACTGACTCGCAGCACTTCCAGCTTGAGCTGTTGAGGAGCGTTTTCCGAGCCCGCATCCCCCCCTCGGCCCTCGTAATCGCTGATCCGGGCTTCCAGGAGCAGCGGGCGGTCGCTTTGAAAGTGACTCTTGGCCGGGACGTAGACATCCCCGAAGACCGTAGCCTCGGCCATGCCGGTGAGATCCTCGATCTGACAAAAGGCCATCTTGTCGCCCCTGCGGGTTTGGAATTCCTTGATCCCGGTGACCAAGACACCCAACCGGACCTCGGTTTTCTTGGACAGCTCTTGGCATTCCTGGATCGTGCGGACTCCCAGCCGACGGGCTTCTTCGCGAAACGGGCGCAGCGGGTTGCTGGTCAGGAAGAATCCTAGGGCTTCCTTTTCAAAGCGGGACTTTTCCTCGTCGCTCCACTCCGGTTCCGGTCCGTCGCCCACCGGATCCAGGCCACAGGCCAGTTCCAGGGCCATGTTCTCTCCGCCGGGCAGACAGGAAAACAGCGACATTTGTGAGCGCTTCTTTTCCTTGGCCCGCTTCTGAGCCGTGGCCATGGCCGTATCCACTCCGGCCAGCACCCTGGCCCGTCCGGGGTGGATGGAGTCGAAAGCGCCGCTCTTGATCAGGTATTCCAGGACGCGCTTGGTCACCTTGCGGGTATTCACCCGCTGGCACAGATCGGTCAACCCGCGATACAGCCCCTCATCCCGGCCCAGGATGATTTCCCGAATGGCCTCCTCGCCCACGTTCTTGACCCCTGATAAACCAAAGCGAATCTTGTCCTCCTCGACGCTGAACCGGGCCTGGCTGTGGTTCACGTCCGGCGGCAGGATCGGGATGTCCATCTCCCCGCAGTCGTTGAGGTACCGCAGAATCTTGTCCGCGTTGTCCACTTCCGAGCTGATCAACGCGGCCATGAATTCCACTGGATAATGGGCCTTGAGATAGGCGGTCTGATAGGAAATCAAGGCATAGGCCGCGCTGTGGGACTTGTTGAAGCCGTATCCGGCGAATTTTTCCATCAGGTCGAAAATCTGGGCGGCCTTGCTCTCGGGCAGGCCGTTCTCGCGCACGCCCTGCATGAACCGGGAACGCTGCTGGGCCATGACCTGGGGGTCCTTCTTGCCCATGGCCCGGCGCAGAATGTCCGCCTCGCCCAGGGAGTAGGCCGCCAGGTCCGAGGCGATCTTCATGACCTGTTCCTGGTAGAGGATCACCCCGTAGGTGTCCTTGAGGATCGGCTCCAGCTGGGGCAGCAGGTATTCCACCGGGAGCTGGCCGTGCTTGCAGCGGATGAAGGTCGTCACCATGCCGCTTTCCAGCGGACCCGGCCGGTACAGGGCCAACAGGGCGATGACGTCCTCGAAGCAGGAGGGCCGCAAATCCATGAGCACCTTGCGCATCCCCGAACTTTCCAACTGGAAGATGCCCTCGGTCCGGCCTTCGCAGAGCAGCTTGAAGGTCTCGGAGTCGTCCAGGGGCAGGTGGGCCATGTCCGGCGGGGCCTTGCCGCCCTCGCGGATCAGATCCACGGCGTCCTGGATCACGGTAAGGGTCTTCAAGCCCAGAAAGTCGAACTTGATCAGCCCCACGCTCTCCACGCACTTCATGTCCCACTGGGTGACGGTTTCCTTCTTCTTGCCCACGCACAGCGGAACGTGCTCCACCATGGCCCGGTCCGAGAGGACCACGCCCGCCGCGTGGGTGGAGGCGTGCCGGGCCAGCCCTTCCAGGCGCAGGGAAATGTCGATCAACCGGCCCACGGTGGGATCGCTCTCGGCCAGCTTTTTCAGATCCGGCTCCTGCTCCAGGGCCTTGGCAATGGTCATGCCCAGGGAGCCGGGAACCAGCTTGGCGATCTTGTCCGTTTCCGCGGGCTTGAGCCCCAGTGCCCGACCCACGTCGCGCACCGCGGCCCGAGCCTTCATCCGGCCGAAGGTAATGATCTGGGCCACGTTGTTCTGGCCGTACTTTTCCGAAACGTACCTGAGCACCTCTTCGCGTCTCGTAAAGCAGAAATCCACGTCGATATCCGGCAGGCTGACCCGTTCGGCGTTCAGGAAGCGCTCGAAAAGCAGATTGTAGGGGATGGGGTCCAGGTCCGTGATCCGCAGGGCGTAGGCCACCAGGCTGCCGGCGGCGGACCCCCGGCCCGGGCCCACGGGGATGTTCCGGGACTTGGCCCAGTTGATGAAATCCTGGACAATGAGGAAATATCCGGCAAAGCCCTTGGAGCAGATCACGTCCAGCTCTAAGGCCAGCCGCTGGTCGTAGACCTCCCGCTCCGCTCCCGGTCGAATCTTGGCCAGCCGCTCATCCAGCCCCTTGCGGGCGGCCCGGCGCAGCTCCTCCTCCAGGGTCATGCCCTCGGGCAGGCTATAGGCCGGGAAGTGTGGCTTGTTGAAGGTCAGTTCCAGATTGCAGGCTTCGGCGATTTCCGCGGTGGCCGCCAATGCCTGGGGGCAGTGGGCAAAGGCGGCCTCCATTTCCTCGGGGCCGCGATAGTACAGTTCCTTGGTGTCGAAGCGCATCCGCTTTTCGCTCGTCTCACAGGCGTTGGTCTGGATACAGAGCAGGATGTCATGGGCCTGGACGTCCTCGGCGGTCAGGTAGTGGCAGTCGTTGGTGGCCACCAAAGGCAGCTTGGTTGCCTCGGCCAGTTCTTGCAGCCGTTCGTTCAGGATTACTTGGTCGGCCAGCCCGTTGGCCTGCATTTCCAGATAGAACCGCCCCGGAAACACGTCCGCGTAAAACCTGGCCGTCTCCAGCCCGATGTCGAATCCTTCATGGGTCAGCTTGTAGGGCACCTCGCCCTTGAGACAGGCGGAGAGCGCGATCAGCCCTTCGGAGTGTCGGGTCAGGATTTCCTTGTCCACCCGCGGCTTGTAGTGGAAGCCTTCCATGTGCCCCATGGACACGAGACGAATCAGGTTGCGGTAGCCGGTCTCGTTCTGGGCCAGAAGTACCAGATGGTATCCGGCCTGGGACGCGGAGCGGGCGTCCCGGTCGTGGCGGCTGTTCCGGGCCACGTAAACCTCGCAGCCAATGATCGGCTTCAGCCCGAAGGACTTGGCCGTCTTGTAGAACGTGATCGCGCCGTACAGATTGCCGTGGTCCGTGATGGCCACGGAATTCATGCCGAAATCCTTGGCCTTGGCGCACAAATCCTTGATCCGGATCGCGCCGTCCAGCAGGCTGTATTCGGTGTGGCAGTGCAGATGAACGAAGTCGGGCATGGGGGAAGTGAAAGACAGAAGTCAGAATTCAGAATTCAGGAGCCGGAGGGTGGAAAAGCGTGAAAGTCGGGGCTTGGCATCCGGACGAATATCGATGTTCGGGTTTCCCCGTGCCGCTCCATTCATCTTTCGACCTTCTCCTTTTTCCGCCCCTGGGGCCGAGGGAATTTCGTGAGTGGGGACTCATCCCAAAGACTTGGCCACCTTGGCGGTCAGGCGCATCAGTTGGTTGCAGAATCCGGCCTCGTTGTCGTACCAGACGATGACCTTGGCCATCTTGTCCCGCATCACGCTGGTGCAGGGGCCGTCCACCACGCCGCCGTAGATGCTGCCGTAGTAGTCCACGGAAACCAGTGGTTCCTCGGTATAGCCGAGGATGTCCTTCAACGGGCCTTCGGCGGCCTGGCGAAAGGCGGCGTTGAGGGCGTCCTTGTCCGTGGGTTTGGTGGTGTGGACCACGAGATCGACCATGGAGACGTTGGGCGTGGGTACGCGGATGGCCATCCCGTCCAGTCGGCCTTTGGTTTCGGGCAGGACTTCGGCCACGGCCCGGGCCGCGCCGGTGGTGGTGGGCAGCATGGACATGCAGGCGGCCCGGCCGCGGCGCGGGTCCTTGTGCGAGCCGTCCAGGATGCGCTGGCTCATGGTGTAGGAATGGACCGTGGTCATCAGCCCGTAGTCAAAGCCGAAAGCGTCGCTGATCACCTTGACCGTCGGGGCCAGGCAGTTGGTGGTGCAGGAAGCGTTGGACAGGATATGGTGGGTGAAGGGGTCGTAGGCGTTGTCGTTGACTCCCATGACCACGGTCAGATCCGGATTTTTGGCCGGTGCGCTGATCAGCACCTTTTTCGCCCCGCATTGCAGATGTTTTTGGCAGCTTTCCCGGTCGGTGAACTTGCCGGTGGTTTCCAGGACGATGTCCACGCCCAGGTCCTTCCAGGCCCATTCCCCCGGTCCATGGCGGGTAACCTTGACTTGTTTTCCGTTCATCAGGAACCCGTCGTCGTTGGCTTCCAGATCCCCGTTGAACCGCCCGTGGACGGAGTCGTACTTTAATAAGTGAGCCAGGGCCTTGTTGTCCGCTCGGGCATTGACCGCCGCCAGTTGCAGATTCTTGTTTTCAGCCAACAGCCGCACCACATACCGTCCGATGCGTCCAAAACCGTTGATTCCTATGCGTACGGGCATCGTATATTCCTCCTTTCTGGAACAATACCAAGATGTTGATGAAAAAAGATCGCAACGGCCATTGCCAGAAGCCGACACCGAAGATATATACCAAGCTTTGAGGATAAGCAAAAGGAAATCAGATTGCACTCCTGAGAGGGCTTTTGTCAGGGAAAATCTGTTCTCATCAAAGTCGAAATCGCGATCGAAATCGAAATCGGAATTGAAAATAGCTGTGCATAACTCCGTTATAACATCATTTTCTTGGGCATGACGCTCGATTTCGATCACGATTTCGATTTCGATTTCGATTTAGATACCGATACCGGTTCAGATAGTGGACGAGTTAGAGCAAATCTGCCCAGGGGCTTTCGCGGCGAATCGGCTTCTTGAGGATGATTCATGCAGGTGACGGAAAATCAGTTTTACATGCTTAAGGACATCCACGTACTGACCAAGGTGGGGTCCAAGGGGGGATGCCTTCCGCTTAAGGACGCCTTGATCTACGATCCAAAGGAGTTGCGGAGTCTGCAAGACAACGACTACGTCAAGTCCGTGACCTTGATGATGCCCTGTGGCGGAGAGGTGCGCGGGTTTAAGTTGACGCGCAAGGGCGAGTGGACCTTACGCAAGCTGGAGGCCAAGTACCGATTGGACTCCCTGGACGCCGCGATCCAACTCCACGCGGAACGCCACTGCCTGACCCCGGATCAGGTGGATATTCTTCGAGACATCTATCATTTCTGCAGGTTGCGCAAATCCGGCGGCATCTTCCCGCGCAAGGAGGCCGAGGCGGCCTGTCGGGCGGATGATTTGGAGTTTCTGTATCTGCATGGGTATATTCTGAAAATCCAATCCGGCGACTCATCCGGCAGGAAAGAGAAGGGATTTATTCTCTCCAACAAGGGCGAAGACGTCGTGCGCGACGTGGAGGCCCCAGCGGAGCAGGGAGCTTGCTGCCCTTGAACTCCGCGTTGTTTCCAAACCGAGACGGCGATGCAGCGCGCCACGCGGCCTTGGTTGCCGCGGCGCAATGTCTGCGGTTCGATGTCGCGAAGCGGTCCTGGGCCGTTTATCGCCCCGGGGACCTGGAAGCGCTGTGGCGACAAATGGGCGAGGCTGATTTCGGGCCGGATGAGCGGATTCCCTATTGGGTGGAGTTGTGGCCGGCCAGTTTGCTGCTGGTGGAGTGGCTGGATCAATGCCGGGACCGGGTTCGAGGAAAGGTCTGCCTGGACGTGGGCTGCGGTTTGGGCCTGAGCGCCTGCGTGGCCGCGGATGCCGGGGCGCGAGTGATAGGGCTGGACTACATCCGGGACGCCCTGCGGTATGCCCAGGTGAACACCGAGGAAAACGGAGTGGAATTCCCGCCGCTCTGGGTCCAGATGGACTGGCGGTGGCCCGGACTCAAGCCTCGCTGTTTCGACCTGATTTGGGGGGCGGACATCTTTTACGAAAAGCGGTTTGCTCAGCCCCTGATGCGTCTTTTCGAGCATGTTTTGGCCCCAGGCGGCCGTGTCTGGCTGGCCGAGCCGGAGCGCAGCGTCTCCTCCGGCGCCTGGGAACTGTTGCGGGAAGCCGACTGGGAGGTGCGCCGGGCCACGCGCAAGGTGGTGCCGACCGAAGGATACACGGTGAACATCAATATCTGGGAAGCACAAAAAAGCGAGGTGGAGCATGGGTAAGACGATTCGATTTGGGGTTTCATTGGATTCCGATCTCTTGGAGAAATTTGACGCGCTGTGCGATGAGCGATCCTACCAGACTCGGTCCGAGGCCATCCGCGACCTGATCCGCAATATGCTGGTTCAAAAAGAGTGGGAGGATCTGGACGGGGAAACCGCGGGCACGCTGACCATGGTCTATGATCATCATCAAAGCGACCTGGCCCAGAAGCTGACCGAATTGCAGCACGACTATCTGGACATCATCGTGACTTCCCAGCATGTCCACCTGGACCACCACAACTGCATGGAAATTCTGGTGCTGCGCGGAACCGGCGAGCGCTTGCGTGACCTGGGCGCAAAACTGACCGCCACCAAGGGGGTCAAACACGGCACCTTGAACCTGACCACCACCGGCAAAAACCTGGAGTAAAGCCGGGGGCCCATGCTCGACGACGTTCAAAACACCCCGGCCACGGTTCCCGTGGACATTGACCGGGTCGGCATCCGCCACGTCCACTTTCCGCTCGCGGTTTTGGACAGGGCCCAGGGCCGGCAGAACACCGTGGCCCAGGTGGAAATGGGCGTGGACTTGCCGGCCCGCTTCAAGGGCACCCACATGAGCCGGTTCGTGGAGGCCCTGCAGGCCTGGTCCGGTGTTTTGGACTATCCGAACTTGAAGCACCTCCTGGGCGACATCCAGAACCGGCTGGACGCCCGGAAGGCCTGGATCAGCTTCTGTTTTCCCTTTTTCCTGGAGCGGTCCGCGCCGGCCAGCGGCAGCCGCTCCCGGATGGACTATCAATGCCGGGTGGTCGGGGAACACCAAGATGGTCGGCTGCTGTTCGGCCTGGAGGTGGAGGTCCCGGTGATGACCGTCTGCCCCTGCTCCCTGGCCATTTGCGAACGAGGCGCTCACAGTCAGCGGGCCATGGTCCGGATCAGGACCCGAAACAAGGGGCTGATCTGGCTGGAAGACCTGATCGAACTGGCGCAGGAATCCGCTTCCTCTCCGGTTTACGCCCTGCTCAAGCGCGAGGACGAGAAACGGATCATCGACAACGCGTTCGAACAACCTTGCTTCGTGGAAGACGTGGTCCGCAACGTTTCCCGCGGCCTGGAACGCCTGAATCAGCTTTTGTGGTACCGGGTCGAAGTGGAAAGCCAGGAATCCATCCACAACCACAGCGCCTACGCCCGGATCGAGCGGTCCCTTGCCCAGGCGAAGAATGTGGTAGCGGGATAGCTGGTCAGCCAGTCGAAATCGAAATCGAAATCGCTATCGAAATCGGAATTGAAAAATGCCGTACATCGCCCCACGACGACGTCATCTTCCTGGACATGATGTTCGATTTCGATCACGATTTCGATTTCGATACCGATTCAGATAACGGATGAGGATCGAAACCAAATCTGTCCTGGATCGTCATCAGGATTTGAAAAACAAGATCGACTCGGGTAGACTTTGTCTTCTGACCCTGCCTTTTCGCGGCACCGACCTGGACCGTCGACCCTCGGGACAAGGAGCCGAACATGAACATATCCCCCAATATCCAAGCCATGCAGGCCATTGGTTTGTCCCGCCAAATCGGGGCGAACAACGTGGCCAACATCAACACGCCTGAATTCAAGGCCTCGCGGTTGACTCTGGAAACCGGGCCGGATGGCTACGGGGTCCGGCCGCAAAGCATTGACCAAGACACCTCGCCCGGTCCGCTTATGCCCGCGCTGGAAGGAAAAGTGGACGAGGACGGGGTGCTGAACACGGTCTGGGGACTGACCGAGGGCAGCAACACCGAGCTGGTTACGGAAATGGTCAACTCAATCCGGGACGAGCGGGCCTTTGAAGCCAACGTGGCCATGGTCCGTGCCTGGGACGACATGACCGGAACCGTCCTGGATCTGCGTGCGTGAATGACTTCACGGCCCAGGACGAGCCTCGCTCGCTCTGGGACAATCTGACTTCGCACCAGGCGGATCGGTACGCCCTGGTCTTGGCCGCCGCGGGAATTCCCTATCGTTTCCGTCGTTCCGGCTGGGGGTGGACCCTGGAAGTTCTGGAGCGGGACGTTTCCCAGGCCGTGACGGAAATCGAACAGTTCAATCTCGAAAACCCCCTTCTGGAGGACCACCGCCCTCGTCCGGCCCTATCTCCCCCCCCCCCGCCGCAAACCCTGACCGGAGCGGCGGCGGCCCTGCTTCTGCTGGTTTTCCACTTGGTCACGTCCCGCGACGGGGCTCATGAGGCCATGATCATGGAGGCCGGAGCTCACGCGGCCCGGATTCTCGAAGGCGAATATTGGCGTGCGGTGACCGCTTTGACGCTGCACGCGGACGCCCGCCATCTGGCTGGGAACATGCTGGGCATCGCTGTCTTCGGCACGCTGCTGTGCCGGAGAGTGGGCGTGGGCGCGGCCTGGCTGCTGATCGTTCTGGCCGGGGCCGGCGGGAATCTGCTCAATGCCTGGCTGCATCAGGCCGGTTTCCTCTCCATCGGGGCTTCCACGGCGGTTTTCGCGGCCGTGGGGCTGCTGGGCGGGGTCCGGGTGTTTCCCGTGGAGGGCACGGAGTATTCCGGCGCCAGATCCTGGCTGCTTCCCGCCGGGGCGGCCTTCGGGCTGCTGGCCATGCTGGGCAGCGACGTACAAACCGACATCGGGGCACACCTGATGGGCTGCGTGGTGGGTTTCGTTCTGGGAATCGCCTATACCCTGCTGGGGCCGCGCCACGTCAGCGAAACCCGTCAGAATCATCTGCTCCTGGCCGCCCTGGCAGTGATTGCCGGATCCTGGTGGCTGGTCCTGGAAGGTGGCTGAGCTTTTGCCCGATCCACATCAACCGTTTTTTTGTTTCGATCCACAAAGGAGAACCGCAATGCACTGCAAGACTGTCGCCACCCTCGGTCCGGCTTCGCTGAACTACGATGTAATGAAGGCCATGGTTCAGCATGGGGTCCGCATTTTTCGACTGAACTTCTCCCATGCCGACGCCCAATTTTTCGTTCCGGCCATGGAGATGATCCGCGGCTTGGAGCGGGAGCTGGAACTGCCGCTAACCGCCATGGCCGACCTGTGCGGTCCGAAGGTGCGCATCGGCGACGTGGATGGTTCGCCGCTGCAAGTGAACAAGGGAGGCCACGTTCTTTTGGGGCCTCTGGAGCTGAAGCGCCCTGGTTCCGCTCCCTATATCAGCCTGGAGATTCCGGCCCTGCTGCAAGGCCTTCAGGTAGGCATGCCGGTGAACCTCAGTGACGGCATGCTCCAGTTTCGCGTCTCCCGTGTGCTTCAGGAGAACGAACTTTTCGAACTGGAGGCCCAGAACGGGGGCTATCTGACCTCGCACAAGGGAATTTCCTTTCCCGGCAAGAGCCTCTCGATCAAGGCGTTGACGGACAAGGACCGCAAGGATGTCCGCGAAGCCCTGGAGATCGGCATCGACGCCGTGGCCCTGTCCTTCGTGCAGGAAGCCTCGGATGTGGCCGACCTGCAGCAAGTGATCCGGGAGCAGGGTGCGTGGATTCCGGTGATCGCCAAACTGGAGCGCCAGAACGCCGTGGACAACCTGGATTCCATCCTGGCTCTGGCCGACGGGGTGATGGTCGCCCGGGGCGACCTCGGCCTGGAGTGCCCGCTTTCGGCCCTGCCGATCATCCAGAAAAAAATCCTCCGGGCCTGCCGCCATGCCCAAAAACCGGCTATCGTGGCCACCCAGATGCTCTTGTCCATGGTCACGAACCCCATTCCCACCCGGGCTGAATGCACGGACGTGGCCAACGCCATTCTGGACGGCGCGGACTGCGTGATGCTGTCCGAGGAAACCGCGGTGGGCAACAACCCGGTGGAGGCGGTGCGCTACATGCACGACATTGCCAGGGACGCGGAGGCCTATTATCTGGAGCGGCTGGGTGAGCCCTACTTTCCCAAGAAGGAAAAAAATCCCGGCAAGTATTTGGCTTATGCCGCCTGTCTGCTGGCGGACAACGCCGAGAGCAAGGCCCTGGTCTGCCACTCCACCAGCGGCACCACGGCCCGGTTGGTTTCCAGCCGTCGACCAGCCCGGCCCATCTACGCCCTGACCACCGACGACCGGGTCCTGCGGGCCCTGAATTTTGTCTGGGGGGTCCATCCCCGCCTCGTGAAGCCGCAATTGGACAGCCATATGGGCCGGGCCACCAATTTCGTGCAGGAGTTTTCCGAGTTCCTGCCCGGAGAAAACGTGGTCATCACTTCGGGACAGAAAACCCCGGGACAAAAGGGAATGTCCACCAACCAGATCAAAATCTACACCAAATAACGTCCACCCTTCCACCGTGCTTTCAGCCCGCGCTCGGCCCTTCCCGCCGAGCGCGGGCTTTTTTTCATCACCGGCTTTTCGCCCATTTCGTCGGTTGCGACTTGTATTTGAAAAGTCATTCAGGACTTGACTTTGCGTCAGAATGTTGACACGGATCAGTTCTTTGGTTGAGAGGCGGTTTTCATTCTCTTTCCCGCACGGTAGTCAGGAGTGTGTCGTCATGGGCGTTGATCGGACTGGAATCATCGGGGAGAGCCCCAGTCTGCGGCAGGTTTTCGGCGTGCTGGCCAAAGTGTCGCCCACTGACAGCACCGTTCTGGTCACCGGAGAATCCGGGACCGGAAAGGAACTGCTGGTGCGCGCTCTGCACGCCAACAGCAAGCGAAAAGGCAAGCCTTTCGTGCCCATCAACTGCGGCGCCATCCCCAGGGATCTGATCGAATCCGAGTTGTTCGGCCATGAAAAGGGCGCGTTCACGCATGCCATTCGTTCCCGGGCGGGCCGTTTCGAAATGGCCGACGGCGGAACGATCTTTCTGGATGAAATCGGGGAACTGGATCTGACCCTGCAGGTGAAGATTCTGCGGGTGATCCAGGAAAAGGAATTTGAACGGGTCGGCGGGACCGTGACCACCAAGGTGGACGTGCGCATCGTCGCGGCCACCAATCGGGATCTGGAGCAGGAGGTGGCCCAGGGACGATTCCGGGAGGATCTGTTTTATCGTCTGAACGTGATCCCGATCCACCTTCCCCCGCTGCGCGAACGCGACGACGACATCATCTTGCTGGGGAAGCATTTTCTGAACGTGTTCTGCGAGCAAAAACAACGGGATCTGTTGCGCTTGTCGCCCAAGGCCCAGGACTTTTTGATCGCCTACCCCTGGCCCGGAAATGTCCGGGAACTGGAAAATTTCATGGAGCGCATTTCCATTCTGTGCGAGAACAGTGAAGTCGCTCCCGAGGATTTACCCGATAAAATTCTGAAGTTCGTGGGCCATGAAGTCCCGAAGCGACAGCCGAAACTCGCCCTGGAAGGCTTTGCCTGGCCGACCCTGGTGGATTTGCGCGGTCAGAGCGGAGGGTTGAAAGAGTTCATGGACGAGATCGAAGACCGCCTGCTTCAGGAAGCCCTGGAGGAGTGCGGGGGCGTCAAAAATCAGGCGGCGGAACTGCTGGGAATCAAGCGAACCACGCTGATAGAAAAGCTCAAGAAGCGCAACGCCGCCAACGGCTGACCGCGAGCATGACGACGGCCTCGGCCTTGCCTGTCTGAGCGAAGAGATTATTTCTTTTCTTCATGATCAGCATGCTTTTTGCTATGAAATTCTTTGAGCCAGGCCCCCAGGAATCCTTTTCGTCGCGCGACCTTGCCTTTGACGGATCCGAACACCATGCCCGTATTTTCCCGCCAGTCCCATGCAGTCGCTTCGCGGCGACGTACGCGAACCCAACGGTTTAGCTGGTTCATCCCGATGGCAACAGCTCGGCATGGGTTCTCCGTGTTCGGAAAGGTGTTCGGCTTTTTTCTGGGGCTTGTTGTCCTTGTTTGCGGGTCCGAGCCCGTATCGGCCCTGGAGATGAGCCTGCGGCAGTATCCGCAGCGAGAGCAGGTGGCTCTGCGGTTGTCGGCGGATACCGCGGGGACTCCGGTCGTTCCCCAGGTGCGACGCGTCGAAGGCCAAGCCGTCCGGTTGGAACTGCCCGGCGTGGACCGGAGCGAGCTGGCTGATCTGGACCTGCCGTCCCCCGCCGGGTCGCTGCTTTTGACGGCTTTCCTCCGGGAACCCACCGGCCTCGTGGTCCGCACGAGCACCGAGGCCTTTGGTTTCGTCTCGCAATTCAATCCCTCCACCGGACTGCTGTTGGTGGACTTTTTTCCGGATCCGCTGGGCAATCGCTGGCAAGAAACCGCCTCGCGCCAAGCATCCCCCCCAGCGGCCCCAGCTCCCGAGCCTTCAGATATCCCGGCGACAAGCCCACCGGAATCTCCCCCTGCCGCTCCACCACCTCCTCCTTCCCAAGCCCGGGCGTCCAGTGAACCGACTGGGACGCCCGACCAGCGGATTGTCCCGAGGATGGAGCCATCCTCCGAAAGCATGACGGCGGAGGTTCGCCGACCATTGCGGGAACGTCCGGAAGACCAAGCCGGCGACCCGGTCTCCATGCCTGCTTCGATGCCCACGGCTACGGAAGATGTCCCTCAAGTCCGAGCACCGATCCGTTCCGCTGTTCCCGAGCAAGTTGAGTCGTCCGCTCCTCTCGCGTCCGCGCCGGATACCGACGCCTCGCGGATTCAGACCCAGGCCCAGACCCAGGACCAGACCCAAGGTCAGAGCGCGATTCGTTCTCCGATTTCGCGTGTCGGCCCGGATCAGGCCGCTCCCGTGGCTCCGGTTATTGATCAGCCTGTTGAGCGACAAGTCGCGCCGCCAGTGGAAGCAGCGGCTGAGCCGCTCCCCGCATTGCCCGAGGCCATGGCCCGACCCGAACCCATAGCGCAGCCTGACGATCCTTCAATGAGCCGCGCTCCCATTCTCCGGCAGCCGGTGCCCGAAGCGGAGTCGGCCGACGAAGAGTTGATCGAACCTGCTCCCGTGACCGAGATTGAACCTTCGGAACCGTTGCCCGCGGTGGTCGCGGAGGAATCGGACGCCGTGCCGGATCCGCCCGAATCGCTTTTGGAGTCAGAGGCGACGCCTGCCCCTTCGCCCTCTCCCTCGTCTCCCACCATTCCGGAACAGGCCGAAGATCCTGACCAACAGCACCAGCGATTGCTGACATCGGCCAGAGCGGCGATGATGAACTCGGAGTTCGATGCAGCCATCGCTGCCCTGCGAGCTCTTTCCAACCTTCCGGACTTGTCGGACACGGCCCGGGAGGAGGTGCTTTACAATCTCGGCGACGCCTTGTTCGGTCTGCACCAGGCTGATCTGGCCGACAATTTCGGACCCATCGCCCAGGCCTACGAACGGGCCATGAACTTCAACCCAAAATCCCAGAGAACCGCCACGGCCTTACGGAACTTGGGCGTGCTGCATTTGCGGGTAAATAATCTACCGGAGGCCAAGGCCTATTTCAACGTGCTCAAGCGCGACTATCCTCACGACCCCCTTGTGCCCACCACGGAATACTATCTCGGGCAGTTTTTTCTGGAGCGGGGCGACTACGATCAGGCCGCGGATTACTTTCAGATCGTGGTCCAGAACCACCCGGAGCATTCCATTGCTCAACAGTCCTCGGTGGGGCTGGCCAAAGCCTTGAACGCTCTGGGCTATGACGAACAGGCGTTCCAGATCATGGATTTTATGGAGAAGCGTTGGCCCAGGTATTACATCGACGAGCCCGAACTTCTGGAGTTGGCCGGAATCATCGCCTTGCGCGTCAACGCTCTGGAATCCGCGAAGCAGCGTTTGCTGACCTACTACAACCTGATTCCGGACACCCCGGAGGCCGATATGCTGTTGGCCCGGATCGGGGACATCTATCTGCTTTCCGGTCAGCCGGATCCGGCCAGACGAGTCTTTGAACGAGCCGCGGAGCTGTTTCCGGACCAGGAGGGCGGCCTGATCGCCAAGATGCGGCTGGTGGAGGGCGGGATCCATGACGAACCCAGCCTGGACGACATGTTCGCCATGCGCAGGGCCGCGGAGGTCTATTCGGAAATTATTTCCAAGCATCCGGATAGCCCCTTGGCCGCGGTGGCCACGGTCAAGCTGGCCATCTGGCAAATCTGGAACAAGCGGCTCGAAGACAGCTTGATGGTCATCAGTGGTTTTTTGGGCAGTCGACCCAATCATTCCCTGGTTCCCAAAGCCCTGGAAGTGGGTGTCGAGGCTTTCACCCGGCTGGTGGAGCGCAACGCGGCGGACGGACGATATCCCGAGATTTTGGAGCAGTGGCAGGCGAATGTTTTTCTCCACGACATGCTGGACGAGTTGTCGCCGAGCACCCAGCTCGGCTTGGCCATGGCCTATTGGAGCGCAGGCGATATGGAGCAGGCCATTGCCTTGGCCAGGCCCTATCTTGGGGAGGACACGCCAAAGGAACTGCAAATCTCGGCTCTGGAGTTGATTCTGGGAATTTTTCTGGAGCAGCAGGAATGGGCGCGGATCGTGGACCTGGCTCCACTCCGGGACGATCTGCCTGGGCCGCAGCGGCGGGAGCTGACCTATTCCGTGGCCCTGGCCATGGAAAATCTGGGCCGTTCCGAGGAGGCCCGGCCGCTTTGGCGCGGGCTGGCCGAAGACTTCGACCTGACCGACGCCCAGCGCGGCTATGCCTTGTACTTTCTGGCCCGTACGGCCATGCAGGAGGAAAATTTCGAGCGTGTCTATCTCTACGCCCAGGAAGCCCTGAGCCTGTTGCTGCTGGACCGGGAGGATACCGGCAAGATCAGGGACGCCGTGACGTGGTTGACCCAGGTCACGGAACGCACTGGTCGGCTCCAGGAAGCCCTGGCCTGGGCCTTGGAATTGGACCAACTCATCGATCGCTCCGACCCGGACTGGAGCATGAGTCGCTATCGGCTGGCGCAGCTCTATCAACGCGCCCAGAACCACGCCGAATGGAAAGCCGTTCTGGAAGACTTGAAAACAGAAGACCCCCAGGGTCTTTATGGCCGCCTGGCCGCCTCGGCTCTCCAGGGCCGGACTCTGGAAGACAGCGCGGGCCGTTTCTTTTAGGATTCGGACGCGAAAAACTAGACCACTACACCTAAGGAGTAGAATCCAAACATGTCGTCCACCCTCATCAGCAAACTGAACTCAAAGCACGCCTGCATCGGCATCGTTGGATTGGGATACGTCGGCCTGCCGTTGGCCCTGCGTTACCTTGAGGCCGGGTACTCCGTCCTTGGGCTGGACGTGGACCAGAGCAAGGTGGATCTGTTGTCCGCCGGAAAGAGCTACATCAAGCATATTTCCGTCGCGCCGATTTATGAAGCCGTTCAGGCGGGAAGATTTACGGCCAGTACGGATTTTTCCCGTGCCTCCGAGGCCGACGCCCTGATTCTGTGCGTCCCCACGCCCCTGGACCGCCACCGAGAGCCGGACTTGAGCTACGTAATCGCCTCGCTGGAGGAAATCCTGCCGTATCTGCGCCCGGACCAGGTGGTCTCGCTGGAGTCCACCACCTATCCCGGGACCACGGAGGAAGAATTGCGTCCCCGGATCGAACAGGCCGGGTTTGCGATCGGTCGGGATATTTTTCTGGTCTATTCCCCGGAGCGCGAGGACCCCGGCAACCCCGATTTCAAGACCCGGACCATTCCCAAGGTTTGCGGAGGCAGCACGTCGGCCTGTCTGGACGTCGGTCTGGCCCTCTATGAACAGGTCATCGACCAAGTGATACCGGTTTCCTCCACGCGCACGGCCGAGGCCGTGAAGCTGATGGAAAACATCTTCCGGAGCGTGAATATCGCCCTGGTCAACGAACTGAAGACGGCCTTCATGAAGATGGACATCGATGTTTTCGAGGTCATTCGGGCCGCCTCCACGAAACCTTTCGGCTTCATGCCCTTTTATCCCGGGCCGGGGCTCGGCGGGCACTGCATTCCCATCGATCCCTTCTACCTGACCTGGAAAGCCCGTGAGTACGACGTGACCACCCGGTTCATCGAATTGGCCGGAGAGATCAACACGTCCATGCCCGCCTTCGTGATCCAGCGAGCCGCGGACGTCCTCAACGAACAGGGCAAACCGCTCAAAGGGTCCCGGATTTTGTTGCTGGGCCTGGCCTACAAAGCCGACGTGGACGATGACCGCGAATCTCCGACCTACAGAATCATGGAACTTCTGGAGCACAAAGGCGCTTTGGTCGCCTACAACGATCCACATGTCCCGGTCATCCGGCCGAGCCGGGAATATGCCCGGTACGCCGGGCGGGAGTCCATGCCGGTGGGCGACGGATACGACTTGATCATCCTCTGCACCGCCCACGAGGCTTACAAGGACATCGATCCCGCCGCGTTGAGCGTTCCTGTTCTGGATACCAGAGGCTTTTTTCCGGACTTGGAGGGCAGGGTATTTCGGGGGTAGAGGACCAGCATCAGGCCCGCCTGGGGCGAAACGCCCGGACCCTTCGGGCCAGCTCGCTCCGTTGGGCTTCGGGAGATGATGCGTCCGTTGCATCCCGGCCGGAACGCATGGACGCCCCGTAGCGCAGCCGGATATAGTCCGCGCTGATGGCCGTGATCGGTTCCGCCAGGTCCGGGCGCAGTCCGGCTGCTCGAAAGGCGTAATCCCGGGGGCCTTCCTGGGGGAAGCGGGGGATGCCGATTTTGGCCAGACGGCGGCAGAACCCGGCGTAGATTTTGTCCAGGGCGTCCTCGGGCGGACGGGAGCGGAGCAGGATCACGCCGTAGACCAGGGCCGCGGCGACGAAGCTCAGGCTCAGGGCCAGAGCCAAGTGGCCGAAGCGCTCCAGGCGGGTCGTTCCGGCCAAGCCGAAACGCTCCAGGAAACGGCGCTGCCGTTCGAAACCGAAATCCAGGACCCATTGATTCCAAAGCGTATTGGCCGCGTCCCAGCCCTGGGTCAGACCACGCCAAGCGCTGATCACCCACCCCATTTCCCGGCTGGAAAGCACCCTGGGCATGTCGATATTCGGCACCAGTGCCCCGGCGCCCACGTCGATTCGTTCCGGTGCGAGCACCGTGGTCGGGTCCACACGGGTCCAGCCGGTTTCCTCCAGCCAGACTTCGCTCCAGGCATGGGCGTGATACTGGCGGATCACGAAGTAGTCTCCCAAGGGATTGCGGTCTCCGCCCTGATAGCCGACCACCACCCGGGCCGGTATGCCGGCCGCGCGCATCAGGAAGGTGAAGGCCGACGCATAGTGCTCGCAATACCCGCTCCGGGTCCGGAACAGAAAATCGTCCACGGCCTCTTCGCCCAGCAAGGGCGGACGCAGGGTGTAGCCAAAAGCCTCGTCGCGAAAGAAATCCAAGGCCCGATCCACCACGCTCCGCTCGTCCCCGTCCGCGTCCTCGTTCGTCGCGACCCAACTCCAGGCCAGCTCCCTGGCCCGATGGTTGCCGGAGGCCGGCAGTTCCAGAGCGCGGCGACGCTCTCCCGGCGTCGGGGCGTCCGTCTCGAATTCCAGGGCCGCCTGGAGCTGAAACCGGGCGCGGCGACGCAGTTCTTCGCGAGCCTCCAGGCGAAAATCCGGAGCCGGTTCGAGCTCCTCGGCCATGATCCCAGGAGTATCCGCTTCCGTGCCGGGTATCGTTTCAGGACTCATGTCCGGCAACGCTTCCGCCGATGAACCCACTTGTCTTTCCCAGCCTCCGGCCAGCGGCATTTCCAGGACCGGAAGCCAGCGCTGGTCATGGGCCTCCATGGTCAGAACGTATTCCACCGTCTCGCTCAAGGGCCGGACTCGCCATTGCCTGAATTCCCGGCCAGATTCCCGGCCAGACTCCCGCTCGGGTTCGCCGACTCGCCATCCCCGCCCGTCTGTTTCCCAGAGCACCAGGGCCCGCCAGTACATCCGGCTCACTGTCGGAGGCTGGTCGACGAAGGCGACCCGGAAGACCACTTCCGAGGATTGCAGCAGTTCGCTGATGTCTCCGGGGCTCATGGTGTCGCTCAGCCCGGTCAGTCCGGTTCTCGGGGCCTGGAACAGGCCCCAAAGAGAGCCGGGCAGCCGGGGAAAGAGCACGAACAGGATCAGCATGACCGGCAGGGCCTGGAGCAGCAGGACGCCGGCCTGGCGGAGCCGAAACCGCGGATCGGTCTGACTGGGCGGATGGGAGACGCCAATCAAGGCCGCCGTGGCGATCAGCACGACCAAAATCATGTACCCCGCCACCAGCAGGCTTTGGCTGTGCAAAAATTGGAGCAGCACCAGCAGGTACGTCATGAACAGGATCTGGACCTGATCCCGACGTCCCCTGGCCTCGAAGGGCTTCAGGGCCAGCAGGAGCAAGAGTAGGGCCGTGCCGGGTTCCGGACCCAGCAAATAGCCGAAACTGAGGTAGACGCCGCCCACGCCGCCCAGGGTTAAGACGAGACGGATCATTCTGGACGGGGTCAACCCCGTGCGCTGTAAGGTGTACAGTCGCAAAAACCACAATCCGACGCAGGTCAGCCCAATCCACGCCGGATACCTGGCGAAGTGCGGCAGCGCGGCCAGGAATGCCGGGCCGAGAATCCAGAGCCAGGGGCCGTGGGGATCTCGCAGGAGAGTTCGCGAGGCACGGATTATCATCGTCGGGCCTCGTCGGGCGGCTCTGAGGCAGGCATGGCGAACAGGGCCAGGGCCGTCAAGCAGGCGTGCATCTGGCGCGGTCCGTTTCCGACGGGAATGTGTTTGCCGGGAATCCGCAGGCTGTAGGCTTGTCCGGCGGCTTCAGCGTCCAGAACCAGGCGGCAGAGCAGGGACAGCTTGGCCTCGGTTTCCCCGCCGGGCAGGGCGTCCCAGTCCAGCACGATCTCCTGCTGGTTCGCGGCGGAGCCGAACTCCTTGGACACCAGCTCCGTGCCCCTGGCTACGGCCTTCCAGGCAATCCGGCGCAAGGGGTCGCCCATCTGATATGCTCGCAAGCCATGGTATTCCTCGCCTTCCAGTCCGTTTCCCGCCCGTGGCCGTTTCTCGCCTTGGTCCTGGGAAGCGCTTTGTTGATCAAGGACGGAAGCCCTTGAAGCCGGGGCCGGGTAAACCACGCAGCGCAACGGCAGGGCGACCCAGGACCAAGCCCGGAACAGGCCCAGGGGGAAAACCGTGGCGACCAATATCCGCTTTGGCCGCAATTCCCCTCGGTTGGTCGCCGACAAGGATGGAAGAAAGGTCTGCTCTCCGGCGGTGGGGAGGTCTTTGAGTGATCCGGTATCGCCCCGGGCCCAACCGACCTGAATCCCATGACGCGGCCACGGGCTCGGGTTGGTGACCGTCACCGGAAATTTCGCTTGGTCGCCCGCAAAGACCGGAGATGCCGGACCTTGGCTGATCAGCAGCCCGGAGAGGCCGCGATGGGTGTGGAAGATGCCGACCAGGGCGATGCCGGTCAGCAGGAAGGTCAGGAGATAGCCCGGCGGATTGTTGTAGTTGATGGAGATCAGCAGCAGGATGACCAGCAGGATGAAAAAACCGATCCCGGTTTTGGTGGGCAGAATATAGATGCGGTTGGTTCCCAGCCGCACCGGGAGGTGGTCGCTTCCGTCGGGACTGGTGGCTCGTTTGGTGAAGCCGGATCGAAGGCGGCTCAAGGTCGTAGCGAGGGGCATGATCGTGAAATCGAACGATACAATAGCGGCCAAAAACAAAAAAGGCGGACCTCTCTGGAGAGATCCGCCTGGAAAGCAATGTCGAAAGGGGCGAAGATTACCGCTTGGAGTATTGGAACCGGGCGCGGGCGGAACGCAGGCCGTACTTTTTGCGTTCCTTGATCCGGGCGTCCCGGGTCAGCAGGCCGGCGCGTTTCAGAGTCGGCCGCAGTTCCAGGTCAAAGGCCAGCAGCGCGCGGGAAATGCCGTGACGCAGGGCCTCGGCCTGTCCGGCTACGCCGCCGCCGTCCACGGTGGCCTTGATGTCGAACTTGCCCAGGGTTTTGGTCAGATTCAAGGGCTGGCGCACGATCATCCGCAGAGTGGCCCGAGGAAAATATTCGTCAAAGGGTCGATTGTTCACCAGAATCTGGCCACTTCCAGGATAGATGCGGGTCCTGGCCACGGCGGATTTCCGGCGTCCGGTTCCGTAAAAGAATTCACTGCTCATACTCGACCTCTCTTAAAAATCCAGTTGTTTCGGCTGTTGTGCCGCATGGGGATGCTCGGTGCCGGTGTAGACCTTCAGCTTTTTGAGCAACGCGCGTCCCAGGCGATTTTTGGGCAGCATGCCTTTGACCGCGTGTTGCAGGACATGCTCGGGCTTTTTCTGGAGCATGGTCCGCAGGTTGGTCTGCTTCAGGCCGCCCATGTAGCCGGAATGCCGATTGTACATCTTCTGATCCAGCTTCGCGCCCGTGACTTTGACCTTCTCGGCGTTGATCACGACGATGAAGTCTCCGTTGTCCATGTGCGGGACGAACTCAGGCTTATGTTTTCCACGCAGGCGCATGGCGATGGTGCTTGCCAAGCGGCCCAGAATCTTGTCTTCGGCGTCGACCACGTACCATTCGCGGTCAAGCTCCGCCGCTGTCGGGGAATATGTCTTCATGCGCTCCGTCTCCTCGTTCAGAACTGAAAGAGGAAGCCTATAAGCGGAGAGGGATAAGTCTGTCAAGCCGTGAGTCGACAAAAGTCCGGGACCCTTTCGAATCGAGAGTCCATTCCTCTTGCACAATCCCGTTGAAGGAAGAAAGCGTCGCGCCCGCGAACTGGGCACCGCGAGTCGTCCTTGGACCCGACATTTGCCTTTGTTTGAAAAAACGCACATATCTTGTGAAGCTAAAGAACAGGGTCGGACGCGTGCGGGGGATTTTCCCTCCGGCGGTGGACGAACCATCCTCATTTCCGACCCCGCAAAACCCTGAGACCATCCAAAGGAAGCCGTGCCAAAGTCCAAGCCTCGGGCTGATAACAAGAGCAAGCATCTTCGGGCCAGAGCTGAGAAGCAACTGGCCGGGGATTCCCAGGGCATCCATAAAGCTCCTGTCGAGGATGTTCAGAAGCTGATCCATGAGCTGCGGGTGCATCAGATTGAGCTGGAAATCCAGAATGACGAACTGCGTGCGACTCAGGCGGCTCTTGAACAGTCCCGGAACAGGTATCACGAACTCTATGACTTTGCCCCTGTCGGATACTTTTGCCTGGACGAGAACAATCTGATCAGGGAGGTCAACCTTGTCGGCGCGGAACTCCTGGGTCTGGAAAGGGCGCTTTTGATCCGGCAGCGATTTTCCCGCTTCATCGCCCCGGACTCCCAGGATGCGTTCTATTTCCATCGAAAAAGAGTGCTTGCGTCCGAGGGCAAGCAGGTTTGCGAACTTGTGCTCGTGAACAAGGACGGCTCGCGATTCCACGCCCAACTGCAAACCACGTCCGTGGTTGACGACGCAGCGAAGACCGATCGTTTGCGCATCGCGGTCATGGACATCACCGCGCGTGTCCGTCTCGAAGCGGAACTGAAGGTCGCGAACGAGGAACTGGAACAGCGGGTCGAGGCCCGCGCGAGTGAACTGATAAAAGCAAACCTGGAGCTCCGGAAGGAAATTGTTCTGCGTCGCCAGATCGAGCTGGAATTGCAGAAATCCGAAGAAAAATACCGCATCGTGGTTGAAAACGCGAATGAAGGTATTATCGTCACGCAAAATTCCGAAATTAAATTTTCAAATGCCAATTTTGAAAATATTACAGGATATACCAGGGAAGAGTTAGCCGGTTTGCCCATCGTTGATCTTGTCCATCCGGACGATGTCGCGATGGTCATGGAATATCAAGCGCGGGCAATGCGGGAGCAGGTGCAGCCACAGTCATATAATGCGAGAGTGGTCGGCAAGGCGGGGCAAATACGATGGCTGCGAAACAAAAGGGTGCTGATCGAATGGAACGACCGACCGGCCGTCCTGAGCTTTCTTGACGATATTACCGCTCAGATGCACTCCGAAAAGGTGCTGAAGGAGATCGACGAACAGCTCAAGAATATTTTTCTGGAGTCGCCCATCGGCATCGCGGTCTATGATGCGCACGGCCTTATGTACGGAGTGAACAAATCCTATTTGACAATTTACGGAATGCCTGATGCAACCCGAGTCCTTGGAACATCGCTCTTTGACGACCCTCTGCTGAGCAGTGAGACGAAAGAAAGACTGCTGGCGGGCAACGCGATCCGGGAGGAGGTCGTTGTCGATTTTCCAAAAGCCGTTGATGGCGGCGTGCTTGATCCAACAAGAACGAAGGAGCTGTATCTGGACGTGCTGATCACCCCGCTGGGGATGAGCACGGGCGATGCCGTGGTCGGATATATGACCCAGATTCAGGACATTACGGAGGAAAAAGGCGCTCAACGGAGCATTCATGCTCTTTCCCAACAGCTCATCAGGGCCCATGAAGCCGAGCGTCTGATGATATCCCGCGAGCTTCACGATCGCGTGGGACAGGACCTTTCGACCTTGAAAATCGGCCTTGATTCCTTGCGACACGAGCACCGCATTCAGAATCCGGAGTGTTTGGAGAAATTGACGGCGTTCTCCGATCTCACGCAACAGGCCATCATGGTTGTCCGGGACCTGGCCTATGAACTGCGTCCCCCAGGTCTTGATCAGTTCGGATTCGTGCGGGCCATGACGCAATACGGCAAGGATTTCGCCGAGAAAACAGGGCTTGATATTCGCATGACCTTTACGGGCGTGGAAAATTCGTCTCTTGATGTCGATGCCGAGATCAATCTGTACCGGCTGGTCCAGGAAAGCCTGAACAACATCCACAAGCATGCCTTGGCCAGGCGGGCTGTCGTGAGGATGGTGGCATCCTTTCCGAAAATCATCTTGCGGATTGAAGATGACGGCCTCGGCTTTGATCCGGTGCAACGGATGGCGGGCGCGACCGCGGAGAAGCGCATGGGCCTGCACAGCATGCGGGAACGGGCCACCCTGCTCGGAGGCACGATGCGCATCCGCTCACGACTGGGAAAAGGCACGCAAATCCTGGTCGAACTCCCTTATGAAAGGAAACCTCATGACTCAGAAAAAAACAGTATTGATCGTTGATGATCACCCGCTCTACAGGGAAGGTTTGAAGGCAATTATCAATCGAAGCCCGATATTCGAGGTGGTCGGGGAAGCCGGCGACGGGAAGGCGGGGCTTCAGCAAGCCAAAGAGTTGCGGCCCGATCTTGCCCTGGTGGACATATCCATGCCCGAAAAAGGCGGCATCGATCTGGTCCAGGATCTGAAAAGCCTTCGGCCCGAGACGCGGATCCTGGTTGTCAGCATGCATTCCAGGATAGACTACATCACCAAGGCCTTCCAGGCCGGGGCACTGGGGTACATGGTCAAGGAATCCGCCGGCGATGGGCTGCTGAAAGCAATGGAAGCCGTGGCCAACGAAGAGTTTTTCCTGGACAGTTCGCTGTCCCGGGAAGTGATCCTGAAAATCTCAAAAATTCCTGATGCGCAGACGGTCGTCATCAATGGCGACTACGGGAGCCTGACCTCCCGCGAGCAAGAGATCCTGCGGCTGCTGGCGGAAGGGCAAACAGCCAAGGAAATAGCGAATCGGCTAGCCATCAGCCCGAAAACAGTCGAAAATCACCGCGTCAACATCATGCGCAAGCTCGAACTCCGACGGCCCATCGACCTGATTCGCTACGCGGTCCGAATCGGGCTGATCGATGTGGACCAGTGGAAGGATTGAGCCCGACCCGCCCGCCCACTCACGATCACTTTTTCCCTCTCCCCTGAGCACGAGCAGGGAACGCACCTCCGCACCTCCCTCGCAACACTCGCACTCCCAACCTCCACCCGGGAGATACTCCCATCTTCCGGGGTTTTTCCTCGGTATAATTAAGCGATTTCCCTACAGACACGGCTCAGGGAAAAGCTACACTTCGTCCTGAAAGCTGAAACAGGTGAGACGACGAAAAGTTCGTCCGGCGTCCAGCGGTTTGTCCAACGCCATGCCCACGGCCGTTGCGGAAGGAGGGAAGCCATGAAGTGCATTTTGAGAATGGCCGTATTGTGCGCGGTCGCTTTCTTCCTGCTGGGTCTCGTCGGTGCGGTTCAGGCCCAAAAACAACCGAATCAACCGGGTCGGAGTGCGCTTGTTCAACCTGAATTGCGGACCATGGATGATTTTCAACAAATGGTCCGCCGGATGCTCCCGGGGTTACGTAAAGGTTTTGATATGGCCGAAGCCGCCGACCTGTTCGACGGCTTTGTAAGCCAGGTCGAACAGGCCGACATTGAAATAATCGAGGTGCTCCCGGAAAGAAATCTCTTGTGGATGATGTTCGTTGATGGACAAAACGTTGATGTCATCGAGAACGTGGCCAGGGCGGGAAAAGATCCCTTCATGGCCTTCGTGGTGACCGTGGAAAGAAATGCAAACCTCCACGTCTTTGTCGTCCCGGCGATGTGCGGCAACCTTGGACTGGCCCGGATCGTCGCTCCGTCCCTCTCCGCTCCCGTCGGCATGAATTCAGCCCAGGCTTGGGGTTTTTGAACGAACCGTCGGAGACGATTTTTTTCGACACCCACTGAGGCTGCTGATCCGTCACTCCAATCTGGAAAGCAATCCCGTGGAACTTTGTGACATGATATTCGTGTTTAACATTGAAAACAGTAAAGGAGATAGGAATGCCCATAATTAATTTGATTATTATTCTGGTCGTCATCGGCGTTGTTCTCTGGCTGGTCAACAACTACATCCCCATGGACGGAAAAATTAAACAAATACTGAATGTCGTCGTGATTATTGCTGTTATCATATGGTTGTTAAGTGTCTTTGGAGTAATAGGATCTCTGTCAGGAATACGAGTCGGAGGTTGATAATGATCTGAATGGTGCTCCGAGAGGTGCGTGCCGGACAAATTGTTTGATTCGGCATGGGAACATGATCGTCTTTAAAAAAGGGGGAAAGGGAATGGAACGCGTTTTGAAGTTGGGCGTATGGTTGGTGGCGATGTTCGTGTTGTTGGGTGTTGTCGGTACGGCTCAGGCCCAAACGGAACTCAAGGAATTGGGCCGGAATCCGTTTTACAAACCTGAATTGCAAACGGTCGGCGAATTTCAGGATATGGTCAAAGAGACGCTTCCGGATTTGAGAAGAGGTTTTGCAACGGCCGGCGCCTCTGCATTGCTTGACGATTTCGTGATTCAGGTCCAGCAGGCCAACATTGAAAAAGTCGACGTGCCCATTGGTGAGCAACTGCAGTGGATGATCTATAAAAAGGCGCAACGCGTCGAAGTCATGAAAAACGTGATCTGGGCCGGCAAAGAGCCTTTCGAGGCATATCGGTTGGTCGTTGAAAGAGACGGAAAGCGCAATGTTTTCGTGGTCCCGACGATATGCGGCAACGTATCTCTGCTTCGGTCAAGCGATCTGCCCGCTCCCGCTCCCGTTGTCACGGCACCGACACCGGCGACGCCGCCGGTTGTCGCGGCGCCGGCTCCCGCTCCCGCTCCCGCCCCGGCCACGGATACCTCATGGACGGAGCCGATTCTGAAGCGCGGGAACTTCGTCGTCGATCTCGGCTATCTGCATCAGCCTGATCCCGCGAACTATTTGTTGATGCGGGTCGGCTACGCCTATCGCTTTCATGAGCATTTTTCCCTTTTGGGCATGATCGGATTTGCTCCGGTCGTCCACGGTGACGACGACACTGATTCGTTCATGGCTGATCTGACCGCCAATTACCACTTCGATCGAATGTACTTCGGAGGCGGTATGGGATTCTGGCATTCCAGCCGGAAGGATCGCGCGGATATGATCGTGAACGCGGGCTACCGGATTTACGGGGAAGCGTATCAGCGCAATCTTTCCTTGTTTGTCGAGGGCCGCATAGGAGTGGAGGATCTCAACGATTTTAACGATTACGTCCGCTATGGCGCAGGCTTGCGTTTTCAGTTTTAAGGTGTCGGTTCCTCTCCGTCGGCAACAAGGAGCAACCCGTCTGTTTTCGTAGAGGCGGTCGCGAACGATGTTCACAGGGGCGGTTGGTAAACCGCCCCTGTTCGGTTTCAAAGGTTTCAGCGTAACTGTTCAATAACTTCGGGCAAGTGGACCACTCAAAAACACCTGGACCCCGGCCTGCGCCGGGGTGACGACCGAGAAGATTCGCTATCGAGGTATTCCATTCCGTCATACCGGCGCAGGCCGGTATCCAGGCAACACGGAGTCCCGGAGGTAGTCTACCTGGCCTTACTGATCAATTACGTTCCAGCCAAGGATGTTTGTGCCATGACGCTCACCACGGCGACAATTGTCGAAAAATCAGGTCAACTCCGGGAGCGTTTGCGCTGGGTTCTTCGTTTCCAGGAGAACAAAGACGACGAAGCGCCGCTGCGTTCCGAGTTGTTCAGCACCTCCCAGATGGAGGAACACGGTAAAATCCTCGCGGGCATGCATGCCTTGGGCGCGGAGCATGCCCCGGAGCGTCTGCTGGGAAGGCTTGCCAAGAACGAGAAGGTCCTGTTCGAGGTTCGCGATCTGCTGACTGAGGTGGTGCAGGCCAACCGCGTGATTATTCCGGCGGGGGAATGGCTGCTGGACAATTTTTATCTGATCGAAGAGCAGATTCTGGTGGCCGGGAAGCTGTTGCCCAAGAACTACGCCAGAAAGCTTCCCCGCCTGAAGGATGGCCCGTCCAGAGGCCTTCCCCGAGTATACGACATTGCCCTGGAGACCATCGCCCACGGCGACGGGCGGGTGGATCTGGAGAGCCTGAGCGGATTTGTCGCTGCCTATCAGACGGTTACGCCACTGCGTCTGGGAGAACTGTGGGCCATTCCGATCATGCTGCGCCTGGCCCTGATCGAAAATCTGAGGCGGATTGCCGCGCGAATTGCCGTGAACCGGGCCGACCGCGACCTGGCTGATCACTGGGCCGACAAAATTTTGGAGACAGCCCAAAAAGACCCCAAAAAGCTGATCCTCACGGTTGCCGACATGGCCAGGTCGGCTCCGCCCATGGTCAGCTCCTTTGTCGCGGAGCTGGCCCGTCGCCTCCAGGGACAGGGCCCGGCGCTCGCACTTCCTCTGGCCTGGGTCGAGCAGCAACTCCTGGAATCCCCCCTGACCATTGATCAACTGGTCCAATCGGAGAACCAGCAGCAGGCGGCTGATCAGCTTTCCATCAGCAACAGCATCGCGGGCCTGCGCGTCCTGAGCGTCATCGACTGGCGCCGATTCGTGGAGACTCTGAGCGCCGTTGAACACATCCTGCAAAGGGACCCGGCCGGAATCTATGGCCGCACGCACTTCAACACCCGGGATCAATACCGGCACGTGGTGGAGGAGATCGCCAAAAAAGGCGGACTCACCGAAATGGAAGTGGCCCGAACAGCCATCGAGCTGGCCGGACAAGGCGCTGCCGGGGCGCATGGCGACAGCCGGACGGGGCATGTCGGGTTCTACCTCATCGATATCGGGCGGGCTCAGCTTGAAAGTCGGGTTCGTGCCGGATCATCGGTCCTGGACAAGCTGCGTGGCGTTGGGCGCCGATTTCCCCTGCTCTTGTATCTCGGCTCGATTTTTTTCCTCACGGGGATATTCACCGCGGGTTTGCTGGCAAAGACCCGTGCGGACGGTTTGGACGGCGTGCTGCTTGGGCTCGTGGCCGCCGTATTCCTGCTGGCGGTCAGCCAGCCGGCCATAGCGCTGGTCAACCTTGTCGCGACACGTCTTGCCAAGCCGCATGCGCTTCCCCGCATGGATTTTTCCAAGGGCATTCCACCCGATTCGTCCACGCTGGTCGTGATCCCAGCCATGCTTTCCAGCCCGGAGAGCGTCACGGACCTGATCAATGCCCTGGAAGTCCGATTTCTGGCCGGACGGGAAGAAAGCCTGCGCTTTGGCCTGCTGACCGACTTCCTGGACGCGGACCAGGAGACCGTCGCCGAGGATGCACCGCTGTTGCTGTCGGCCCAACAAGGCATCGAGGGGTTGAACGAGAAATACAAAGAGGCCGGCGACGCCTTCTTTCTTTTTCATCGCTCCCGGCAATGGAACCCGCGGGAGCGGATCTGGATGGGCTATGAGCGGAAGCGGGGCAAACTCGCGGCGCTGAATGCGCTGCTCAGGAACAATCGTGAGGGCGGTCCTGATGGTGGTTTTGGGGCCGATTCCAGGGGCGATTTCTCGCTGATCGTGGGCAATCTCGAAGTGTTGCGGGACGTGAAGTACGTCATCACCCTGGACACGGACACGGACCTGCCGCGGGATACCGCATGGCAGCTCGTGGGCGCGATGGCCCATCCCTTGAACCGTCCCCAATACGACGAGGACAAAGGACGTATCGTGTCCGGATACGGCATCCTGCAGCCCCGGGCGGCCGTCAGCCTGCCGGGAACGAACAGGTCCCGGTATGCCCGGATGTATGGGATTGACGCCGGTATCGACCCCTATACCGGAGTTGTCTCGGACGTCTATCAAGATCTCTTCGGCGAAGGCTCGTACATCGGCAAGGGGATTTACGACGTCGACGCCTTTGATCAGGTGCTCCGGGATCGGTTTCCCGAGAACCTGATCCTCAGCCACGATCTCATCGAGGGATGCCATGCCCGGTCCGGGCTGATCAGCGACGTGCAGCTCTTCGAAGAGTATCCGGCGCGCTATAGTGAAGACGTGAGCCGCCGCACGCGCTGGATTCGTGGGGATTGGCAGATCCTGCGATGGATTTTTCCCGGCGTTCCCGGCCCGAAGACGAAATTTACGAAGAATGCGCTCTCACTCCTGTCCCGGTGGAAGATCCTGGACAATCTCCGGCGCAGTCTCGTGCCCATGGCGCTGACTCTCCTGCTCGTGTTCGGCTGGACCGTCTCGGCCACGCCCTGGTTCTGGACCGCGGTGGTCATCGGCATCGTGCTGGTTCCGGCCCTGATCAACTGCCTGATGGGCTTCTTCAATACAAAGGGCCACGCCCTGATGAGCCATCACCTTGCCGGCGCGGCCCAAGCCATCGGCGGATGCCTTGCCCAATCCACTTTCACGTTGCTCTGTCTGCCGTATGAGGCGGCCACCAATGGCGCCGCCATCCTGCGAACCATGTGGCGGATGGGGGTATCCGGCCGAGGGCTCCTGGAATGGAACCCGCCGGGTCTGGCCCATGGGACGGGACGAACAGCGTCGGGCCTGGCAGCGCTTGGCGCGTCGTATCGCCGGATGTGGATCGGCCCGGTCGCGGCCATGACCGTGACGGGGTATCTCGTTCCGCCTCAGGCAATGGTTCCGCCAGGGGCACTGGTCGCGGCCCTGCCGCTGCTGGTCCTCTGGTTTGTCTCTCCCCTGATTGCCTGGTGGATCAGTCAACCCATCAGGCCCCCAAAAGTCCGCTTGACCGATGATCAGTTGGTCTTCCTGCGCAAGCTGTCGCGCAAGACCTGGGCCTTTTTCGAGAAATTCGTCGGCCCCGAAGACCACTGGCTGCCCCCGGACAATTATCAGGAAGCACCACGCAAGGTGGTGGCGCACCGCACGTCGCCCACCAACATGGGTTTTGCGCTGCTCTCGAATTTGTCGGCCCTCGACTTCGGCTACATCAACGTCGGACGCTTCATGGAGCGCACGGAGAACGCCCTGGGGGCAATGGAAGGGCTGGCCCGGCACCGCGGCCACTTCTACAACTGGTACGACACCCAAACCCGCGAGCCGCTCCTGCCCATGTACGTTTCCTCGGTGGACAGCGGGAACCTGGCCGCGAGTCTGATGACCTTGCGTGAAGGGTTGCTCGCGCTTCCCGACCAGAAGCTCACGGGAGACCGGCTGTTCGACGGAATCGCCGATACGGCCTTGGTGCTCATGGACGTCGCGAGTGGAAGCATACCCGCGAAGCTGACCCAGTTCATGTACGACCTTGAGTCCGTCCGGTCTTCCCCTCCGGACGCGAGCCCGCCAAACGCGAGTCCGGCGGCCAAGACCCTTGGGGATCTGAAGGCGTCCCTGGAGCGGCTGGCAATAACCGCGCGAGAGGTGGATCTGAGCTTTGAAGACAACCCTGAAAGTGAAACCATGTGGTGGGCGCGGTCCCTTGAGCAACAATGCCGGGATGCGGTTGACGAGTTGAACGTGCTGGTGCCCTGGGCCGGGCCGCCCTTTTCCGGGCAAATTGCCGATCAAATTATTGATCAAATTCCCTCTCTCAAGGATATCCCCACGCTGCGCCGACTGGCCTGCCTTGATAATGACGTACCGACCCTGATTGAGGAAATGCGCCAAAGCAGCGGGACGCCGGAGGAAAAACAACGACTCGACACGTTTGAACGGCTGATCATGGAGTCCAGTCGCAGTGCCGGGAGAAGCATCGCCCGCCTGGAAGATCTTGCGCACCAGTGCCAGAAACTTGCCCGGAACATGGAATTCGACTTCCTGTACGACAGCGCGCGCCGTCTGCTGGCCATCGGCTACAACGTCAGCGAGGGGCGCAGGGATGGAAGCTTCTACGACCTGCTGGCTTCGGAAGCGCGGTTGAGCAGTTTCGTGGCCATTGCCCAGGGCCAACTGCCTCAGGAAAGCTGGTTTGCTCTGGGGCGGTTGCTGACCATTGCCGGCGGAGAGTCGGTTCTTCTGTCCTGGAGCGGCTCCATGTTTGAATATCTGATGCCGCTGGTGATAATGCCCACCTACGATCAGACGATTCTTGATCAAAGCTGCAAGGCGGCCGTGGCCAGGCAGATCGACTACGGCAAGCAACGCGGCGTGCCATGGGGAATTTCGGAATCCGGCTACAACATGACCGATAGTCTGCTCAACTATCAGTACAAGGCTTTTGGGGTGCCCGGTCTTGGTCTGCAACGCGGACTGGCCGAGGATCTGGTCATCACCCCCTATGCTTCGGCATTGGCGCTGATGGTGGCGCCCGAAGCAGCCTGTCGTAATCTTGAGGATATGTCGTCCCGTGGTTTTCAAGGCAGGTACGGATTCTACGAGGCCATTGACTACACACCAAGTCATCTGCCTCGCGGGCGGACCAACGCCGTGGTTCGTTCCTACATGGCCCACCATCAAGGCATGAGCCTGCTCGCCCTGACGCATCTGCTTTTGGACCAGCCCATGCGGAAACGGTTCGAGGCGAATCCCATGTTTCAGGCAACCGTGCTGTTGCTTCAGGAGCGGTTGCCCAAGAGTACGGCATACCACTCGCAAATCTCGGAATTGTCCGAGTCCCGGAAAATGTCGACCTCTTTGAAGGAGAAGCCGCTGCGCATCTCCACGACTCCGCATACGTCCATCCCCGAGGTGCAGCTCCTGTCCAACGGAAGATATCATGTCATGGTCACCAATGCCGGCGGCGGCTATAGCCGCTGGCAAGATTTGGCCGTGACCCGGTGGCGTGAAGATGGCACCAGCGATAATTGGGGGGCCTTCTGTTATATCCGGGACATGTCCAGCGGTGTCTTCTGGTCCACGGCGCACCAGCCGACGCTCAAGCCGGCCGAGCGCTACGAAGCCATCTTCTCCGAAGGCCGGGTCGAGTTCCGCCGCAGGGATGAGGATATCGACACCCATACGGAGATCGCCGTTTCACCCGAGGATGACATCGAGCTGCGCCGGATCACCATTACCAACCGGTCCAAGACCCGCAGGTCCATCGAAGTGACCAGCTATGCGGAAGTCGTCCTGGCATCGCCGGCGTCCGACGCGGCGCATCCAGCCTTCAGCAATCTCTTCGTCCAAACCGAGATCATCAGGCCCCAGTGCGCGATTATGGCCACCCGGCGACCTCGGTTTGCCGACGAGCAGCCGCCGTGGATGTTCCACACCATGGCCGTCCACGGCGCGGACATGGGCGAAATGTCCTATGAGACCGACAGGTTGCGGTTTATCGGTCGCGGGAACACGCCGGCCGCTCCCGAAGCCATGCTCAGCCGCTTACCCCTTTCCGGCGGCGAAGGGCCGGTCTTGGATCCCATCGTGGCCATTCGCTGCCGGATCACCCTGGATCCGGAAACATCGGCAACCGTGAACATCATCACCGGCGCGGCACAAACCCGCGATGTCTGTGCGGGACTGGTAGGCAAATACCGGGACCGCTATCTTGTGGACCGTGTTTTTGAGCTGGCCTGGACCCATAGCCAGGTGCTTCTGCAGCAGATCAACGCCACGGAAGCCGACGCGCAGCTCTACGGGCGGCTCGCGGCCTCGGTTCTTTACGCCAATTCCGGGCTGCGCGCCGATCCCGGCGTGATCATGAAAAATCTTCGGGGACAATCCAGCCTCTGGGGCTACTCCATCTCCGGTGATCTGCCCATTGTCCTGCTCTGGATCGAGGATCGGGAGAATATCCAACTGGCCCGCCAGCTCGTCCAGGCTCATGCCTATTGGCGCCTCAAGGGGCTGGCCGTGGATTTGGTGATCATCAATGAAGATCATGCCGGTTATCGACAGATTCTGCACGACCAGATCATGGGGTTTATCGCCGCCGGCGTCCACGGCAAGCGGGCGGATCGCCCGGGCGAGGTGTTCGTGCGCAACGCGGATCAGATTTCAGAGGAAGACCGGATTATCTTTCAGGCCCTGGCCCGGGTCGTCATTCGGGACAGCCGGGGGACGCTCATGGATCAACTGAACCGCGTCGGGCGTGATCAGCCGAAAATCCCGGCCCTGGCGCCGACCCGTATTTTCCGCCCCCTGCCGCCCATGGTTGCGCCCCAGCCGCGTGAGGATCTCCTGTTTTTCAACGGAATCGGGGGCTTTACCCCGGATGGTCGTGAGTACGTCATGACCACCAGTCGCGAGCAGGTCACACCGGCGCCGTGGGTCAATGTGCTGGCTAATCCAAATTTCGGCGCCATTGTCTCGGAAAACGGCCCAACCTACACCTGGAGCGAGAACGCCCACGAATTCCGCCTCACCCCGTGGCACAACGATCCGGTCGTGGATTCAAGCGGAGAAGCCTTTTACCTGCGCGACGAGGATCGCGGCCATTTCTGGTCGCCCATGCCGCATCCGGTCAGAGGCGCTTCTCCCTACGTCACCCGACATGGTTTCGGATACACTGTGTTTGAACATACGGAGCGCGGCATTTCTTCGGAAGTCTGGGTGTTCGTAGCCATGAATGCGCCGGTCAAGTTCACGGTGCTCAAGGTGCGCAACCGGTGCGGCCGTCCGCGACGGCTCTCGGCGACTGGATTCGTCGAGTGGGTGCTGGGGGATGTGCGTCCCAAGACGGGGATGCACGTGAGCACCGAGATTGATCCTGAAAGCGGCGCGATTCTGGCGAGCAATCCGTACAACACCGAATTCAGCAGGCGGGTGGCCTTTTTTAACGTGGATCATGCCACCAGGACGGTCAGCGCGGACCGGACCGAATTTATCGGTCGCAATAAAACCCTGGCCCGGCCCGCGGCCATGACCCGGTCCCACCTCTCCGGCAGGGTCGGGGCCGCGCTGGATCCCTGCGCGGCCATGCACGTTGTTTTTGATCTGGACGACGGTGAAGACCGGGAGATCGTGTTCACCCTCGGCGCCGGGCAAGATAGCGGTCACGCCACACGTCTCGCGCGACGCTATCGTGATTCCACAGCGGCGCGGAAAAACTTGGAAGCGGTATGGCTCTACTGGAATCACACCCTGGGCGCCGTCCAGGTGGAAACCCCCGACAAATCCGTGGATCTCCTGGTCAATGGCTGGCTTCTGTACCAGACCATTGCCTGCCGGCTTTGGGGCCGCAGCGGCTTCTATCAGTCCGGTGGCGCGTTCGGGTTCCGTGACCAGTTGCAGGACTCCATGGCCCTGATCCATGCCGAACCGGTGCTTGCGCGCGCGCACCTGCTCCGGTGCGCCGGGCGGCAGTTTTCCGAAGGCGATGTTCAGCACTGGTGGCACCCGCCCACCGGCAGAGGGGTGCGGACCAAATGTTCCGACGACTACCTCTGGCTGCCCCTGGCCACGTGCCGCTATGTCCAAAGCACCGGGGATACCGGGGTCCTGGACGAAACAGTTCACTTCATCAATGGCCGCCAGCTGGGCCACACCGAGGAATCCTACTATGATCTTCCGGTCAGGTCCGAAGAGACGGCCAGCCTGTATGAGCATTGCGTGCGCGCGATCCAGAGAGGGCTCCGGTTCGGCGAGCACGGCCTGCCCCTGATCGGAACCGGCGACTGGAACGACGGCATGGACATGGTCGGCCACGAAGGCAAGGGAGAAAGCGTGTGGCTGGGGTTTTTCCTGTGCGAGGTCCTGAACCGGTTCGCTGAGATCGCGCGGCTACGCAACGACCTGGACTTCAGCCGACAATGCCGAAACGAGGTCGCCCGGCTTGGCCGAAACATCGAGCAGCATGGTTGGGACGGTGCCTGGTACCTCCGGGCGTTTTTCGATGACGGCACCCCCATCGGCTCCGCGGAAAGTCCGGAATGCCGGATCGATTCCATAGCTCAAAGCTGGTCGGTCTTGTCCGGCATGGGCGACGAGGAGCGTTCGCGGGCAGCCATGGAAGCCGTGGACACGTACCTGGTCCGCCGGGAGGACAACCTGATCCAGCTTTTGGACCCGCCTTTCGACAAATCCGCATTGAATCCGGGGTATATCAAGGGCTACGTGCCGGGCGTGCGGGAAAACGGCGGGCAGTACACCCACGCCGCGATCTGGACGACCATGGCCTTTGCCGCGCTGGGCGACAAACGTCGCGCCTGGGAACTGTTCGCCATGATCAACCCCGTCAACCACGGAAATTCCGCCGAGGAAGTGAAAACGTACAAGGTCGAACCCTACGTGGTCGCGGCGGACGTTTACGGCGTGGAGCCGCACACGGGCCGGGGTGGATGGACGTGGTACACGGGATCGGCCGCCTGGATGTACCGCCTGATCATGGAATCCCTGCTGGGTTTCAGGATGGAAGCGAACAAACTGTCCTTCGAGCCCTGCCTCCCCGCGCAATGGGACGCTTTTACGATCCGCTATCGCTTTCGGGAAACCAACTACCGGATCACGATCAGGCAGCAACAGGCCGACGAAGACGAAGCGGCCACCGTTACGGTGGACGGGGTGGTGCAACGGGAAATGGCCGTGGCGCTTGTGGATGACGGCCAGGATCATCTGGTGGAGGTGATTTCAGCTCCAGCAGGAAGATGTTGGAAACAGTCAAACGAGTAAACATGTATGCTCTCAACCTGCAGCAGATCCCTGCGTGATTTGTTGACAACTTTTTTTGAATATATATTGCCTTTATAGGCAGAATGGTGGGAATCAACTTCTCATTACGGAGGCAAATAATGCATCCAAGGCAAATCAGTGAAAGAGTATCGTGGCTTGGAGTTGTGGATTGGGATAGGCGTCTTTTTGACTCGTTGATCCCTCTTCCGGACGGGACCAGTTATAACGCCTACCTGGTTCAGGGCAGCGAAAAGACGGCCTTGCTGGATACGGTTGATCCGGCCATGGCCGACACGTTGATGGCGCAACTGCGTGATGTGCCCAAAATCGACTACATTGTCTCGCATCATGCCGAGCAGGACCATTCCGGGACTATCCCCCTGGTGCTTGAAAAGTTTCCTCAAGCCAAGGTCGTCGTGACCCCCAAGGCCAAAGGCATGCTGATAGATCTTCTGAGGCTTCCAGAGGATGTCTTTGTTTCGGTGGAGGACAACGAAACCTTGTCCCTGGGGGACAAAACCCTGAAGTTCATTCATACCCCATGGGTGCACTGGCCGGAAACCATGGTCTCCTATCTGCCTGAGGACCGCATCCTGTTCAGTTGCGACTTTTTTGGCTCGCATATCGCGACAACTGATCTTTTTGTAACGGACGAGGGGCGCGTATTCGAGGCGGCCAAGCGCTATTTCGCGGAGATCATGATGCCGTTTCGCGCGGTGATCGCTAAAAATCTGGAAAAGCTGTCCGGCCTTGACATGAACGTCATCGCTCCCAGCCACGGCCAGATTCATCGCCGTCCGGCGTTCATCACCGATGCCTACAACGAGTGGGTGCATGCCACGCCGCGCAATCTGGTGGTCCTGCCATACGTTTCCATGCACGGAAGCACGCAGGCAATGGTCGATCACCTGGTCAACGCACTGGTGGTCAACGGCGTGCGGGTTGAATTGTTCAATCTGGTCGTGACCGATATCGGGAAACTGGCCATGGCATTGGTGGACGCGGGGACGATTGTCGTGGGCACGCCCACTGTTCTGGCCGGCCCGCACCCTCTTGCGGCCTATGCCGCTTTTCTGGCCAACGCTCTGCGGCCCAAGGCGCGGTACCTGTCCATTGTCGGTTCCTACGGCTGGGGGGGCAAGACCGTGGAGACATTGTCGGGGATGATTCCCAATCTCAAGGTTGAGGTGTTGGAGCCGGTGCTGTGCAAGGGCATGCCCAAGGAGGATACCTTCCAAGCATTGGACAACCTGGCGGACTCGATTACCCGCAAGCATCAGGAGCAAGGGTTTGCATGAGGCGTTATTCGCCCTGAACCGTCAACGCGTTCTGACAGTGATTCGGATTTTTGCACGATATTGCACGTAAGATTGAAACCGCGATCATCGTTGTCACCCATGACGAAAAGATCATCCCGACCTTTAAACACATCTATCACATCCGTGGTGGTGTGACCTACGGGAAAGCCCGGAGAAGGAAGAGGTTTCGAATGAAGTTTACCCCAATCTTCCGTCGGGGATTCGGGAAGCGCTTTCAAGCCTTCCCTCGTCGGACGTGGATGGCGTGAAACAATGGCAAGGATGAAAAATGCGAGCAAACGCTTTCTTGTCAAGTAAGTGCCGGATTGTTCCTTGCACTTGGGGTTTTTGAACGGGCTGCCGAATGAGGACATTTTTAACACGCAATTAATGAAAGGAGATACAGTGAACACATTGGGAAAAGACGACTTATCCGCGATCTGGGACAATTGCAGGCCGCCTTGCCTTTCACTCTACCAGCCGACGCACCGGGGGCATCCGGAAAACAAGCAGGATCGGATCCGGTTCAAAAACCTCGTGAAGGCGCTGGAGGAGTCGCTTCTGCAACGATTCCCAAATGCAGAGGCTCGTCCGCTACTGGAACCATTTTGGGCGATGTCCGCCGAAACTCCCTTCTGGAACCACACCTTTGACGGGCTGGCCATCCTGGGGGCGAAAGACTTTTTTCGGGTCTACAGCCTGCAGCGGCCGGTCCCTGAATTGGCCATTGTAGCTGACAGCTTCCACGTCAAGCCGCTTTTGCGCATCCTGCAGTCGGCCGACAGATATCAGATTCTCGCGGTGAACCGGCAGGCGATCAGGCTCTTTGAGGGCAGCCGTGATGCTTTGGACGAGATCGAACCGGCTGAGGGCGTGCCGCGGACGTTGACCGAGGCCCTGGGAGAAGAATTGACCGAGCAGCATCAGACCGTGGCCTCATACGGCGGCGTGGGCGGTGGGAAACCGGGCATGTACCATGGCCACGGCAGTAAAGAGTCCGAGGTGGACAGCGATGCCCGGCGCTTTTTCCGGGCCGTTGATCAGGCGATCCTGGAACACCACTCGCGGACGTCGGCCCTGCCGCTGATCCTGGCCTCCCTGCCGGAGCATCACCATATGTTCCACGAACTCAGCCGCAATCCATTTCTGATTTCGGAAAACATCGATATCCACCCGGATGCCCTGCCGTCCATCGATGAACTCCGCAAGCGCGCCTGGCGGCTCGTGGAGCCTCGATATCTGGCGCGTTTGGCCGATCTGGTCGAAAAGTTCGACAAGGCATGGCCCGAGGGGCTCGGCAGCAACGACCCGTCACTGATCGCCAAGGCCGGCCTGGAAGGGCGGGTCGCCGCCCTGTTGATCGATGCCGACCGGGTCGTTCCCGGTCGGATCAACGCCGCGACGGGCGATGTTGAGACGGACGATTTGGCCCATCCACAGGTTGACGACCTGCTCGACGACCTGGGGGAGCTGGCCCTAAAGAAGGGCGGACTCGTCGTCATCGTCCCCACCGAACGCATGCCGACCAAGACCGGAGCCGCCGCGATCTTCAGGTATTGAGACGCGGGGAAGTAGGGGCGACCCTATGTGATCGCCCTGTTAGTCCAGGGCATTTTTGTTCTCTGTAGAACTTCAATGATTTAATGGTTGTAGATTGCAGGGTGCTCATGAGGACTCCCCAGGGAAGGGCGACACCCATCGAAATCGATACAGAGCTTCCGGAGTTCGAGAACAAAAATGCCCTGGAACCACCCCACATACAATCTAACCCTCATCCTCAGGTTCCGGCTCCGGCGCGGACGGATCGGGGTCCGTGCGGTGGCTTTGCTGCTCGCGCTGTCGCTCGCGAGAGTGCTTGATCAATTTTGTCAACCTGGCCGCGGCGCCCTCGACGGCCAGGTCCACGTCCGCCGCCCGGTGCGAGACCGCGATGGGCTGGTGGCCCTCGAGACGGGCTTCCAGCAGGCAGCGTATGTCGTCATGGCCGCCCTTCTTGTCGCTGTTTTGGTCGCTCAAATGGACTTCCAGCAGCGTAATCCCCTCGCTGAACCGGCCCAGGGCGCTTTCCACTGAATCGCTGATGACGGCGTGCAGGGCTTCGTCAATCTCAATGTTGCGGTCGGAGTTGATTTGCATCTGCATGGTTTTCTCCTTGCGTTAGTGTTTTAGATTGCTGGAATTTTACAGTTTCTGTTTCTCAGGGTCAGCCGTGCCGCCGTCAACCGGCAAGAGATTCTCCCCTTCCCGCAGTGGTTGGGCCTGCCGTGCCTGCTTCTTGATGACCACGGCTTCGCTGTACAAGCCGGCTTCCGCTTTCGTGGATACGGCACTGAGATCTTCGGGCCGCGTTTCAACCGGGAATCGCTTTTCCGGCACTGTATCCTGTACATCCGCCGCTTTCTTGTCGAGCAAGGTGACGTAAACGCCTTGCGGGAAAACGATCTCTCGAGCCTCGTCGGGCATGGAGATGCCGTGTTTCTGGAATGCGAGCTTCACCAGCCGGATCACTGAAGACCGTACCTTGAGCCAACTGTGCATGTGACCGTTCAACCAGAAGTAGATGCGCAGGTTCACCGTGGAACTCCCCAGGCTGTCCACCAGCACCGAAGGCTCGGGATCGTTCAGAACGGCCGGATGCTCCGCCAGCACTTTCCTGGCGATTTCCTGGGCTTCGTTGATGGCATCGTCGTAGCCGATGCCGACCATGAACTCCTCCCGCCTGTTCGGGGTGGTCGTGAAGTTGCGCAGGTTGCTTTTGTAAACGCTGGAGTTCGGAATCTGGACGAGATTTCCGTTGAGGTTCATCAGAATCGTCGTGCGCATGTTCAACTGCTGCACATAACCGGTCTCGCCGGATATTTCGACCAGGTCGCCGGTCTCGAACGGCCGCTGCATGCTGAGAAAGATGCTGGCCAGGAAGTTTTCGGTGATTTCCCGGAATGCGATGCCGACGACCAGACCGATCAGACCCGTGCCGCCGACCACCGTCAAAGCCAGTTGCGTCAGGCCGAAGACTCTCAGAATCAGATACGCGCCGCAGAGGACGACCAGCCCGCCCACGCTGCGGGCAATGACGTTTTGCAGGAGCTTCGTCCGGATGCGGCCGCGCAGAAACATCCGGGCCGTTCTTGTCGCCAGTATGCCGGCGACCGCGGACAAAGCCAGGGTGAACAGCCCAAACACGACGAATGGAAAAGAGTGGAGAGCGTCTCGCCATACTTTGAGCAGACCGTTCCATGTCGGACGAAAGTCCCAAGCCGACGGCTCGATCACCTCTATCCTGTTGACCACGGCGACCACGTCCTGGGTGTTGCGCGCCAGATCTCCGGCCCATTTTTTGAGCACTTCGGACTCCACCTGGCCACGGAGAAAGACGACGCCTTCCTCGACCCGGACTTGTGGACCGGTGAACCAGTTGGTGGCCACCAGGACGCTCTGGAGTCGCCTGGTGATTTCTTCATCCCGCGCGACCGGGTTGACGTCCACCTTCGCGGGCGCCGGAGATATTTCCTCGTTGGCATTGGCGGAAGAGGTGGCGGTCGGTTGCCGTGGCTCGCCGGTTATGTCGAAGGGTTGTTGTGCCAGGACCGTAAAGATCAGCAGATTGTAAACCGCAACGAGCAATACGGCCCGCGAGATCAGTTTGCTGGAGCGATATCCGATACGTTGCACGGCAGCACACTCCTTGAGCATGTGTTGTTCGAGACGTTTCCTTAATGAAAACCTATTTCCCGAACCGAGTCTCTAGGGGAAATGCTCATTGTCGCGAGGAAAAAGTCCATGCGCCGAGGTTGATCTCTGGGATTTTTCCTCGTCCAAAATAAGCGGTTTTCCCTACAGACACGGTCAGACAAAATGTTATTTTGTCGGTGATTGCTGATCGGAGTAAAAATTTGAAAGCAGGCGTGATCGGTGCGGTCGCGTTCGGCTCAAGCCAGCGTCTGGTTGGCCGGTTTGCGGTTGCTGTCGTTCACCAACGGAAAGGAGGTGCATACAATGCCGAATCAAGATGGAACAGGACCTAAAGGCCAGGGACCGAAAGACGGTCATGGCAAAGGCAAGGGAAAGGGCGACCGCCCTGGTCAGGGGCCCATGGCTGGTGGAAAGAAAGGCAATAAGGAAGAAACCAAAAACTAAACCACTTTGAAGACGGGTATTGGGCTTGCGAAGAATCGCGTGAGCGCGGACCCAAAAAGGCCGGGGCTGACATGTTTGTTGCTCTTCATGTCCTGTGTCCCGGCCTTTTTTTCAGTGCAGATTTATTCCTGTAATTGGGTGGGCCGGCAATCACCGAAGTCGAAATCGTGATCGAAATAGATTTCTGGTAACATTCCGATTTCGATAGCGATTTCGATTTTGATTTCGATTTCGATCCGGAGGGACCGTGGTTCGAGATCAAAATGCCCTGTCAGGCACAGCAAGAGTCACTTTTCCAGGAACATCACCATGTCCATACAAACAGACACGCATGAAGCCACCATCGACCATCCCCATGCCCTGACGGTACAAGAGTGCCTCGACGCGTTGCAAAGCCAGGCTGCCGGGCTGGAACCGGACGATGCGCAAATGCGCCTGGAACGCTTCGGCCCGAACAAACTGCCGGAGCCGGAGCCGGATGGGTTGCTGAAACGCTTTTTCAAGCATTTTCATGACATCCTGATCTACATCCTGCTGGCCGCGGCCGGCATCACCGCTCTGCTGGGGCACTGGATAGACACCTTCGTCATTCTGGGCGTGGTGGTCATCAACGCCTTGATCGGTTTTTTCCAGGAGGGCAAGGCCGAAGAGGCCCTGGCCGGCATTCGCAAAATGCTCTCCCTGCACGCCCAGGTCCGTCGCGGCGGAGATTTTCATGACATCGAAGCGGAGTTGTTGGTTCCGGGAGACATCGTCCGTTTGCGCTCCGGGGACAAGGTTCCAGCGGACATCCGGCTGCTGGACGCCACAAACCTGCGCATCGAGGAATCCGCGCTGACCGGCGAATCCGTTGCCGCGACCAAGCAAGCCGAACCCGTGCCGAAGGACGCTTCCCTGGGGGACCGCAAGAGCATGGCGTATTCCGGATGCCTTGTGGCGGCCGGACGCGGCGTGGGCGTGGTCGTACACACCGGCGGACAAACCCAGCTTGGCCGGATCAACCGAATGATCCAGGAAGTGGAGAAACTGGCCACTCCGTTGACACGCCAGATGGCCTACTTCGGAAAAGTGCTGTCCGTGGTCATTCTCTTCCTGGCCGGCCTGATGTTCGCTGTCGGGTGGCTTCTCCATGACATGCCCATGGAAGACCTCTTTTTCGCGGCCATCGGCTTTGCCGTGGCCGCCATTCCCGAAGGACTGCCGGCCATTCTATCCATCACGCTGGCTCTGGGCGTGCAGCGCATGGCCCTGCGCAAGGCCATTATCCGCCGCCTGCCCGCCGTGGAAACCCTGGGTTCGGTGACGGTGATCTGTTCGGACAAGACCGGCACCCTGACCCGCAACGAGATGACCGCCCGGGCCGTGGTGACCGCGACCCAAACCTACCACGTCAGCGGCACGGGCTACGTTCCCGAAGGCCACATCCGAGGGGCGGATGAACAACGCGCCGAACTCGGAAACAATTCCGATCTGTTCCAGATCATTGAAATCATGGCCGTGTGCAATGACGCAATGATCCTCGAGGAGGACGGTCGCTGGATACTGAACGGCGAGCCCACGGAAGGGGCGTTGCGCGCTCTGGGCCGCAAAGCTGAATTTGATGCAAAGCCATATACTCGCCTGGCTGAGCTGCCTTTTGAATCCGAAACCAAATTCATGGCCACCCTGAATAAAAGTCCTGAGGGAAAAATCCTTCTGTTACTCAAAGGCGCTCCGGACCGTCTGCTGGACCGTTGCACGCTCCAGCTCGCCGCTAACGGCGGCACCGAGCCCCTGGACCGCCCCATGTGGGAAGCCAGGCTGGAGGAGCTGGCCGCTCAGGGTCAGAGAATCCTGGCCGCGGCCTGGCGGGAACTTCCCCATGAAGATCCGGATGCGTTGCGGCTGACCAAAAGCCAGACCCTGTCTTTGGAAGACGTGGACCAAGAGATGATCTTTTCCGGCTTGGTGGGCATCGTTGATCCCCCCCGGCCCGAGGCGATTGCGGCAATCAAGATCTGCCGCGAAGCCGGCATCCGGGTGAAGATGATCACCGGAGACCATGCGGCCACGGCCATGGCCATCGGCAGGGAAATGGGAATCGGCAACGGCACGGCGGCCATCACCGGACCGGAGCTGGAAGCCGCGAGCGATACGGAAATGCGCCGTCTGGCCGTGCAGCACGACATTTTTGCCCGCACCAGCCCGGAGCACAAGTTGCGCCTGGTCACGGCCCTGCAAGCCGAGAAGGAAGTGGTGGCCATGACCGGAGACGGAGTCAACGACGCTCCGGCCCTGAAACGGGCCGATGTCGGCATCGCCATGGGCATCAAGGGCACCGAGGCGACCAAGGAGGCCGCGGAGATCGTACTCATGGACGACAATTTCGCGACCATAGAGCACGCCGTGGAAGAAGGCCGCACCATTTACGACAACCTGCGCAAGGCGATTTTGTTTCTTCTCCCGACCAACGGCGCCGAAGGGTTGGTCGTCCTCACCGCCATCGTCGCCGGCTTTGCCGTGCTCCCTTTGACGCCGGTCCAAATCCTTTGGGTGAACATGGTGACGGCCATCACCCTGGCCATGGCCCTGGCCTTCGAGCCTCCCGAACCAGACCTGATGTCCCGGCCTCCGCGTCGTCCCGGTACGGCCATACTTGGCGGCTACTTTATCTGGCGGATCGGCTTTGTCTCCGTGCTTATCGGAGGGGCCACCCTGGCTGTTTTCCAGGTGGAAATGTCCCTGGACATGGACGTACAAATCGTGCGCACCGTCTGCGTGAACACTTTGGTGGCCGGCCAACTTTTTTACCTGTTCAACAGCCGCTTTCTTCGAGAAGCCGCGTGGCTGCCCTCCCGCCTTGTCAGCAACAAGGTCGCCTTGATCGCTTCCGGAGTCCTGATCCTCTTGCAACTTATTTTCGTTTACGCGCCGTTCATGAATCTCTGGTTCGGTTCAGCTCCTTTGGAGCTTCGCCATTGGCTGGTTCCACTGGGTATCGGCCTGATGGTCTTCACCCTGTCGGAACTCGAAAAAGTCGTGTCTCGAAAATTTCAAAGGGTAAAGTAAAGTTGAATTGTTACCTTCCGTGGACTGTCCATTTCTCAGCTCGACCCGCCCGGGATTTTTTCCCGACTCTTGTGATTTCTCCTCGCTAAAACAAGAAATTCCCCTACAGACGCGCTGCATCCCCAAGGTATAGACCTCTGTACAGGGGGGAAGCTTTCCTCCTTGAAGTGGGACGTCCACGCACGATGCGGTCCAGTGCTCAGGGACCAACTTTTTGTCGCGGAGGCGAATGATTGCTTGAGAATTGATTCGTCAGCCGTTGTATGGATGGGAACCGGTCGCCGCCCTGTCGGATCTGCCGACAAACCTTTTTTGGGGGGCCATCCCTTCACGAATATGGAGTCGATCCATGGCAGATCATGCGGAGACCCGCGCAAACCCTTTTGCCGCCTCGGGACGGATGTTGTTCGGCTTGGTCAATGAGCTGGGGGCAATGGCCATCTTCGCCGGTTTGGCCGTTCTGCACGTGTTCACCTTCCCCTTCCAGTTCAGAAAGATTCTGAGCCAAATGTATTTCATCGGCTTCCGATCCGTGTCCGTCATTCTCCTGGTATCCGTGTTCACCGGGATGGTTCTGGGTCTTCAAGGCTATTATACCCTGGCCAAATTCGGTTCGACGGGCTTGCTGGGACCGGCCGTGGCCCTGTCGCTGATCCGGGAATTGGGGCCGGTGCTCACGGCCATCATGATCATTGCCCGGGCCGGCTCATCCATGGCCGCGGAGATCGGCATCATGCGCATCTCCGAACAGATCGACGCGCTGGACACCATGAACATCAATCCCATCAAGTTCCTGGTGAGTCCACGAATCGTGGCTTCCCTGATCAGTTTCCCCCTCTTGACGGCCTTGTTCGACGTGGTGGGCATCATCGGGGGCTATCTGACCAGCGTGGTGCTGCTCCACCTGAGCGCCGGAACCTACTTCACCCAGATCGAGGCAAGCGTGGTCATGCAGGACATTACCGGGGGCTTCCTCAAGTCGGTGGTTTTCGGATTTATCGTTACGGTCATCTGTTGCTACCAGGGGTATTTCACCCATTTGCGCGCCGGCGGCTTCGGGGCCAAGGGGGTGAGCATGTCCACCACCACCGCGGTGGTCATGTCCTGTGTGGCCGTGCTGGTGGTGGACTATGTCCTGACCTCGTTCCTGCTTTAGCCGGGATGGTTCATCTTGTCGGGAAAATAGGTTGACAGATTTTGTTGCCGTGAAAATTCGCCGCGAGTGTAGGGGCGGCCCTCGCGGCCGCCCTGGGTGGGCGAGGCAACGATGAGCAACGACGAACAAACGATCAATCGTGCCGCCATCATGGTAGTAGATTACAGGGTACTCATGGCCCCCCCAGGGAAAGGCGAAAACCCATCGAAATCGAAATCGCCGCTATCGCTATCGAAATCGGAAAGTTGCCAGAAATCGATTTCGATCACGATTTCGATTTCGATACCGATACAGAGCTTCCTCGGTTCGAGATCAAAAATGCCCTGGAACCATCCCTTTAGCCGTCCGTTGAATAAACAGTTGGGACGATTATGCCGGAACCAGTCATTCGCTTTGTCAAGGTGTGCAAAAGCTTCAACGACAAGGTCGTTCTGAAGGATGTCAGCCTGGATATCCTCGGCGGACAGGTGACCGTGATTATCGGGAAGAGCGGGGTCGGGAAATCCGTCTTGCTGAAGCACGTCATCGGACTGCTCAAGCCGGATTCCGGAGAAATTTTCTTCAAGGGCAAGCCTCTTTCCACCATGAACCGCAAGAGCATGTCCGAGTTGAAGAGTTGTTTCAGCTACATGTTCCAGAACAACGCCCTGTTCGATTCCATGACCGTTTATGAGAACATCGCCCTGCCCCTGACCGAAAAGACGAGTCTGGCGTCCGCGATGATTCGGGAGAAGGTCATCCAGCGGACAACACAGTTGGAGATCTCCGACGTCCTGAACAAATATCCCTCGCAGATCTCAGGAGGGATGCAAAAACGCGTGGCCTTGGCCAGGGCCCTGATCACCGATCCGGAGATCGTGCTCTTTGACGAACCCACCACGGGGCTCGACCCGATCAGAAAGAACGCCGTGCTGAACATGATCGCCCATTATCAGCGGCAGCTGGGGTTCACGGCCGTTGTCGTCAGCCATGACATCCCTGATGTGTTCTACATTGCGGACAAGGTGGCCATCATCGATTCCAGCGGGATCATTTTTGAAGATACGCCGGTTGTCCTGGAGCAGTCCGACGACCCCGACATCCAGGCCTTTCTGAACAGCGTCGAGATGCTCAAGGACGACCTTACCGGGCTGGACAATCGCAAGGAGTTCATGGCCGGCTTGAGACGCCTTGGCCATCGCATCCAACTCGGTGAGCGATATGGGTTCATTCTGTTTTTGTTGGACGGTTTGGATGAAGTGGATGAGCATGTGGGCCAAATCGCGGCGCAACGAGCTATCCAAAACCTCTCCGACGGGCTGATCGCTCAACTGGACGGCCAAGGGCGAGCCGTGCGGATCGGGAAAAACGAGGTCGCGGCGTATTTCCCGGTGACCGATTCCGATCAGATCGACGCTTTCCGCGCGGCAATGCTCGAACGGATCAGTGCTGTGGGAAAACTCACATCCGGAGCGGAACATCCCGGCTACAGAAATTTTTGCATCAGTTTGGGGGTTGCGGAAGTGGATGCATACCCCGACTTGCAGGCATTGGTCATGGTGGCTCGTGACAATGAGCAGCAAATGGTTTGTCCGGTACGCGAGAAAAAGGAAACGATATGAAGAAATACGCCATGGAAACGAGCGTGGGCGTGTTCATGCTCATTGGACTGTTGTGCGTCGGGTATCTGACGATCAGGCTGGGAGACTTGGAACTGCTGCGCGGCAACACCTATTTGCTCAACGCGAGATTCACTTCGGCCGCCGGGTTGAACCGGGGCGGTGTCGTGGAAATGGCCGGAGTCGGGATCGGCAAGGTCGAGAGCATCCGCCTGCACCCCACGGATCTGGTGGCCATCGTGACCTTGCGGATCGAAAAGGGGGTCCCGGTTTCGGATGATGCCGTCGCGGCGATCAAAACCCGCGGTTTGATCGGAGACAAATTCATCGAGATCGCTCCCGGAGGGTCGGATTTCGAGCTCGGTCCGGGAGAAACCATCGTGGATACCGTGCCGGCCTTGGACATCGAAAAACTGATCGGGCGGTTCGCCTTTGGCGACGTTGAGAAATAAAGGCGGAAGGCGGGAAAAAACGGCCAGGATGGGCATGCCGCATCGAAAACGTCAAACCGCGAGGACGATATGTTGAAACAAATTATGATGATGGTCTGCCTGCTGCTTTTTGCGTCCACGGCCATGGCCGCTTCACCGATGGCGACCGTTCAGACCGCGGTCGACCAGGTCCTCGGCATCCTGGGGGAACCGGACAGTCCGGAACAGAACATCGATGGAAAATTCGAGCGCATCAAGCAGGTTGTTGATGCAGCCTTTGACTACGAGGTTCTTTCCCGCGTCACCCTTGGTCGAGGCTGGAGACAGTTGGACGCATCGCAGCAGGAGCAATTTGTTTCGCTGTATTCGGAATTGATCGAGCGCACCTACCGAAATTACATTTCCGCCTATTCCGACGAAGACGTCGTTTACGTCAAGGAAACGTTGCTCACGGAAGCAGGAGCGCGCATCCCCAAAGCCGAAGTGGAAACCCAGGTCAAGGCCAGGCAGGGCCCCGTTCTGGTTTTGTATCGGCTCTATGAGGAAAATGGAAAATGGCTGGTCTACGACATCCATGGGGAGGGGATAAGCCTGGCCCAGAATTTTCGGACCCAGTTCGAGGAGATTCTGCATCGAAGCGGTGTGGACGGATTGCTCGAATCACTGCGGAGCAAGGTCGCGAGCCTGCGAGACGGCGTTGAGGCCGCGAATTGAGAAGAGGACGGGAAGATATGCCGAAAAAAATATTATCCGCGGCGTTGATCCTTTTGCTGACGTGTCTGTTGATCACGACCGGATGCGCCGGAAAGAACAGTCCCGGTTCCGCGATGATCGCGGACGGGGGAACCGTTGCCGCAAAAGGAGAGGGCGGCCCGGATCGGCATGACGACCTCGACGATGACGAGTGGTGGGAAGAGGAATGGGAAATCCTGGCCGAGGAGCACAAGCCCTTGCGCGTCGCCGATCCCCTGGAGGGATGGAACAGGGCCATGTTCACCGTCAACGACAAGCTCTACCTCCATCTGCTCAAACCGGTCGCCCAGGCCTACTCCATGGTTGTTCCCGAACTTTTCAGGATCGGCATCGGAAACTTCTTCACCAACCTGGCCTATCCCGTGCGCGCCGTGAACAGTCTGTTGCAGGGCAAGGGCGACAAGGTCGCCAAGGAAACCGGAAGTTTTGTTTTGAACACGACCTTCGGTTTCCTCGGTTTGGTCAAAATATCGGATGCCTTCCCGGACCTGAACGTCACCCACGAGGATGCCGGACAGACATTCGGCGTATGGGGGATCGGCAACGGTCCGTATATTGTCTGGCCGTTGCTCGGTCCATCGACATTGCGAGACTCGGTGGGCATGGCAGGCGATTTCTTCCTTTCCCCCCTTTCCTATCTCGAACCCCATGAACTGGGATGGGCCTTGAAAAGCCAGGAACGCATCAATTCCTTATCATTCAGGATCGGACAGTACGAGGACATGAAGGAATCAGCCCTTGATCCCTATGTCGCCTTTCGCGACGCCTATATCCAGTACCGCCGCGCACTCGTTCAAGACTGACGACTCATCGCCCGAAGTCCGGCCTGCCACGATTTTTCGGCGTCACAACGCCCCGGGACTTCTCCAGAACCCTCCAGAACCCGACCCACGCTTTCAGTCCTTCCATTCCGGAAAGGAGATGGCCTGGGAAAAAGTCCTCATTCCTGGGATTTTTCCTCGTCCAAAATAAGCGGTTCCCCTACAGACACGGACAGCCAGAGTGTTATTGTGATGTAGAAGAAAGAGAAGGCACCTGGAAAATCTTTTTCGACAGGGGCGGGAGGGAGCCTGAAGAATGAGGAAGAGTACCCGCGCAGAAAATGCAATAGAACCAAATTGGAGGGCAAATCATGACCAAGGTTAAAGAGAGCTACAAATGTGACGCATGCGGGAATGTCGTTGAAGTCAAGAAGGCCGGTGAAGGGGAGCTCGTTTGTTGTGGCGAACCGATGAAGATGCAGTAATCGCATCAGTTAGTGATAAACAGTTCACCGTTGGAGGTAAATATGCTTTGGACGATTTTTGTTATTCTCTTGGTATTGTGGGCTTTGGGATTGATGACAGGGGCCACGATGGGCGGCGTAGTGCATATTTTGTTGGTCATAGCTCTTATTGTTCTTGTTGTTCAGGTTCTTCAAGGAAGAAGAATCACGTGACCGTGTGTTATTTCTTGATTATCCAATTTTAAGAAAAAAGGAGTTCATGTCATGAAGAATATACAGACGATGTTTTGCTATTCAGTACTTTTCCTGCTCATCATCGCATTCGCGGGCTGCGCAGCGACTTCCACACGGGGAAGCACAGGCGACTATGTTGACGATACGGTGATAACAACAAAGGTCAAGGCACTTCTTGCCGAGGATGATTTTCTCAAATCATTCAAGATCAGCGTGGAAACGTACAAGGGCACCGTTCAATTGAGCGGCTTCGTCAATTCGCAACAGGCCGCCAATCGAGCCGTTGAACTGACGAGAAGCGTTCAAGGGGTCGGTGCCGTCAAGAACGATCTTATCGTGAAATAGTGGAACGTGGCCACGGGATTGTGAGCAACATGGATAAACACAGCCAGGAGATTTATCCGCGCGGGAGGGATAAATGAACTCAAAATTTTTTATCGGATCATTGTTGATTCTCGTATCGCTCACGTTTTTCGGTTGCAATCAGTTTACAGGGGGGGCGGCCACTGGAGCAGCCGTGGGGGTGCTTGGAGCGGGAGCGGCATATGAATATCAGAACAAGCGGCAGATGGATCAGCTCGAGCTGGAGTACAGCGAAGGAAAAATCAACGAGCAGGAGTACAACACCAGGAAAGAGCAGATTCAACGTGGATCGATCATATATTAACGCCAATAAGGGAGAAAGTGTTATGAAATCGAGCACGAGGGATAAGGCTGAAGGCAAGATGCATCGGGTTAAAGGCAAGATCAAGGAAGTCATCGGGAAGGCCGTCAATAATCCCGATATGGAAGCCGAAGGCAACAGGGAAATAATCGGCGGAGTTATGCAGGAAAAAGTCGGCGATGTGAAAAGATCCGTGGGGAAGTAGGGCGGTACGAAATTCCACGAAAACGAACTTTTTAAAGTAAGGAGATAATACAATGAAAATGAAGTAGCGTGTGTAACGCGGAATAATTACCAATAACTTCATCCATAGCCAACAAGGAGATTATGACCATGGAAAAAACGATGTATCGCATACTGCTGCTAGCTGTTTTGGGCTCGCTATTGTTAATCAATGTCAGTTTTGCCTCTGAAACGGACGACCGGATCATAGCATCAGCAAAAGAGTCTTACGTGTTCAAGACATTCCTCAAGAACGGCGATGTTAAAATCCAGTCCAAGGATGGTGTTGTGACGTTATCGGGAACGGTCGCCGAGGAATCGCACAAGCTTCTGGCCCAGGAGACCGCGGCGAATCTGCCCGGAGTGAAAAGCGTGAACAACGAGCTGGAATTTAAAGGTGAACGTCCCGCGGAAATGTCGGATGCGTGGATCACCCTGAAAGTGAAATCCACGCTCTTGTTCCATCGTAGCGTCAGCGCCATGACTGAAGTGAGCACCCAGGACGGGATCGTGATCCTGAAAGGGGAAGCGGACAACCAGGCGCAAATTGACCTGACAACCGCGTATGCCAGGGATGTCGAGGGGGTCAAAGAGGTCATGAACGAGATGACGGTTGCGAAGACTCCCGAAAAACCAGCTGAAAAGAAGCCGGAGGAAAAAACCGTGGGCGATAAGATCGACGACGCCTCCATCACCGCCCTGGTCAAAGCGGCCTTGCTGTCTCATCGCTCGACCAGCGGCCTGAACACCAAGGTCGAGACCAGCGATGCCGTGGTCACATTGAGCGGTGTGGCCAAAAACGCGGCGGAAAAGGAATTGGCCGCCAAATACGCCGGTGACGTAAAGGGCGTAAAGAATGTGGTCAACAACATGACCGTCGAGTGATCCAAAGCGAACGTTGCCTTCCCGGCCATGGCCGGGAAGGCTTTTTATTATGCGTTGTCGTGAGTTTCTGAAAATCTGGCGGGAAGAGAGGAGGGCGGAAAATGAAGAACGCATTATTTTCGACGGCACTTGTGGTCGCTGTTGTCGCCTTGTTTTTTGGATGCGCGGCCATGCCGCAAACTTGGCCGGATTATGAACGCAGCGCGGAAAACAGGATGGTTGTCATCCAGGAAAAGATTGGAGATGGGCTGAAAACAGGCGCGCTTACCCCTGACCAGTCGCAGATGTTCCTGACGACACTGAAAGGCATTCGAGCAGACTCTACGGATTTGAGAAATAAATCTGTTCGCCGTGATGAATGGGACAGACTCAATGTGCGGCTTGAAAGGCTTGGCAATGAAATTGATCGGGCGCTTGTTCGACCAATACGAATGGAAGGCCCACGGACCGGGGACAGGATTGTCGCCCTGCAATGGACAATTGACGATGGGAGAGTCAGCGGACGCTTGCCTGCTGGAGAGGGACGCGAAATTCAATACAGGCTGGATTCCGTTCGGCGTGATTACCTGCACGTGACGGAAGGAGGCAGGTCCATGACGTACGAGGAAGAAGCGGACATTTCGCGCAGGCTCGATGCATTGGAAATGGAACTGAACCGGTATCGGTAGCGATAATTCAAGAAAAAATGCATTTCTTGCATAATCACAATGTACAAAACATGAACTCGTCACATTTCAATAAATGGGATCAAAATCAAAAATGGAGAAAAGCACCATGAAAAAATCGATGAGTCGCTTAATACTGTTAATTGTTGCGGCCATTATGTTCGTAATTAGCGTCGGATGTACATCCGAGACGAATGTTCCCCAGGAATCAAGCGATAAAACTTCAGTCATGCCAAGTGCCACGGCAGGTGTTACGGATGATAAGGCCGCTATGACGGAAACAAAGGTCACCAATCAATCAGGTGAACGAATGCCGGGCCAAATGCTGGAGACCACGCTTGAATCGGGCGATGACGCGGCCATCACAGCCCTGGTCAAGGCGGCGTTGCTGGAGAATCCCTCGACCAGCGACCTTGATGCAAACGTCGAGACGAATGATGGAGTGGTAACATTGAGCGGCCGGGTCAAAGATGCGGCTGAAATGGAAGTTGTCGCTAATTTTGTAAAAAATCTTCAGGGCGTAAAAAATGTGGTCAACAACATGACCATTGAGTGACCGTCGTCCAAGATCAACCGGAACAGTCGGCTCCTTGTCGGCTGTGCCGGCGCGAAGAAAAGCAAGCCGGGAGCATTACGAGTTTTTTGAAAGAGTCTCTTTCTTGCAGGCCGCCCCTTCGGGGATACGAAGAATATCTCCCAGGATCCAAGGCGTTGCACTGTGGGCTGATCTTTTCGCCCTTTCAGGGCTTGCTCTTCAGCCCCAACCGGACGGCGGTAGCCCAGAACAACGCCCTGGGACGGAGATGGCACAACAAGAATGGCCTTGAAAGGGTGTCCGCAACAATATTTACGAGGTAAACCATGGGTATATACGACCAGAGTGTGGGTAATCCGGAAGAAACCGATAAAATGTCTCACAACTCAGGCAAGTCGCGCGGCTTTGAAAACGTCAAAAATAGTATTGCCGATCACTTGGAAACCGTTGCTGAAGCATTAGCCGATAATACCACAGGTCAGGACGCACAATCCGGCCTTGCGCGGTATGGAAAGCAGGCATCCGAGTGGTTGGACCAGTCCGCCGGGTATGTTCGGCAATTCGACTATGAGCAGGCGGAAGCCAGAGTCAAGGAATGTATCAAGCAGCACCCGGGACGGAGCCTCCTGGTCGCGGGTGCCATTGGTTTGATTATTGGAGCTGTTTTGCGACGCAGGTGAAAGGGTGGGGGGATTCTATGAGCACAAAAATGGAAAACAAGAACCCTGCTTCGCCTCGTGAATCATTCACTGAACTGTTGGAACAGCTTGCCAAAAACTTTTCCGCGGTGGTCCACGACGAAATTGAACTCGTTGTCCAGGGATTTCGTGAACAGGTGTCGGCTGCTTGCAGTGGATTCTTTACCGTCGTCGTGGGAGCATTCATAATTTTTGCCGCACTTTTGTCATTTTGTGCTGCGCTGATCATTGAACTCACTTCCTATATGGCTCCTGTCATGGCAGCGCTTCTTTCCGGAGCCGCTCTCGCGTTACTCGGTGCCATCATTGCCTTTGTCGGCTATAGACACTTGAAGAAAGCAATATTGAAACCATAGCATGTGATGAAATTGCAAAGGAGCGCAATGTATGGATGAAAAAGAGCATCGCGGCAACACCGCTGTAACGAATGGGGAACGGAGTTCCGAAGAAATACGCCGGGATATTGCGAGAGAAAGGGAGAACATCTCCCAGACAGTCGGACAAATCGGCGAGCGGATCAAAGAGAAAATGGATTGGCGCGAATATGTAAACGACTCCCCATACCTGTCTTTGGGAGCAGCCGTCGGCATCGGCTACCTGGCCTCGAGCGTATTCACGAAACGAGCTTCGCCCCTGGAGCAAATCATGCGTCCCATTGCCGAGGAAGTGTGTGGTTCACTCGGTGGCCGGAGCCCGAGGGCCGACAGCCCCGGTCTTCTCAAGCTGACTCTGGTCGGCATTGTCGCGAGGGCTGCCGCCGGCTGGCTCAATGAAGCAACCTTGACGGAGGGGGCAGGAGGCACAGGTCCTCATCCTCGCAACGGACGTGGCTCAACCGCAAATCCACGAGAGGATCGCGACATTCGCGGAGAAAACGAACAGCTAACCTTTAAGCATTCTTAGGAGGATGACATGGATATCGAAAGCAAGACGTACGAGACCCCCAAACAGCAGAAATATGGAAATCCCGGCAGCGATAGTGCCGCTGATCATCTCCTGGAACGCGGTGCCGAGGCTTTAGGTTCCGCGGAGAAGGCTGTAGGGGATGTTTACGATAGAACGACTCAGAAGGTTAGTGAGACGTATGATCAGGCCAAGAGCTATAGTAGCGATAATCCAGGGAAGACAGTGCTCATCGCATTGGGGATCGGAATCGGGCTGGGGCTTTTGTTGAGTGCAAGTGCGCGGCATTCTCGTGGTGGCAGCCAGTACGCTGAACCCGTTGTTCATGCGCTTTCAGATATGGCTTTAAAATTTTTCCGGTAAAATTGGTAACTACTCAGCTGTGTTCCGGCTTGTCATGGAAATGTGCTGAGTAGTTTCATTATGTTTTTGGAAATATTTCAGCATTCAATTGATACTGAAAGAGAAGGGGGGCCTTGTGAGTAAATGGAATTTACGGAAAAGTGAACGAGGCAAGATAGGATGGATTTTGCTGTGGGCTTTGGGAATCCCGATCCCGATCTTGTTGGTGTTGTTCGTGCTGCGGGGATGCACCTGATACAATATTCCGCTATCTTGATTGGTGAGTATTTTTACAAGAAGAGCACGAAACAGAACAAAAAAGCATATAATGAGGCAAAGTTATGTCCAATTTAAAAAATAAATCAGCGTCACCGCATATCCTGCCGTCTTTGCCGTATCAGGATAATGCTCTTGATCCGGCAATTTCCGCGAACACGATCAGTTTTCACTACGGAAAGCATCACAAGGGATATGTCGAGAAGCTGAACGAGCTTGTTGCGGGAACGCAATTCGCGGAGCTGTCGCTTGAAGAAATAATCATCGCGACATCCGGCAAGCCAAGTATGGCGACGATGGTAATCTTTAACAATGCAGCGCAAACTTGGAACCACACGTTTTACTGGAGCAGTCTGAAACCGAAGGGCGGCGGAGAACCACCCGCGATGTTGAAGCAAAAGATCGAGGCTGCCTTCGGGACCTTGGATGCGTGCAAGAAGGAGTTGGCAGATGCTGCAATGGCCCAGTTCGGCAGCGGCTGGGTGTGGCTCGTGTTGGACGGTGTCACCCTCAAGGTGGTCAAAACCGGCAACGCGGATCTGCCCCTGACCAATGGGATGAAGCCGCTGTTGACCATCGACGTATGGGAGCATGCCTATTACCTGGATTATCAGAATCGGCGCGCTGATTATGTCAAAGCCGTGCTGGACGAATTGATCAACTGGGATTTCGCGGCAAAAAACCTTGGCTGACGCAGCAAAAAAGGTACGTGCGGGATGGTTTGGAACAGGTTGACATTTCTTCGGATGGCAGGGGGCTCATGCGTATCAATAATGCAAGCACGGCCAACCAAAAAGTGCCAACCTGTTTTTCCTTGCGAAATGAATCATTCCTTCAATACCTCATGCACTTCAACGCAACGAAGGGGCAAGACATGAAAGTTCGTTTTTTAGGGGCAGCGCGAACCGTGACTGGATCCTGTATCGTTGTCGAGACAAGCCAGACTCGTTTTGCAGTGGATTGCGGGTTGTATCAGGGGAACCGGGAGATCGAGAAACGCAACCAGAGTGATGCTCTGTATGACCCCTCGACCCTGGACTTTATTCTGATCACCCACGCCCATATTGACCACAGCGGGTTATTGCCGCGCATCGTGAACAGGGGCTTTGCGGGACCGGTTTACGCTACCCCGCCCACCAAGGATTTGCTGGAGATCATGCTCTTGGACAGCGCCCATATCCAGGAAATGGAGGCCCGCTGGGAAAACAAGAAGCGGTTGCGTGTCGGACAAAAGCCAATTGAGCCTTTGTATGGCAAGGGTGATGTTTCCAAGGCCATGAGTCTGGTCCAATCCATGGTCTACAACGACCCCTTCGACCCGGGGCCGGGGGTAAGGGTCAACTTCAAGGACGCGGGGCACATTCTGGGATCAGCCCTGGTGGAAGTCTGGGTCGAGGAGGACGGGCAGCGGATCAAGCTCGTGTTTTCAGGAGATCTGGGGCGGCCCGATCAGCTGCTGGTTCGCGATCCCAGCATTGTCGAGTCGGCCGATTTTCTCTTCATGGAGTCGACCTACGGCAACAGGGACCACAAGAATGAGGATCAAAGCCGGGAGGAGTTGGCCGAAGCCATTGCCTTCAGTTATGCCAAGGGCGAAAAGGTCATCATTCCGGCATTTGCCTTGGAGCGAACCCAGGAAGTCATTTTTTCCATGTTCCTGCTCTCCAAGGAAGGGAAGCTTCCCAAGGACATGCCGGTCTTCGTGGACAGCCCTCTCGCGACCAGGGCCACGGAAGTTTTTCGGCGACACCCGGACTATTTTGACCGGGAGACGCGGCATTATCTGGCCAACGGCGAAGACCCCTTCAACATGCCCAATCTGCGGTTTACCTTGAGCGTGCAGGAGTCCCAAGCGCTGAATACCATGCGCGGTCCGGCGGTCATCATCTCCGCGAGCGGCATGGCCAATGCGGGGCGAGTCAAGCATCATCTCAAGCACAACCTCTGGCGCCAAGGGGCGAGTATTGTTTTTGTCGGGTTTCAGGCCATGGGCACCCCAGGAAGGAAGATTGTCGATGGAGCCGAATCCATCCGCATTCTTGGTGAAGATATTCTGGTCAAGGCACGGGTCTTCACCATCGGCGGTTTTTCCGCCCATGCCGGCCAGAGCCAGCTCATGGACTGGTTGAGCTTTTTTCGTTCCCGGACCATGGAGGTTTTCCTGATTCACGGTGAATATGAGGCCCAGAAGGTTCTGGCCGGGTTGATCCGGGAAAGGTTCCGCTACACGGTCCATATCCCCGATTTTCTCGACGAAAGCATTCTCACTCCGGGCAAGGTCTTGGAGCAGCCCAGAGACAAGGATCGAGGCAGGTCCCACATGGACTGGGACTTTCTTGTCCAGGAAATGGAGAGGCCCATGGTCCTTTTGCGGGAGAGAATCCCATGTCTCCAGGCCTTGCCTTGGGTTGAGCAAACCGAGATGCGGGATCGCGTTCTGGATGTCAACAGGATCTGGAATACACTTGTCAGTGATATTCCTTGCGGGCATTCCAGGACCCAAACCAAGAACAAAGGCCGCTGACCCGCACCCGTTTCATCGCCGGTGTCCAGGAACCTGGATTGAATTGATCGTTCCCCCGCCGCCCTCCCACAATTTTCGTCTGGGTATTATTCCTTCCTCTGGGATTTTTCCCTATCTAAAGCAAGTAATCTCCCTACAGACACGGTCAACAAAATGTTATTGTATTTGGAAAGGGGGGAAATGACGTCTTCGTGGACTTTTTTTTGTCAAGGGCGGTTGGAGAGTCCGGAAAATGATGATGTGATCCTTCATGCATGGAAGGGGAAATGGAGGATAAATCATGATCAAGGTCAAAAGGGGGCTACGAGTGCGATGCGCGGCAACGTCGTGGACTTGGCTGTCGGTATCGGTAGCAACTCGAAGACAGTACTTCCCGGAGGATGATCTAGCTTGGCTTCACTGGACAGTGTGAGGAATTACGTTTCCTGTAAACGATAGAGTGACAAGGGGTGAACATGGAACAACGACAGAACAACAGGGCAGATGGAGGCCGTCGAAGGCAGGACGCGGATCGAAGGGAGCGGCCCGACCGAAGAAGCGGCCAGGACAGGCGATTTGAAGGCGAAAGACGTACGCTTGGAGATCACGGGGCGTCTCGGAGGACTGCGTCTCGAATGAATGATGGAGAATTATTCTCACAAAAGGATGGATTGTCACCACAAGTTTCCTGGGAGCGCCGGAACAGCGTCGATCGCAGAGGAACCTATCAGGGTGAGAAGTCGACCAAGTATTTAATGACGGATAAAGAATTACGTTTTTTATTGGGACGATGATCTCGCGGGCGAGGCAACGAATCTCCGTGCGGGCCGTTAAAAAGTGGTTCACTTGGGGAATCGGAATTTCAGACAAACCATGCCGAATAATCGAGACACGCCGGACCCGTTCGTGCCTTGCAATGAGAAGACGCTGAGCAATTATAAAAAAGATCTCGAAGCGGTTGTCCGGGTTTCAAGTCAACGTCGCACCGGAGGTAACGTTTCAATGTCAAGAACAGAGGATGGCATGTATCTGGAAACTGTACGCTACACGCCGTTGAACAATGTCGGAAATGCCCCGGCCAATGCCGGTGCGATCGCTGAAGCCACACTCAAGTCTTGGCATCAGGTGTCCGCCAGGCTTTCGCCGGTAATCGGCGAACGAGGGGTTGACGCCCTTTTGGGCCGCTCGTTGTACCTGACAAGTGCCGCCTACCCGTGGCTGTCAAATGTATGGGATAATGTTGACAGTGCCACAATGCTTGTAGGCCTCAAGGCTTGCATTGCGGGCCGCGACCCGGATGTCGCCGCGGAGGCGAGCCACACTCTGCTTGCGAACTTCGTCATCCTGTTGTCGAACATGATTGGAGAGGCATTGGCAAACCGGTTGTTGGGCCCGATGGGGGCATTTCCTCCATCGGTGTCGGAACAGGAGAGGCTACAGTGAACAATATAGCAGCCATCCGCCGACTGGCCACGGGCGTGCCTGGACTTGATGCGATCCTGGGCGGTGGCTTGCCGGAATATTCCTTGAACATCATTGTCGGGCCTCCAGGGTCCGGCAAGACGACGCTGGCGCACCAGATTATGTTCTCCCTGGCAACTCGGGAGCATCCAGCTCTGTTCTTCAGCGTGCTCGGGGAACCGCCGCTGAAGATGCTGCGTTATCAGCAGCAGTTTTCGTTCTTCAACCCGGACAAGATCAACGACGCGATTCGTTTCGTCAGCTTGAGCGAGGACATTGCGACCGGCGACTACGCCCGTGTGCTGTCGCGCATCATGCGGGAAGTCCAGGCTTCACCGCCGGGACTGGTTTTTGTCGATTCCTTCCGCTCGGTCATGTATGAGGCGCAACATCTTCCTGATAATACCATCAGCCTGCAACAGTTCGTCCAGCAGCTCGGAATTCAGCTGGGCTGCTGGCAGACCACCTCCTTTCTGATCGGGGAATACTGGTCGGAAAGCGTCCATCATCAGGTCTTCACGGTGGCCGATGGCCTGCTCTCGCTACGGCAAAGCGTCCATAGAAATTCCATGGTCCGCAAAATACGTATTCTGAAAATGCGCGGCCAGGCCATCCGACCGGGGATGCATACCTTCAGCATCACCAGCGCTGGGATCGTCGTCTACCCGACCGCGCTGGTTCTCGAAGGCATCGCGGATGCCCCGTTGGCCCCCGAGGAGTTGCGCGGTCGGGAGAGGTTGGCCACAGGCGTGCCGCGCCTGGACGAAATGCTGGGCGGCGGTTTGCCGTCGGGATATTCACTACTGGTGGCCGGACCGTCCGGGTCGGGCAAGACGATTCTGGCGGACGCCTTCCTTGCCGAAGGAGTCCGCCGGGGCGAACCGGGCGTGATCGTTGCATTTGAGCAAACGCCGAGTCAATCCTGGATGCGCGCGCTCAACGATATGATCCGCAACGGACAAATCGGCCTGATCAATACCCGTCCCCTGGACCTTTCCATCGACGAGATCGTTCATCGCTTGACCGAAGTTATTCAGCGAATGAAGGCCACGCGTGTGGTGATCGACTCGCTGTCCGGCTTCGAGCTGGCCGTGGCGCCGACCTTTCGCGAGGATTTTCGCGAATCTCTATTTCGGATGTTCGCGGTGCTGTCCGGGCTGGGGGTAACGGTGCTGATGACGTCGGAACTTGAGGATCGCTATATTGATTTGCGGTTCAGCCCCTACGGGGCGGCGTTTCTCACCGATGCGATCATCGTCCAGCGCTACATTGAAGTGCGGAGCACTTTGCAGCGGGTCATGGCGGTGGTCAAGGTCCGGGCCAGCGCCCACGACAAAGAGATCAGGCGGTACGAGATAACCGATGAGGGCATTGTCATCGGCGACCCGGTGAGCGACTACGAGGGAATGCTGGGCGGGCGGCCGACGCGAACAAAAACGCGCGGTCAGGACGATCAAGGCAAACGGTGATTCGCATGCAGAATCGTCCGCATCCGAAAAACGCTCCGGAGAGTCTGTTTGAGGAAGCCGAAAACACCTTGCCATCGGGCTCGGTGACCGAGCATGCCTTTGCCGGGCAGGCAAATCCCGGCGATAAACAGACCAATGATAACTGCCACAGGTTTTCTGGTCCAGATCGGCGCAGAGATGGCACGGGCCGGCGACGAGGGTTTGCGGATCGGCGCGGAGGTGTCTCGGATCGGCGCGGAGGTGACACGGTCCGGCGGGACAAAGACATCGAACTTCATGAACAGGACATCTCGGCAGAGCCAGGCGGGCATTCCGAGGCGCTGCTGCGTGACGTCAACGAGCAGCTTGTCGTGGCGACGATTCGTGCCCAGACGCAGGCTGAGACCGCTGAGCAGATCGCCGCGAAAATGGCCCATTTGGCCGAGCACGATTATCTTACGGGCTTGCCGAACCGTGCAGTGCTGGACGACCGTCTGGAACGGTCGATCGCCCTTGCGCAGCGTCACGGCAATCAGGTCGCCCTGCTGTATCTGGACATCGACAACTTCAAGCACATCAATGACTCGCTCGGGCATGCCGCGGGTGACCAACTGCTTCAATCCATTGGAAAGCGTCTGCAGGCCTGCGTTCGTTTTTCGGATACGGTCAGCCGCCAGGGTGGCGACGAATTCGTGGTGCTGTTGGCCGACGTCGAAGGCGAGCATGGCGCTGTCCTTGCCGCTCAAAAGTTGATTGCGGCCATGGTCGAGCCGCATCGTATCGGCGCCCACAGTCTCCATGTCACCTTGAGCATCGGCATCAGCCTCTATCCGGACCACGGCACGGATAAGGAAACCGTTATCCGCAATGCCGACACTGCCATGTATTTTGCCAAGCACAAAGGGCGTAACAACTATCAGGTGTTCAGCACGGACATGAAGATCCAGCTGTAAAGCGCCTCAAAGCGCTCGTAGATATGGCCTCAGATTATGCGGTAACACGGAACGAATAAGGATTCGAGGAGAACCTTGGCTGACGCGACAAAAACAGGCGCGTGTCGGACTCGGACAAAGTTGCTCCCATGCCCACGTGCACCCGGGAAATATCCCCGCCTCTTGGGGTTTTCTCCCGCGCTAATGGGTGATTCCCCTACAGACATGGTTCAGAGAAAGTATCAGTATCTTATATGAAGAGGTAAAATTTTATCGCCGAGAGGTGCGTGTTCATGGCGCATGAAAATCTCAGGAATGAATCAACATTGTGACCGGATGGAGGCAGATCATGACGAAGGTAAAAGAAGTATACAAGTGTGAAGAATGTGGAAATGTCGTGCAAGTGATGGAAGCCGGAGATGGAGAGCTGGTTTGTTGTGGTGAGCCGATGAAAAAGCAGTAACCATACGTAATGGGAATGAATCGCACTAAGTAGGATCTAACATGCTGTGGACAATGACCGGATGGAGGCAATTCATGACGAAGGTAAAAGAAGTATACAAGTGTGAAAAATGTGGAAATGTCGTGCAAGTGATGGAAGCAGGAGATGGAGAGCTGGTTTGTTGTGGTGAGCCAATGAAGAAGCAGTAACCATACCTAATGGCAATGAATCGCGCCGAACAGGAGGTAACATGCTGTGGACAATATTTGTCATTCTTTTGGTCATGTGGTTGCTTGGCTTGATGAGCGGGTACACCATGGGTGGCATCCTGCATATTCTTCTGGTCATCGCCATCATTGTCGTTCTGATCCAGGTTCTCCAGGGGCGAAGGGTCTTGTGACCAGTTAGAAATCAATGGAACAAGAAATCGAATCAAAGTTTTTATTACATTAGCTATAGGAGAAAAATGCCATGGGAACCATCCTGGTCGTCATTCTGATCCTTGTACTGATCGGCGCTTTGCCCACTTGGAAGCACAGTAGATCCTGGGGGCCTTACCCCAGTGGCGGAATCGGATTGATCCTGTTGATATTGGTCATCCTAATGCTGATGGGGCGAATTTGAGATGGACCGGAAACACGGAAGCCTGCTCATCATGCCAAAGAATTCCAAGGGAGATAGAAAAATATGCAAATCAATATTGCGCCTGAGCCCGTTGTTTCGCTCATCGCGGGAATCCTGATTCTCATTTTTCCGAGATTGTTGAATTACATCGTGGCATTTTATTTGATCATATTCGGCATTCTCGGGCTGATTCGATGAAAAGAGTTTTTGTGAATCGCTCAATTTGAGCAACTATACTGTATTTTGAGCACGTCAATTTCCAACCAAAGAGGAGCGAACATCATGAAATCAAGCACGAGGGATGAGGTGGAAGGTAAGAAGCATCAGGCCAAAGGAAAGGTCAAGGAAGTTGTCGGGAAAGCAGTCGGCAATCCTGATATGGAAGTCGAGGGCAAAGTCGAAAAACTCGGCGGAGTTGTGCAGGAAAAAGTCGGCGATGTGAAAAGAGCCGCGGGAAAGTAGAGCGGCACGCCACATAGGAACGAATCTAGATTCGTTCCTAAGTTTTATCTTTTCGAGGGGGAGGACATACAATGAATGCAATCAGAGTCGTTGCGCTTGCTTTGATTCTTGTGGGTGCTTTGGGGTTGGCCTACGGCGGTTTCACGTACACCCGGGAAACCCATGATGCCAAACTGGGACCATTGGAATTCTCGATACAGGACAGGCAGACGGTCAACATTCCGATCTGGGCCGGAATCGGGGCGATAGTGATCGGCGGCGGGCTCCTGTTTGTCGGAGCCGGAAAGCGGTAGCAGTCCGTTGAAAAACTCCCCATTGCTTCGTCGCTGCAAAAAGTTCAAACTCTCACGTATGAATAAATACGCTTCGACCTTGAGCCTTTTTTTGCTCCTTGCACTTGGGGTTTTTGAACGAACTGACGGATGAGAATTTTTCCAACACTCAGTTAGCCTGGTCACATCCTGCCTGCCGTTGCCGCAAGGGGAGGGCATATGATTTCAGATTCACAAACGTCCCCAATCAATGTCCTGCTGATCTATCCCGAGATTCCTGATACGTTTTGGAGCTTCAAGCACGCCCTGAAGTTCGTGGGCAAGAAGGTCTCCTCGCCTCCGTTGGGACTGGTGACCATCGCGGCCATGCTTCCGAAGCATTGGAATCCGCGTCTGGTGGATCTGAATATCCGGGAATTGTCCTTGGACGACCTGCTCTGGGCCGAGTACGCCTTGATCAGCGCCATGACCGTGCAGCGGGAATCCTCGCGCAAGGCGATCAAGTCGTGCAAGGACGCCGGCCTGCTGGTGGTTGCCGGCGGGCCGCTGTTCACGGTGGAGCATGAACACTTTCCCGAGGTGGATCATTTTGTACTCAACGAGGCCGAGCTGACCCTGCCGGAATTTCTGCTGGATCTTTTCCAAGGACGGGCCCAACGGGTCTACGCCACGGATCGATTCGCGGATATTGGACGGACGCCCGTTCCGCGCTGGGATCTTTTAGAACTCGACCAGTACGCGAGCATGAGCGTTCAGTACTCCCGGGGGTGTCCGTTCAGTTGCGACTTCTGCAACGTCACGGCCTTGTTGGGCCGCACCCCGCGCAACAAGAGCGCGCCTCAGATGATTGCCGAGCTGGACAGTCTCTATGCCAACGGGTGGCGCGGCGGGATATTTTTCGTGGACGACAATTTGATCGGGAACAAGCGGCGGCTTAAAACCGAGCTGCTGCCCGCCTTGGTCAACTGGAGAATAGGCAAAAAAGGAATGCCTTTCGGCACCGAGGCGTCCATCAATCTGGCTGACGACGAAGAACTGTTGGCCATGATGGTTGAGGCGGGATTCGATACCGTGTTCATCGGCATTGAAACGCCCAATGAGGCCAGCCTGTCCGAATGCGGCAAAGGACAAAACATTTGCCGCGATCTGATCCGGGACGTGAAGCGGATCCAGCGCTTTGGAATCCAGGTCCAGGGAGGGTTCATCGTCGGCTTTGACAATGACGAGCCGACCATTTTCAATCGCCTTGTGGAGTTCATCCAGCAAAGCGGCATCACCACGGCCATGGTCGGCATGCTGCAAGCCCCCCCCGGCACCAGGCTTTACAGCAGGCTGAAGCAGGCCGGTCGGCTGCGCGAAGTCATTTCCGGCGACAACGTGGACGGCACGACGAACATCCTCCCGGCCATGACCCTGGAGTCGCTGCGCGACGGATACAAGGAAATCCTGAAGAACATCTACTCGCCCGAGGCGTACTATGCCAGGGTGATCACCTTTCTGCGGGAGTACAATCTGCCGAGCAACAAAAAGCTATGGCAAATCCGGTGCTTTTCCGAAAGCCTGATGGCTCTGTTCCGATCCATTTTCCGTCTGGGTATCCTGGGCCAGGAACGGTTCCACTACTGGAAACTGTTCTTCTGGACCCTGCTCCGACGGCCAAGATCCCTGCCCCTGGCCGTGACCCTGGCCATCTACGGCTACCATTTTCGTCGGGTCTGCGAATTGCGGGTGCTGTAGAGCCTTCCGCCATGCAATTGGGGGTGGCAGAGTTCAGGGTTCTCAACGAGGACAACAAATTCAAATTGATACAGGGAAGCAAACCATGGGAGGGATGATGGTCAAGCGGAAGGCAAGTCCCGGCAAGAGAGGTGGTTTCCCAGGGGATGGCGGCGCACGCTCGGGCCGGGCTCCTTTGCGTCGGCGGGCCGAGGATGTCATTGGAAGCACGGACATTTGGTCGACTGAGGAGATGGAGGCCCAGGCCCCTGAAGAAGTCCGGCAAACGCTCCACGAACTGCGCGTCCACAAGATCGAGCTGGAGCTGCAAAACGAGGATCTGCGCCAAACACAAGCCAAACTGGACGCGATCCGGGAACGCTATTTTGACCTCTTCAATCTGGCCCCGGTGGGCTATTGCACGGTGGACGACAAGGGACTGATCCAGGAAGCCAACCTGACTTTCATAAAAATGCTGGACGTGACCCGCGGCAATCTGAAAAAGAAGCTGATCTCCCGGTACATCCACAAAGAAGATCAGGATATTTTCTATCTGAATAATAAACAACTCCTCGAAACCGGTGAACCCCAGGAATGCGAGCTGCGGTTGCTGAAGCGGAAAGGCACGTATTTTTGGGCGCGCCTGGAGAGTGCTTTTGCCAAGACCGACGGCGCATCCGCCTGCCGCATCGTGATCAGCGACATCACCGCTCGCAAAAACGGGGAATCGGAAGTTTTGAGGATGAATGAACAACTTCAGGGAGCATTGGCTGAAAAAAATAAATTCTTTTCCATCATCGCCCATGACCTGAAGAGCCCCGTGACCGGATTTATTGGGTTGACCCAGTTGCTGGTGGACAATGTCATGGATTTTTCAGCGAATGAGATGCATAAATTTGCCGTGAGCATGAAGGAATCCGCGGAAAAAGTGTTTTACTTGCTGGAGAATCTCCTGGAATGGTCCAAATTAAATCGCGGGATGATCATATTTGAACCGGATGAGTTTGGCTTGAAAGACTTGGTCAAGAGGGTCGTGGAGTTGCTGCAAACCGTGGCCGACCAGAAGAAAATAGCTCTGAATTGCACCGTACCCGCCGATATGACGGTCTTCGCTGATCTGCGCATGCTCAACATGGTGCTGCGCAATCTGCTCTCCAACGCCATTAAGTTCAGCAATCCCGAAAGCAACGTGTCCATCGAGGCGACACGGGACGAGGCCATGGTCGTCATTGCCGTTCAGGACAACGGCATGGGCATGGATCAGGACACCGCCGCCGGAATTTTCTCCCTGGACAAGACCACGTCGCGAGTCGGCACCAAGGGCGAACTCGGCTCCGGCATTGGGCTGATCCTGTGCAAGGAATTCGTGGAAATGCACGGTGGTCGCATTTGGGTCGAGACCACGCCAGGCCAGGGAAGCATTTTCAAATTTTCAGTTCCGATCAAAAACTGAAGCCGCACGTAATGCTCCCCCGAAAACTCGGGCTAGATTCAAACTCCCTACGAAAAATGTTGTGGGCCACCCCCTTGTCTATTTCGGCACGAAGCGGCAAGAGCTTGTTTCCGGATGCTGAAACAGCCGCCAGGCTGGCTGGTGAACGTGAGTGCCGGAAGACCAATACGCCCACCCGCGACCTGCCCAAGGAGCCCACAAAATGCCTCAGACCAAAAAGGCCAAGGTCAAGGCCAAGCCGAAGAGTGTTTCCGGTCGAACCAAAGCGTCCGCACCAGTTTCCGCCGAAGCGCAACAGCCCGGGATATGCGTTTCCACGGGCTTTCCCATCGTGGGGATCGGGGCTTCGGCCGGGGGCCTGGCGGCGTTTGAGGCCTTTTTCTCCGGTATGCCCGCGGACACTGATCCGGGCATGGCCTTTGTCCTGGTGCAGCATCTGGCCCCGGACCACAAGAGTATCCTGTCCGACCTGGTCCGACGCTACACGCGGATGCAGGTCTTTGAGGTGGAAGACGGCATGGAGGTCGCGCCCAACTGCGCCTATATCATTCCGCCGGGCCGGGACATGGCGTTTTTGAACGGTGCGCTGCAACTGCTGGAGCCGGCGGAACCGCGCGGGCGGCGCCTGCCCATTGACTTCTTTTTCCGGTCCTTGGCCCATGACCAGCGTGAGCGGGCCATCGGCATCGTGCTCTCAGGCACCGGCAGCGACGGCACCCTGGGAGTGCGGGCCATCAAAGGCGAAGGCGGCATGGTCATGGCCCAGAATCCGGAATCCACCGAATACGACGGCATGCCGCGCAGCGCCATCAGCACGGGACTGGTGGATTTTGAGCTGCCTCCGGCCGAGATGCCCGCCCAACTTATCGCCTATGTGGCCCATGCCTTCGGCAAGCCCCTTCGGCCCGTGGTCCCGGCGCCCAAGACCGAGAACGCGCTGAAAAAAATATTTATCCTGCTGCGCGCCCAAACCGGCCACGACTTTTCCCAATACAAGCCCTCGACCATCCAGCGCCGCATTGAACGGCGCATGGCCATGCACCAGATCGACTCCATGGACGGCTACGTCAGGTTCATCCAGCAGGCGCCCGAGGAGGTGGAGGCCCTGTTTCGCGATATGCTCATCGGCGTGACCAGTTTCTTTCGCGACCCCGAAGCCTTCAACGCCCTGGAAGAGCAGATCATCCCCAAGCTCTTCGCCGCCAGGGGCGAGGATGCCGCGATTCGGATCTGGGTGCCGGGCTGCTCCTCCGGCGAAGAGGCCTACTCCCTGGCCATCCTGCTGGCCGAGCGCCAGGAGGCGCTGAAAGAGAGCTTCAGAGTGCTGATCTTTGCTACGGACATCGACAGCCATGCCATTGCCACGGCCCGGGCCGGCATCTATCCGGCCTCCATCGCCGCCGACCTCACGCCGGAGCGGCTGGCGCGGTTTTTCTCGCCCGAATCCGGCGACAGCGCCTTTCGCATCCGCAAGAGCATCCGTGACATGCTGGTCTTTTCCGAGCAGAACGTGATCAAGGATCCGCCTTTCTCCAAACTGGATTTGATCAGTTGCCGCAACTTGCTGATCTACATGGGCGGGGAACTGCAAAAAAAGATCATCCCCCTGTTCCACTACGCCTTGAACCCGGGCGGGTTTCTTTTTCTGGGAACCTCGGAAACCGTGGGCGAGTTCCAGGACCTTTTTGCCGCGCTGGACCGCAAGTTGAAGCTGTATCAGCGCAAGGACGACCTGCTCAGCGCCCAGCGCCCGGGACCGGGTCAGTTTTTGCCGCCCATGACGACCCTGGATGCAGGGCCCTCTCTGGCCGCGGCAAAGACGGCCTATCCCGGGAAACTGCCGTTGCGGGAGCTGACCGAACAGGCCCTGCTGCAGGAGATCATCCAGGTAGGGGTTCTGGTCAACGCCCAGGGCGATATCCTCTATCTCCACGGGCGCGCAGGCCTGTATCTGGAACCCACCCCCGGAGAGAGCGGACCGAACAATATTTTGAAGATGGCCCGGGAAGGGCTGCACCGCGATCTGGTTATCGCCCTGCGCAAAGCAGCGGGAACCGGGATCACCGTTCGCTGCCCGGGGCTGCGGGTCAAGACCAACGGCGACGTCACCACCGTCAATCTGGCTGTCCGACCCGTGGCCATCGGCCCTGCCGCCTCGCCCGAGCCCTCCTTGTACCTGGTCATTCTGGAGCAGGCCCGGGAGCCCGTGATCAGTGATCCGTTGCCAGTGGCCGGTGAACAGACCGGCAAACCGTCATCAGAGTCGGACAGTGAAGATGCCGACACCCGCATCGCCGCGCTCAAACAGGAGCTGCGGGCCAAGGAGGAGTATCTTCAGACCACCAACGAAGAACTGGAGACCTCCAATGAAGAGTTGAAATCCTCCAATGAAGAGATGCAGTCCATAAACGAAGAGATGCAGTCCACCAACGAGGAACTGGAAACGTCCAAGGAAGAACTGCAATCGGTGAACGAGGAGCTGGCCACGGTCAACGCCGAGTTGCAGACCAAGGTGGCCGACCTGTCGCGGGTCAACAACGATATGAACAACCTGCTGGCCGGCACCGGCATCGCCACGGTCTTCGTGGACCTTCAGTTGCGCATCCTGCGTTTTACCCCCGCCGCCACCAAGATCATCAACCTGATCCACAGCGACATCGGCAGGCCCGTGGGGCACATCGTTTCCAACCTGCCCGGCTACGGCAGGCTGACCGAGGACACCCAGGCCGTGCTGGACACCCTGATTCCCAGGCAGACTGACGTGCGGACCGCCGAGGACCGGTGGTACACCATGCGCATCCAGCCGTACCGCACCCTGAATAACGTCATCGAGGGCGCGGTGCTCACCTTTGTGGATGTCACGGAATCGCGACAACTGCAGGCGAAGTTGGAGGAGAGTGAAGAGAAATATCGTGCGCTGTACACCGAGCTCACGCGTACGCCACCGGAAAAACATCCGGCGGAGACAAAGAGTGGGAGCAAAGGCCATGATTCACAAGAAAAATAATTCCAGGCAGACGCCCGCCGACGCGGCGGTCTGATCCGGTTTTCTACCCGGAAACGGCCCCTTTGGCAGCGTCATCGGACAGCCCCCGGATCTTGGTCAGCCGGGTGGTTCGGAAGGAGAGTTCCGGGGTCACGGCCGTGATGGCGGTCCAGGGGTTGAGGTAGTCTTCCCGGAAGTCGAAAAGCAGCCGAAGACGGTTTTCTCCCAGGAAACGAATGGATCGAAACAGAGTGCGCAGGTTGATTTCCCGTGAGCCGCGCTTGGTCTTCTTGGCAAAGGGGAAGTGCTCCACTGCGATGAAAGACCGCCATTTAGCCGTTGTTTCCGCTGTCGGAGATGAATCTCCGTTGAGAAAATAGAGCAGGTATTCCTCAAAGGCCGGCTGATCGGCACGGCCCTTGAGCGGGGCGTCCTCCACGCCGCGAATTTCCAACCCCCTGGGCATTTCCGGGGCCAGTCGGGCGCGGAGATCAGTGGCGGACATGGGCGCGCGGAGCACGATGACCATTTCCTCGCGCACGCTGCCCACGCCCACGGGCAGGGCCCGGCCAAAGGACATCCGGGGCATGGGGTGAAAGCCCTGGGAAAAACTCATGGCCACCCCGGCCCGGCGCATGCAACGCTCGAAAAGCCGGGTCAGCTCCAGTTGGCTGAAATACACCGCCGGGCCGAGCTTGCGGTAGACGATGCGCAAGGCATTGGCCTTGGCGCCCAGGTCTTCAGGGTCTTGCCCCGGCGCCTGGTCCAAGGCCTCCCCAGGCTGCTCCCCTCCCGTCCCATCCTCCAGCCACGGGGCCAAGCTGTCGGCCTGCTCGTCCTTGTTCACACGGGGGCGGATGTCCAAACCGGTCTGACGGCGCAGCGCGGTCTTGACCTTGGTCGTGGTGCAGACGCCGCAGCCCAGGCACTTGCCTTGGCGGCAGTCCGGCGTGGTCCGGCCCTCCAGGGCCAGGCGACGCTCCCGCAGCAAAAACGAGCGGCGGATGCCGCTGGAAACGTGGTCCCAGGGCAGCGGCTGCTCCGGATCTCTGGCCCGGAGGTACCAGTCCGGGTCCAGACCGCACTCCCGCATGGCCTCCAGCCAGGACTCCAGGCTGAGGGAGTCGGCCCAACTGGAAAAGAGCGCGCCTTTGGCAAAGGCCCGTTCCACCACGTTTGCCAGGGCCCGGTCCCCACGGGAAAAGATGCCCTCCAGATAACTCATTTCCGGCATGTGCCAGCGCATCACCAGCCGCTTATGCGGACGGAAGAGATCCCTGAGCCGGTTCAGCCGTCGTCGGGTTTCCTCAAAGGAGATCTGCTCCTCCCACTGGAACGGGGTTTGGGGCTTGGGCACGAAGGGAGAGATGGAGGCCGTGATTTGCAAGCGTTTGGCCCGCTCTCCGGCCGTGGCCGCCACTTTCAGGCAGAGGTCCACGATGGCCTGTAAATCCTCGTCCGTTTCCGTGGGCAGGCCGATCATGAAGTAGAGCTTTACCGAGGACCAGCCCCGGGTGAACAGTTCGCGGGTATGGTCCAACAGGGCCTGTTCGGTGATGTTCTTGTTGATCACGTCCCGCAGGCGCTGGCTTCCGGCTTCCGGAGCCAGGGTGATGCCGGTGCGGCGGATTCCGGCGATCATGTCCATGACCTGGCCGCTGACCGAGCCCACTCGGAGCGAGGGCAGGGAGACCGAGACCTGCCGGTCCCGGCACAGGGCATGGCTGCGCTGGAACAGGGCGTCCAGGCAGGAAAAGTCTCCGGTGCTCAGGGAGAGGAAGGAGAGTTCGTCGAATCCGGTCCGATCCAGAGCATTCTCCAGTATCCGGTCCAGCGTTTCCAGGCGGCGTTCCCGGACTGGACGATAGATCATTCCGGCCTGGCAGAACCGACAGCCCCGTGTGCAGCCCCGTGCGATTTCAATGCTCAGGCGGTCATGGACCACAGGCCCGAAGGGGACGATCTGCTCCGTGGGAAAGTCCGCGGCGTTCAGATCCGGCAGGATGCGCTTCTCCACCTGGGTGTAGTCGGCGTACAGGGGCCGGAGCGCGGTCGATGGGCTTGAGACGTCTTCAGGAGCGACGGAAAAGAACGACGGCACGTAGCAGCCGGTAACCTTCCGGGCCGCCTGGAGAAATTCGGTTCTGGACATACCTTGGGTCTTGCAACGGTCGACCAGGGCCAGAATTTCCGGCAGGGCCTCTTCGCCGTCCCCGGCCACGAACAGGTCGAAAAACGGGGCCATGGGTTCGACGTTGAAGATCACGCCGCCGCCGCCGAGGATCAGAGGATGGTGCTCGTCCCGGTCCTGGGCTCGCAACGGAATCCCCGCCAGGTCCAGCATGTATAGAACATTGGTGTAGCACAGTTCGTGGGTCAGGCTGAAGGCGATAACGTCCATGTCCCCCAGGGGAGTCCCGGATTCCAGGGTGCTCAAAGGCGTCCCCGAGTCCCGCAGGATTTGGGCCGCTTCCAGCGGCGGGGCAAAGGCCCGTTCGGCCCAGAACTCCGGATAAGCGTTCACCGCATGGTAAAGAATGCGTCCACCGAGGTAGGACATGCCCACCTCGTACAGGTCCGGAAAGGCCAGGGCCGCGCGCACCCGCACCTGGGGCGGTTCCTTGTGTACGGCATTGGGCTCGGTGCCCAGGTACTGGCTTGGTCGGGGAAGCAGGGGAAGCAGGTCGCGCATGGGATGGGTCTCATGAACGAACAAAGGGCGGCGGTGTTCCATATTCCGCCGCCCTTCGTCGAATAGGGGTCAGAGGCCGGGAAGGCCGCTACTTAATCAGGGAGATGCCTTTTCCGCCGGGGGCTCCGCCGGGACCGCCCATGTTCTTCAGGCGTTGCAGGTCCCCTGGAGAGGACAAGGTCAGGTTGCTGCTGGCTTCCATGTATTTGGTTTTCAGCTCGTCCGGGAAGGTCTTGTAGACGTAAATGACATGGTCCATGGAAATTTCGCCGGTGATCTCGTTCTCAAAAGGGTAGCCAAAGGGCAAAAGCATCATCTGGACGCCTCCGCTCTGGGTGGGCATGGTCTGGATAACGGCGATGTCCTTGATTTTGTGTTCGCTTTCCTCCCACTTGCCAAGGGCCAGGTCGCCGGTGATCAGTTTTACCAATCGGATATCGTAAGCCATGAACTGCTCTCCTTTCCGTGAAATAAAGATGTAAAAAACGTATTAACGTATGGACTGGGCACGCCGCTGTCAAGGAAGGGTGAAGATCAAGACCGGGGCAAACCTGTTCTCGTCGAAATCGAAATCGTGATCGAAATCGAAATCGGAAAACAATGTTCCCCTGCATCACAACGTGTTTATGGCGTCTACTTGGATATGACGTTCGACTTCGATCACGATTTCGATGAAGACGCCAATACGCCGGAGAATGGAAAAAAGAACGCGGGCGGAGCCTTCAGGCTCTACCCGCGTTGTCGTGAGTCGTTGCCCGGGCCGTGAGGCCCGAAGGCGCGGCTAGCAGGAAGAACAACTGCCCGAGCAGCCTCCGCCTCCGCCGCCCAGGTTCACGGTCGAGCTGACGGCGAACCCATACGGGGTCATGTCGACCTTGATGCCTCCGGCATTTTTGATCAGATCCTGGTCGACGACAAAAGTGTAGCCTTCGATCGCATGCACGCTGTCGGAATCCCTCTGCTCATCCAGAGCAAGAGCAAGCTTTGGACCGCCTCAGCCGGGGGCCATGTACACGCGGATCGGCGAGCTGTCCTTGTCCTGAAAATAGCTGTCCAGCTGCTGCTTCGCGGACGGTGTCAATTCAAACATTGTAACCTCCAAGTGAAATAGTTCGTCAAGTCGAATATAATTAAATACGCGGGCTCATTTTGTCAAATTCCAGGCGTTGCGGTCGGGATCAGGAAGGTTGAAAAAGGCGCAGACGCAGAGCGTTGGTGACCACGGAAACCGAACTCATGGCCATGGCTCCTCCGGCGATCATCGGGCTGAGGGTCGGGCCGCCGAAGGCGTAGAGCAGGCCGGCGGCGATGGGTATGCCCATGACGTTGTAGGCAAAGGCCCAGAACAGGTTCTGCTTGATGTTCCGGACCACGGCCCGGCTGAGGGTCAAGGCGGTGATCAGGCCGTGCAGATTGCCGCTCATCAGGACCATGTCCCCGGATTCCATTGCCACGTCGATGCCCGTGCCCATGGCGACGCCCAGATCGGCCTTGGCCAGAGCCGGGGCGTCGTTGATCCCGTCGCCGACCATGGCCACCTTGATCCCTTGTTTCTGCAGCTCGGCCACGGTTTCGGACTTGTTTTCCGGAAGAACCTCGGCCCGGATATCGTCGATTCCGGCCTGGGCCGCCACGGCCTGGGCCGTTCGTAGGTTGTCGCCAGTGAGCATGACCACTCGCAGGCCCATGCTCTTCAGCCTGGCGACCACCTCTTTGGCCTCGGGCTTGATCCGGTCGGCCACGGCCAGGATTCCGGCCGCCGTGCCGTCCACGGCCATGAGCAGGGGCGTCTTGCCTTCGCCGGACAGCTTGTCGCGCATTTCCCGTAGCTGTTCAGCGTCCCTGCCGAGAACCCCTTCGGCTTCCAGGAGCCGGCTGTTGCCCAGGAGCAAAATGCGGCCTTCCACCTGGGCCCGAATGCCTTGTCCGGGAATGTAGGTAAAGTCCTCGGCCCGAGGCTCCTCCAGGCCGCGTTCCCGGGCCGACTGGACAATGGCCGCGGCCAGAGGATGCTCGGAGCGGGCTTCGGCTCCGGCGGCCAGGCGCAGCAGTTCTTTATCGGGCAAGGCCTGCCCGGGAAGGGTGAGGATGTCGGTCACTGCCGGGCGGCCTTCGGTGAGGGTGCCGGTCTTGTCCAGAACTACGGCCCGCACGCCGCGAGCCATTTCCAGGGCTTCTCCTCCCTTGATCAGCACGCCGAGCTGCGCTCCGCGTCCGGTGCCGACCATGATCGCCGTGGGCGTGGCCAGCCCCATGGCGCAGGGGCAGGCGATGACCAGCACCGCGATGAAGATCCGCAGGGCAAAGGTGAAGGGTTCTCCGGCCAGAAAATACCAGCCCAGGCCGGAGAGCACGGCCACGCAGATCACGATGGGCACGAAGTAGAGGCTGAGGCGGTCCACCATGCTGGCGATGGGGGCCTTGGAACCCTGGGCCTCCTGGACCAGGCGGATTATCCTGGCCAGGACCGTGTCCCGGCCGACCCGTTCGGCGACCATGTAGATGGAGCCGTGGGCGTTCAAAGTGCCGCCGATCAGCGCATCGCCTTCCTTTTTAGATACGGGCAGGCTTTCCCCTGTGAGCATGGACTCGTCCACGCTGGTCTGGCCCTCGGTGAGCTTGCCGTCCACGGGAATGCGCTCCCCGGGCTTGACCAGGAGCAGGTCCTGAGGCTGGATCCGTTCCACGGGAATGCTTTCCCGCTGGCCGTTTCGGACCCGGGTGGCCGTGCTCGGGGTGAGGGCCATGAGCTGCCGGATGGCGTCCGAGGTGCGCACCTTGGAGCGGTTTTCCAGGTACTTGCCCAGCGTGACCAGGGCGATGATCACGGCCGCTGACTCGAAATACAGGTCCATGGCCCTGGCCATGGCCTCGTGCCCCAGGGCGATTTCCAGTAGGTTCCAGGTGCTGTAGACCACCGCCGCGCCGGTGCCCACGGCGATCAGGGAGTCCATGTTCGGGGCCCGCTTCCAGAGGTTGGGAAAGCCGCGCAGGTAAAATTCCCGACCGGCCCACACCACGGGCAGGGTGAGCAGAAACTGGGCCAGAGCAAAGGTCAGCGGGGAATGGTGCGGACTGAGCAGCCCCGGCATGGGCAGGCCGACCATCTCTCCCATGGAAATGACGAAGATCGGGACGGCGAAGGCCATGGCCAGGATCAATTTGGAACGCAGTGTCGTCAGCCGCTTAAGCATTTCCCGGCGCTGCGCATCCATCAGCGATTCCCTTGGTCCTCCCTGCCCGGAGTCCTGTCCGGAGTCTTGGGTAAAGGCCTCGTACCCCGCGTCGCGGACAGCCTCCAGAATGGCTGGAAGATTGACCTTTTCGGGTTGGAAGCGTACCTGAGCCGTTTCAGATGCGAGATTGACCTCAGCCGATTCCACGCCTTCCAACCCGGCAATGGCCTGCTCCACGCGACGCACGCAGGCCGCGCAGGTCATGCCCCGGATGCCAAGTTCCACGTAACCGCCAGAGAGGTCGGCTGCCGTTTCGGTCTCATCAAAGGCGCGCAGGTCGTATCCCGCATCCCGGACGGCCTGAAACAAGTGGTCCTCACGGTCATTGTCATTGGAACGCGAAGCGTCCGGTGCCCACTCCACGGACATGGTCTCGGTGGCCAGATTCACGGAAACGGAGCGAACCCCTTCCAGGCTGGAGGCGGCGTTTTCCACGCGGCGGACGCAGGCGGCGCAGGTCATGCCTTGGACGACGTATTCGGATTTACGGCGGGTTTCAGGCTGAGCATCACGCTGACTTGGGGGCCGGACTTCGACGTTGGGCTGGGGGGTGTTCATGGCGCTTCCGGGTTTGATGGTGGCGGGGCGTCAGGTACTTACGGTACGTTTTTTCTTCGGTGTTGTGAACCGGCTTTTGGGGCCGATTTTCGATACATTGGACGCCATCTTGCAAAGGAGAAACCAGATGCGGATTGGAGTACCGAGGGAGATCAAGGCGCAGGAGCGCCGCGTGGGGTTGTTCCCCTCAGGGGTCAAGGCCCTGGTGGAGCACGGACACGAGGTGGTCGTGGAATCCGGGGCCGGAGACGGCTGCGGGGCCCTGGACGACGTCTACGTCTCCCAAGGGGCGCGGATCGGGACCGCGGAAGAGGCCTGGAGCCAGGAACTGGTGATCAAGGTCAAGGAGCCGCTCAGCCAGGAATACAAGTATCTGCGTGAAGACCTGACGCTGTTCACCTATCTGCACCTGGCCGCGGACAAGGCCCTGACCGACGCCCTGGTCCAGTCCGGATGCGTGGCCATCGCCTATGAAACCGTGCAATTGCCGGACAAAAGCCTGCCGCTGCTGGCCCCCATGTCCGAGATCGCCGGGCGGATGTCCGTGACCAAGGCCACGGAAATGCTTTGCCACTATAACGGAGGAGGCGGCGTGTTCCTGGGCGGGGTTACCGGAACGTTGCCGGCCCGGGTGGTGATTATCGGCGCGGGCATCTCCGGAGCGGGTGCGGCTCAGATGGCCGCGGGTCTGGGAGCGGATGTACTGGTCCTGGACGTGGACATGGCCAAAATGTACCGATTGTATCACCACCTGGATCAGAAGATCAAAACCTTGTTTTCCAACGCCCTGAACATCGAAGACCAGGTGGTCAAGGCGGACGTGGTCATCAGTTGCGTACTTATTCCCGGAGCCTCCGCGCCGAAACTGATCACCAGGCAAATCATCGAGGCCATGAAGCCCGGCTCGGTGATCATGGACATTGCCATCGACCAGGGCGGTTCCACGGAACTGTCCCGGCCAACCACCCACGATAACCCTTGCTTTCGAGTGGGCAATGGCGTCAACCTCTACTGCGTGGCCAACATGCCCGGGGCGTATTCCCGGACGGCCTCGGAATCGCTGACCAACGCTACCCTGCGCTACGCCCTGCAATTGGCGGACAAGGGCTGGCCCCGCGCTTGCCAGGAAGATCCGGCCCTGCGCCAGGGCTTGAACGTGGTTCGCGGAAAAGTGGTTTACAAGGCTGTTGCTGAGGCTTGCGGGTATGAATGGGCCGAGGTTTAGGTGAATATGGACCAAAGCCGCTTGTTCGAATTCAAGGGCGAAGCGGACGGTGAAGGAGATTCGTCATGACGGCACCAGTTGGAGGCGCGCAGGTGGAAAAAAAGACATTGCTGCACGCCGAGGAAATCCGAAGAACCATGGAGCGGTTGGCCTACGAGGTCATCGAGCGGCACGGCGAGGGTGCGAGCCTGGCTCTGATCGGGATTCAGCGCCGCGGGGTGGAGCTGGCCAAGCGTTTGAAATCCGTCCTGGAACAGCGCTTTGGACGGGAAATCCCCTTTGGCAGTTTGGACATCAACCTGTACCGCGACGACTGGACCAATCTGGACGGCCAGCCGCAGATCCACAAAACCTGGATACCCTTTCCCGTGGACGACCGGGAAATCATCCTGGTGGACGACGTCCTGTTCACGGGACGAACCATTCGCGCGGCCCTGGAAGCCATTTTGGACTACGGACGTCCGAAACGGGTGGAACTGCTGGTCCTGGTGGATCGCGGTCACCGGGAACTGCCCATCCACGCGGATTATGTCGGGAAAAAGGTGAACACCTCCCGACAGGAGCAGGTGGATGTTTCCGTCAGGGAACAGGATGGAGAGGATGGTGTATTTCTGAGTGATATGAAGTGACGAGGTTTCAGACTCGGAGTGAATGTCGGTCATCAGAGGAGAGAGTCATGGGCCATATTTTTCGAGCTTTCGTAGGGGTTGTCGGACTGGCGGCCATTTTTTGGAGCGCGACGGGCGCGGCCTTGGCGGAGGAAGGGATCGTTGGAAAAATTCAGCGCCAGTACGAATCCATCCAATCATTTCAGGCCGAATTTACCCAGGAACTGACGGTGGCCGCCAGCCGGGAAAGCGAGATGCGTCGAGGAATGCTGTACTTCCACCATCCCGGGCTGATCCGCTGGGAAACCGTCAGTCCGGAACCGGAACTGCTCATCGTCGGTCCCGAGGTGGTTTGGAACTATTTCAAGGACGAGGAAATCGCGTATCGCTACGCCGTGGAGGACGTGCTCGGTTCGGCCACGGTGCTGAAGATTCTCTCCGGCCAGGCCCGGCTGGACGAGGATTTTCTGACCGAGGTGGACTTGACCGAGGATTCCGGCGCCACGCTGATCCGTCTCAGGCCCCGCGTTCCGGAGCCCAGCCTGGTGGAGGCCACGATCCGGGTCGATCCGGAAACTTTTTTGTTGCAGCAGGTCCTGGCCGTGGATTTTTACGGCAATACCAACAAGGTTACCTTACACGACCTGCGTCTCGATCCGAATCTGGAGCCCGCGCTGTTCGAGTTCACGCCGCCGGAAGGTGTCCTGGTGCGGTAACACTTCCAAGCCGTGCTCAGGTTTGCATTTTTCCTCTCGCTGCGGCAAATTCTCCCCTTGTCGTAATTCTTTAGCACATTCTGGGTTGAGCCCCATTCCGAAGCTGGATTCCCGCTTTAACGGGAATGACGTGTTTTTTATGCTGTTTCCAAATCAATCATGCCCGCGAAGGCGGGTATCCAGATCTTCTGCTCCGGCTTCTGTTGGGTAATCATTCTTTGTCGAACCTTCGGCAATGCTCCTTAGATGAGTTTCCCCATGCATCACGGTACATCTCCGTTACTCGCTTCCTATCTTCCTTTTCGCCCCCTCTGTTTTTTTCTGGCGGCCTGTCTCGTCCTGCTGGCGACCTCGTCTGTCGTGGACCGGGTTTGCGCGGCCACTCCGGACGCGTCCGCGAGCATGACCCTGGACGAATTGGACCAAGCCATCGCCGATGATCCGCGCAACGCCGCGCCGTACATCGCGCGGGCTCAATGGCACATGGCCAACCGATCCTTCCCTCGGGCCGTAGCGGATTTGGATCAGGCTTTGCGCTTGGCCCCGGGCGATCCCACGGCCCTGCTGCTGCGCGGCGAAGCCTACGCCCGGATGGGCAACTGGACCAGGTCCACGGCTGATTACGAGCAGGCGGTTCAATCTGCTCCGGAGAGTGAAGAGGCCTTGTTCGGATTGGCCCGGGCCCGTCTGGAATCCGGAGACCTCAACCGAGCCCTGGAGGATCTGGGCCGATTGCTGCGGACCTCGCCGAATCATCTGGAAGGCCGTCTGTACCGGGGACGGCTGTATATGGAGCGAGACAATCACCAACAAGCCCTGGCCGACTTCGACGTGGCCGCTTCGCTGGCGCCTGAATCCGCCGAAGCCCTGTTTGGACGAGGAAAGAGCCTGCGGGAATTGGGTCGGCTGGATTCTGCTCTGACCGAACTGACGCGGACCATCCGCCTTGAGCCCAGCGCTCCGGCATACATGGAGCGTGGGTTGACCTACGGCGCACAGGGCGATCTGCGTTCCGCCCTGGACGATTTCAACACCGCCTTGCGCTTGGCCCCTGGAGATGCGCTGATTCATTTTCACCGAGCCTCGCTGTACGCTTTGGCCGCGGAACATCAGCGGGCCGTGGCCGACTTTACCCAGACCTTGAACCGGGAGCCTGATCATCTTCAGGCCCTTTTGGGACGCGGCCTGGCCAACCAGGAGTTGGAACAGTTTCCCCAGGCCATCGACGACTATACCCGTGTGATTCGTCTGGGCCCGGACAATTACGGGGCCCTGAACAACCGCGGGATGGTTCTCTTGCAGCTCGGTCAGCTGACCCAGGGCTGCGAGGATCTGCGCTCCGCCTGCGCTTTGGGCCGTTGCACGACCCTGGAATTCGCCCGCAAGGAAGGCTATTGTCCGTGATGTATTTCCCGAAGCTTTTTTTACCCCACGAGGACGGCCATGGCCCAGATCGTCATAGTTGACGACGAAGAGGACATCCGCACCGCGCTGCGGGGCATCCTTGAGGATGAGGGCCACGAGGTCCGGGAGGCGGCCAGTGGGGAACAAGGGCTGGAAGTGCTGGCCGAAGCCGATCCGGATCTGTGCTTCCTGGACATCTGGCTGCCGGGTATGGACGGCTTGGAGGTGCTGGATCGGGTTCATGGGGCGTCGCCGCACCTGCCGATGATCATGATCTCGGGCCACGGCAACATTGAAACCGCGGTCATGGCCATCAAGAAGGGCGCTTTCGACTTCATCGAAAAGCCGCTCTCTTTGGAAAAGGTGCTGGTGACCACGGCCAAGGCCGTGGAATTCAAGGAACTGCGTCAGGAAAACATGGTCCTGCGCAGCCAAATCCGAGACACCCGGGTTCAGGAATTGACCGGGTCGACGCCCAGGATTCAGCAGTTGCAGCAACAGGTTCGTCAGGTCGCGCCCACTGAAGCCTGGGTGCTGATCACCGGCGAGAACGGCACGGGCAAGGAAATCGTGGCCCGGTCCCTGCATCAGCTCAGCCACAGGGTGAACAAGCCCCTGGTGGAGGTGAACTGCGCGGCTATTCCCGAGGAGTTGATTGAAAGTGAGCTGTTCGGCCATGAAAAAGGCGCCTTCACCAGCGCGGACCGGGCCCAGGTGGGCAAGTTCGAGCTGGCCAACGGAGGCACCTTGTTTCTGGACGAAATCGGGGACATGAGCCTGAAGACCCAGGCCAAGATTTTGCGCATTCTGCAAGAGCAGCGCTTTGAACGGGTCGGGGGACGGAAGACCATCCAAGTGGATGTTCGGGTGATCGCGGCCACGAACAAGAACCTGCCCGAGGAGATTCGCGCCGGACGGTTCCGGGAAGACCTCTATTACCGGCTGAAGGTGTTTCCGTTGTATGTTCCGCCCTTGCGGGCGCGGGTCGCGGATATTCCGCTGCTTTTGGCCGATTTCATGGACGGCCTGATCCGGACCCAGGGCTTTAAGACCCTGCGTTTTCCCCCGGAGACCATGGCCGCGCTGCAACGCTACCCCTGGCCGGGCAATGTCCGTGAGTTGAAAAATTTCTTGGAGCGGATGTGCATCATGTATCCCGGACAAACCATCCTGCCGGAGATGCTGCCGCAGGAGATGCTGGTCACGGACCACGGCATGAGTAGCGGTCGCGGACCTTTTGATCCGGACGATGACTGGCCTGTGGACTTCAAGGCGGCCCGTGCACAGTTCGAGGCCAAGTTCCTGGAGGACAAACTAAGCAGCTGCAACGGCAGCGTCACCCGGCTGGCGGAAACCATCGGCATGGAGCGAACCTATCTTTACAAAAAACTCCGCGGTCTCGGCCTCAAAACCGCGGACTGAGAACCATTGTCGGATTCCTTTCACCCTCAATCACCCTCAGAAGAGTTCACGTATATGACTTCCTACAGCAAAGCCGGAATCATCGTCGTCCTCATGGCCCTGTTCGCTTCCGTCGGACTGATCCAGCACTACACCGCCACCCAATCCCAATTGACCGGACCGGAGGTAGATCCGGCTCCGGCCCTGCCCGGGGTATCGGGAGAATTGCCGCGGCTGGTAAACCTGAAAACCGAAAACTGCATTCACTGCAAACGGATGATCCCTATCTTGGCGGAACTGGAGAGAGGGTATGGCGAAGCGTTTCACATCTACACTTTCGACATTGGCGTCCACCCGGACATCGGGCGCTCCTTCGGATCCATCCGCGTCCTGCCGACCTTGATTTTTTTTGATCAGGAAGGGCGGGAGGTTTTGCGCTACGAAGGGTACATGTCCAAGGCGGACATCCTGTACCGCTTTCAGAGTCTCGGCCTGATGGGCTGATCAGTTCTCGGTGCCTTGCCGACCCGTCGCGAGCTTCGCGGCCAGGGCCGCTCCCCACAACCCGCTGTCTTCGTTGGTGTTCAGTACTACCGGGATGTCCTGGAGCAGAGCCCGGTAGTTGGGGTTGTCCGTGAATTCACGCCAAAATTCCGGATGCCGGACCAACACGGGATTTTTGGCCGCCACCCCGCCGGCCACCACCATCCCCCCGGTGGCCAGAATATTCAGAGCGAACTGACGGCAGGCCCGACCGTAAAACCGAGCGAACCAAGCGCAGACTGGTGAATCGTCGTCCAGAGTCGCCGCGACTTCCTCCGGTCGAAGGCGTTGGCCGAAATGGAACCAATGCAACAAGGTCAGCCCCTGACCTGCGACGACGGCCTCCGCGAACACGTAATCCAGCCCCAGTTCCCTTCGCACGAAGTCTTCAAAGACTGCCTCCTCTTGATTCACGAACGCAAAAGCGGCGTGGCCCGCCTCCGAGGGCAAGGCCAGAAAGCCGCCTCCGGGCAATGGAGCCAGCATCCCATGGCCCAGACCGGTCCCCGCGCCGATCACCCCCGCCATGCCTCGTTCGTCCGGTTGACCGGCATTGATGGTCACGGCCCTATCCAGTGCCGTGGTCTTGCAGGCATAGGCCTGGGCCGCGAAATCGTTGAGCAGAATCACCGTTTCCGGAAGGCCGGACAGGTTCGCGGAACGGATGTCGATGTCCCAAGGAATGTTCGGGGGGGCGGCCTGAACTCCACCTTGCACCGCCCCGGCCACGGCCAGGGCTCCGGCCCGGCAGCGCGGCACCTCCGGGCCCAAGGGGCCGTTCCTGAGAAGACATAGCAAATCGCGGAATGAATCCGCTTCAGACGTGGGAATCCGCTCCACGCCGCGGAGCCGCATGGTGTCGCCGCGATCCTCGAACAGTGCGAATCGACTGGTGGTCCCGCCGATGTCCGCGGCCAGATACAGGTCGCCTGAAGGCGTCCTGAGAGATGCCTTGTCGTGTGACATGAGACGTTCCTCGTGGTGTGCTGGATCGGGTTTTGGCAAAATGCCAAGATATGTGAGATAGGCAGAAAATGAAAGAAGATAAGGGGCAAAGGGCTGGTGAAACGTTAGGGAAATACGCTTTTTGAGCGGCGGCATAGGTTGTTTTCGGAGGTTCTTGAAATCGGTCGAGAACGGCTTGACAAGAATCACCGTAATCGATAATATAAATCATTCCTTTTAACGGAAAAGACTGGGTAAACTCTTTCTTCTCAAACTCAACAAAACGGAGGGCTGTATCATGGGATGTGACGTCAAACCGCATCATGAACCGGTGGAACATGTGAAGATTGGAAAGAAGGTTTGTGATTTTGCTATGGAAACCTATGACCCGAAAGAGGGATCTTTCGGAACCGTGAGCCTGAAGGAATTGAACAAGGCCGGAAAATGGGTCGTACTCTTTTTTTATCCGGCGGACTTTACCTTTGTCTGCCCCACGGAATTGGCCGACTTGGCGGACAAATACGCGACCTTGGAGCAGATGGGTTGCGAGGTGATCGCAGTGTCCACGGACACCAAGTTTTCGCACTTGGCCTGGAGGAACAGCGAGAAGCTGCTGGAGAAGGTGAAGTACATCATGGCCGCGGACCCCAACGGCGCGGTGTCCCGCTATTTCGGCGTCTACGACTGCCATACCGGGCTGGATCTGCGCGGGACGTTCATCATCAATCCGGAAGGGGTTTTGGTCTCTTCGGAGATCAATTTCTTCAACGTGGGTCGGAACTCGGACGAGCTGCTGCGAAAGATGGAGGCCAACATCTACCTCCTGGACCATCCGGCGGAAGCCTGCCCCGCGAAATGGACCAAGGGCGAAAAAACCCTGACCCCTTCGGAAAAACTCGTGGGCAAGGTTTATGAATCCTTGAACGAATAGACGCGAATCCTTGTTCTGGAATCCTTTTTCAACGGGTCGGCGTCCTCGCGACGTTGACCCGTTTTCTTTTTGCGTCGCTCACTCGCCGTACATTTCCGTGATCAGGGCGCGTAACCGGGCTGCTTGGGCCTCGGACAGTTCGTCGATTTTTCGGCTTAAACGCTGCCTGCTGATGGTTCGGATCTGGTCAACGGCGATCTCGGTGTTTTTTCCCGCGCATTCGACTTGAAGGCGGGAGCGCCAACGGGGGTGCAGGCGCGTGGTCAACGGACAGACGACAACGGTCTCCAGGTATCGGTTCATTTCGTTTCGGCTGACGACGACCACCGGACGGACCTTTTTGATTTCACTTCCGATGGTTGGATTGAGGTCGGCAAGGTAGATGTCGTATCTAGAAATTGTCGTCATCGTCTTGTTCCACTCCGTCCAGCAGCGTCGCCTCGAAATCGTCCCAGCACTCCTTTTCCTCGGCCATGGTCTGGAATGTTTCCTCCCAGGTGAGTTTGCCGTCTCCCGGCTCGCGCAAGAGCAAACCCTTTTCGGTTTCCTCAAGCACAAGGGCATTCAGAAAACCGTACTTTTTAAGGAGTCGGCTCGGGATTCTGACGCCTTTTGAGTTGCCGATGGGCACGAGCTTGATGGCGTGCATGCGGGTGTGATGTTCCATGCGTGATGCTCCTTGTCGTATCGCTGGCAATCCGGTGATTTCACGTTTTTGCTGAATGTAATTCATTGTAATTACATTTTGAGGGAGTGTCGAGGGGACCGGGATGCTTAGGATGAGCCGGTGAACAGTTGGCAAGCCTTGTGCAGCTGTCTTTTGGCGTTGTCTCCCGCAGTGGTTTTGGCGCGGTGGTTTTGGCGCTTGCCCTTCATCCATGCACCCTGCTAGAGGTGACGCGGAAACGCGAAGAGTGATTTGGATGGCGTGAAATTGATCCAAACGGGGCGCATGCCGACGATGTTCGTCATGAGACAAGGAAGCCATGGAGCACGTTTTTGCGGTTTTGGCCGCCACGGGGTTGGGCGTTGGCGGAATAGATTTTTTGATTGCCTCGGGAACCAGTTTTTTGTTGATCTTCGCCGCGGAGATCGGCGACAAGAGCCAGTTGGTCTGTATGGTCATGGCCGCCCGACACCGGGCATTTCCGGTGATGGTCGGCAGTGCGTTGGCCTTTGTCGTCCTGAACACCCTGGCGGTGGTTTTCGGGGCGGCCCTGGCCAATTGGATTCCGGAGGCGGTGATCTATGCCATCGTGGCGGTGCTGTTCCTGATTTTCGGCATCCAGGCCATGCGGGCCGAGGAGGAACCTGACCGGGAATGCACGAGTCCGCCAAGCGGGCGCGGTATTTTCCTGGCTACTTTTGCCCTGATCTTCGTGGCCGAATTCGGCGACAAGACGCAGTTGGCCGTGGTCGGTTTGAGCAGCACGAGTATTCCCCTGGCCGTTTGGGCCGGAGCCACGACGGCCTTGATCCTGACCTCCGCCCTGGGGATCTGGGCCGGTTGCACCGTGCTGCAACGCATTCCCATCAAACTGCTGCACCGCGTCAGCGGGATGTTTTTCATTATCTTGGGGCTCTTCGCGGCCTTTCAAACCTGGCAGGCGGTATCGTAGCGGCGCGGAAGGCCGTGATTGCCTAACTTTACTTCAGGAGAGGGACTATTCAATGCATATTCATAAGCGCGTTCTGGTCACCGGCGGCGCGGGTTTTTTGGGTTCGTGGCTGTGCGAACGGTTGCTGGAGCGCGGCTGCATGGTGCTGTGTCTGGACAACTACTTCACCGGGTCCCGGATGAACGTGGAGCACTTGCTGGACAACAAGCACTTCGAGATCATGCGCCATGACGTCACCTTCCCATTGTTCGTGGAAGTGGATGAAATTTTTAACCTGGCCTGTCCGGCGTCTCCGATTCATTACCAGCACGATCCGGTGCAAACGACGAAAACATCGGTCCATGGGGCCATCAACATGCTCGGGCTGGCCAAGCGGACCCGTGCCAAAATCATGCAGGCCTCCACCTCCGAGGTCTACGGCAATCCCAGCGTGCATCCGCAGCCGGAGAGCTACTGGGGCAACGTCAACCCCACCGGCCCCCGTTCCTGCTACGACGAAGGCAAGCGCTGCGCCGAGACCCTGTTTTTCGATTACCACCGCCAGCACAAGCTGCGGATCAAGGTTGCACGAATCTTCAATACCTACGGACCGCGGATGCATCCCAACGATGGCCGGGTGGTCTCCAACTTCATCGTCCAGGCGTTGCTGAACAAGCCCATCACGGTATACGGCGACGGATCCCAGACCCGTTCATTCTGTTACGTGGAGGATCTGATCGACGGATTTCTGCGGTTGATGGACTCTCCGGACGAATTCACGGGCCCGGTCAATCTGGGTAATCCCGGGGAATTCACCATCAAGGAACTGGCCGAGAAAGTGGTGGCCATGACCGGGTCCGCTTCGGAGATCGTGTACAAGCCGCTGCCCAAGGACGATCCGGAACGCCGCAGACCGGACATCACCCTGGCTAAGGAACGGCTCGGTTGGGAACCACGGGTCAAGCTCGAAGAGGGCTTGGCCAAAACCGTGACCTTTTTTCAGAATCTGATAAAAAATTTCGGTCCAGCCGGCATCCTGGGATAGACGGACCACGACTCGCTGGAGGGTACCATGACGGAACGCACTCGAGAACCGGAACGGGACACCCTGTACCTTTCCGCTCCGGTGAACGCCCTGGTGGAAGGGATCTACCGCCAGAACACGACCTTGGGCCAGCTCAGGGAACATGGAGATTTCGGGCTGGGGACGTTCAACGATCTGGACGGGGAACTCGTCCTTCTGGGCGGCTCGGCGTTCCAGATCACCGGGGACGGTCGGGTGCACAGGCCTGGGGACGACGTCCTGACGCCCTTTGCCTGCGCCTGTTTTTTTCGGGAGCTGACCTTTGAGGAGGTCGACTCCGGCTTCGCGGACCTGGAAGCCCTGATGGCCCTGCTGGAAAACGAATTTCCTTCCCCGAACATGATGTACGCCTTGCGGGTGGACGGGGATTTCGAGTTCGTGCGCACCCGGTCCGTACCCAGGCAGGAACAGTATCGGCCCCTGACCGAGGCGACCAGGGATCAACCCACCTTTGAGATGAGCAATCTCTCCGGAACCCTGGCCGGATTCTTCACTCCGCGGTTCATGTCCTCCCTGAGCGTGCCCGGAGTGCATCTGCACTTCATTTCCGAGGACCGCCTGCGCGGCGGCCACCTGCTCCAATGCCGGGCCGTTCGCGCCCGCATCGGGATTCAAATCCTGCGCAGCCTGCGCATGGACCTGCCCGTGACCATGGACTACCTGACCGCGGACCTGAGCCGGGACCCCACCCAGGCCTTGCATCAGGCGGAAACGGAGCAGGACCGCTGACAAGGGCCATCTGGCGCTTTCCGGATCGAAATCGATTACTTGCAAGCTTCCGATTTCGATTTCGATAACGGATTAACGCGACAAGGGGTTGGCAATCCGGCCATCCCTCTGTTTTCCCCTTCACCTCTACGCTTCCGGAGGTTGGCATATGCGACGGGTTTGGAGAATTCTGATTTGCATCGGCATGATCTGCCTTTTGACGTTCGCGACGTCCGCGTCTTGGGCCCAGGACGCGGCCACCGCGCCTTGGGCCCAGGACGCGGCCACCGCGCCTCGGGACAATAACGGGCAAAAGTGGCGGATCGGTTATCTGGAGGGAGGCACCTTTCCGGATTATGAGGTGATTTTTCTGAGGATCGTCGCCGGACTAATGGATTTGGGCTGGATCAAGACCGCGCCGCTACCGACGGAGTACGACCCGGATCATAGGCGGACCTGGGAGTGGGTGGCGGACAACCTCCAGTCCGACTATCTGGAATTCGTCAAGGATGCTTTTTATACTTCGGGGTTCAAGCAGGATCTGCGTCAGGCCACCAAGGCCGAGCTGCTCGGCCGTTTGCAACGGGACAAGGATCTGGACTTGATTCTGGCCATGGGCACCTGGGCCGGACAGGATCTGGCCAATGACCAGCACTCCACGGCCACGGTGGTCGCTTCCACCAGCAATCCTTTGGGGTCGGGGATGATTAAGAGCATGGACGATTCCGGCTTTGATCATCTCCACGCCAAAGTCGAGCCGGAACGCTACGCCCGGCAGTTGCGGCTGTTCCACGACATCATCGGCTTCACCAGCATGGGGCTGGTCTACGAGGACAGCGCGGAAGGCCGGACCTTCGCGGCCCTGGAAGAGGCGGAAATGGTGGCCAGGGAACGCGGCTTCACCTTGCATCGCTGTTTCGCCAGCAACAATGACGTCACTTTGGAACAGGCCTCCGCCGAAGTTCGGGCCTGCTATGCAGAGTTGGCTCCCCAGGTGGAGGCCCTGTACATAACGGTCCACCGGGGCGAGGGATTGCCTAACCTGCCAAGCCTGCTTCCTCCGCTTCTGGAGCATAACGTGGCCACGTTCGCCATGGCCGGTTCGGAGCTTGTCAAGCACGGCGCGTTGCTGAGCATTGCCCAGGCCGGTTTCGCCTATGTCGGTCGATTCCATGCCGAAACAGTGGCCAGGATCTTCAACGGCGCCATGCCTCGCGACCTGCCTCAACGCTGGAACGCCCCTCCCAAGATCGCCATCAATCTGCGAACCGCGGAAATGATCGGCTTTGACCCGCCCTTCGACATCCTGGCCGCCGCGGACGAGGTCTACGACCAGATTGAGCCGGTAGGCGGGGAGTAGATCGAAGCGACGCGGCGGGATCGTTTTCAGACCGGAATCACCCGGCGGGCCTGGATCAGATCTCGCAGCCGCTGGGTCGGTGGGCCGCTGGTTCGCGCAAAGCGGGCCAGGGCCCGGTCCGCTCCGGTCTTTTCGGTCCGCAGGACCCAGAGCGGATAGGCCAGCATCCAGTTCTGGTCCGCGGCCAGGGCATTGCCGGCGATTTCCAGGACCGCGGCGCAGATGTGGCGCAGCTTGATTCCACCAAACTCTCCGTCCAAGGCATTGCGCACGGCCTGCTCCCGCAGGCCGATCCACTCCGACCAGGCATGGCCGGCCACCAGCCGTTTGGTCCGGTCCAAATCCCGCAATAATCCATATTGCAGCGCACTGGGCGATACGGCGGCCGATGCGCCGACCTGCTCTCCGGCCAGGTCCAGCAGTTCCTGGTCCGCGAAGGTGGCCCCGGCGGCCCGTCCTTCCAGGTAGCAGTACGCCGCATGGTCCTGAAAAAAAGTCTCCAATTCATCAGGTTGTTCTTCGAGCAGAGCCAGGAAACGCTCCAGATCCGGCGCGGGCGTGGCAAAGGCGTACCGTAACCGGCAGTCGGCGTACTGGGCGAACTGGTGGTCTTCCAGATGGCGGATGGAAGGCGTTACGATCTTGGCGTTTCCCGGTCCATAGGGCACGACCCGGCGCGGACCTCCGCGCAAAAAATCCAAGAGGGGCGGATCGCCGGGCGCGAGAAAGGCCTGGCTGATACTTTTGCCCTGGCCGCTCTGCTCGGCGAACCACATCTGGGTGTCCAGGCCGAACATCCACGTCAGATAATCGGCCAGATTCCGAAACGGTTGATTGGGCGCGCGGTGCAGCTTGTGGTCCCCGGGCATCCGGGAGCAGTCCAACTGGCGCGGCCAGATGGTCAGCCGGTTTTCCTTGTTCGGGGTGAGGATGCCGGCCTCGAAGGGGCTGTTGGCATACAGGGCGATGAAGGCCGGGGCCAGGGCCAGCAGGCAGTTCAGGCCGCTGACGGCTTGGCTGAACTCCATCCCGGTGCTGGGGCTGTTCTGGGCTTTGGCGTCGAACCCGGACATGTGGTTCCAGCCGCGGTGCAGGATCTGGTAGTCGTAGATGGCTTTGGGCGCCCGGTGCGCGAAGTAGAAGTCCTCGTCCACCGCCACGGCGGGATGCTCGCTGAAATTCACCAGCATGGCCCCTTCCCGGGACAGGGCCGTGCTGACGTCTTTGATTTCCCGGCGGATCATCGCGGCCAGGTTGTCGAGGCTGTTTCCACCGGCGGCCACCGGGCCCAGGGAGCTTTCCAGATTATTGAAGCCATTGTCTATGGAGTGCAGGCCGCGTGAGCTGCGCAGGCCGTATTCACGGCCGTTGTCGCGCAGGGGCCGTGTGGTCAGGCCCTGGTCCGCGAGGATTTGGGCCAGACTGGCGAAAAAGCCGTGTACCGGATGGGTCGCGCCGGTGGAGGCATTGGCCGTGGGCATTTCCAGCTCCACGCCAAGACTGAATGGGTCCGTGCTCGTGGCGACCATGGGCTCACCCTTCCCGTTCATCACCCGTCGGCCCCCCGTTCCCGGGCCAGCACGAGAAATAATCCGGACAGAAGCATGTAGCCCAGACCCAGGACCACGAGCCCCTGGGCAATGCTGACGCCGGACATGAGCAGGCCCAGCAAGATCGGGCCAAGCATCTGCCCCAGCTTGTCCATGGACCGCTGGATGGCCATGGCTTTGCCCGGCCCCAGTTCCTGGGTGGCGCGCGACTTCAGGGCAAAAGCGGTCTGGGCCGAGGAACCGATGCTGCTGGCCACGCCGAGCAGGAAAATGGCCGCCATCACCGCCACAAAGCCCTGGTGCGTGGTGAGCAGAGCCAGGCCCAGCCCCCCGACCAGGCCGCCCGCGACGATGAACGGCGTTTTCCGTTCCCGGCGGTCCACGATCTTGCTGATCTGGGGGGCCAGATAGACCACGGACAGACCGTAGATCATCAACACCCGGCCAATGTCCGACTGGTTTACCCCCAACTGGTTCAGGTACAGCGGCGTAGCGAAGAAAAGCAGCCCCACCTGGCAGATGGAAAAAGGGATGACGCAGCAAAAAATCAGGGCAAAGGTGTTCCGGTGGGTCAGGTAGCGCAGCAGGGCGCGTGGTTCGACCAGAGCCGGGGAGCTTTGAACGGCTTGATCCGGAATCCGGCGCATGAACAGGAAAAAGAGGGCCAGCGAACAGGTCATCAGTATCGCTCCGACCAGAAACACCGCACTGAAGCCCAAGCGTTCAGCCAGCATTCCGCCCAGAGCCGTACCGCAGATATGTCCGGAAAAAATCCCGGCCACGAAATGCGAGCTGCCCTGTGCCCGGGTGGAGGGGGTGGATTGGGTGAAGAGAAAGGTTTGCAGGGACATCCAGGACAGGCCGTAGCCCAGGCCGCAGACCCCGCGGGCCAGAATGTATTGCAGGCCGTTATCGGCCTGGGAGCAGAAGAAGAGTCCCGCTGCCGTGACCAGCACCCCGGCCAGAAACGGCGGTCGCCAGCCCCGTCTGTCCGCCGTGGCCCCGGCAACCAGGGAGGCCAGCAGGGCGCAGAGCATTTCCAGGGAAATGGGCAGCCCCAGAACCAGATCCTTGGGCAATCCCCACATCGGAGCGTACAACTCGCGCATTTGCAGCGGCACGAAGGAGACGGGCAGAGCAAAGGCGAACAGGAACGCGAAGGCCGCGAATCGGGCCAGCAACAGGGTGTCCAGGTTCTCTCGTTCCGTGTTGGGCGGGCGGTTTTTCTCCGGGCGCTCCCTGATCCGGCTGACCAGAAAATAGATTTGTTCCACGATGAACAGCGAGGCGATCAGAGCCACGGTCAACGAGTCCAGCAGTATCTTCCAAAGCACCGCGTGCAGGGTCTTCGCGTTCAACGTGGCCCGAAGGCTGCCGACCTGGATGTCCGGATCCGGTCCCGTCACGGGCAGGACTATGGTCAGGTCCGCGGCGGACAAAAACAGCGATGGCCGCCCCGTTTCCCCGGGGGGCCGTGCCTGGGTCTGTCCCTGGGGCCGTGCCTGGGTCTGTCCCTGGGGCTGTCCCTGGATCTGGCCCTGGGCCAGGTAAGCCCCTTGAGCGTCTTGGAGGTCCAGTCTCGCCACCTCTGGATTGTTCTCCAGAATATCCAACAGGTATTCGTCCATCCGGCTGACCCGTTCCAGGCTGATCCCCCGAGCCAGAACCCGCTCCACTTCCTGGCGTAACAGATCCAGTTGGGCCTCAACCCGTTCCGTGAGCACACGGACATGGTCATGGTGGAATTGATGGGCGCTCAGGCCGGAAAAGGCGATCTGGGCCAGAATCGTGACCAGCAGCACGCGGAAGAAAATCTTGCGGCGCAGGGCGGTCATGTCCTTCTCCCGGACCTGGCGCAGGAGCAGGAACAAAGCCAGGGCCGCGACGGCGGAGATGGCCAGTCCGTAGAGCAGGCGCTGTTGCCAAAACAAGCGCACGCCGTCGCGGATGTTCTGCTTGGAAAAGGCGAAAACCACGGTACCGGCCAAAACAGAAGGGCTTTCGCCACCCATCCAGGATTGTCCCGGACCAAACAGCGGCATGGCGATTTGATAGGTTTGCGGGGTTTCCCGGGCATCCAGCAGGGGGTCGGCCAGGGTTATGGTCTTGCCGAGTTCACCAGGGGGGAAATCCAGAAACGCCGGGAATTGATCAACGGGGTGCAGGCTGTACAGGACATCGCCGTACGCGGAAAAGACCACGATATTCGTCAGGTCATCGTAACTGTCCGCGGATCGGGCAATCAGCTTGTCCATGCCCAGCAGGTTGTCCAGGGTTTTGCCAAAGCGCAACGCGCCTTCCAGTTGGCGCTTGAAATCCTTCTGAGGAACGGTGTATCGGGCCAGCTCCGAAGCCACGTGGATTTTTTCGAAGGAATTGGCCACCAGCACGATCATGAAGGCCTGGGAAAGGAGCAGGATCAAGATCGCGATGAGGGTGATTTTTTGGGTGTCGCGCATGGCCTGTTCAGAGCCGCGGATAGATTTTGCTGGCGGCCTGGAGCATCGGGGCGAGCAGTTCCCAGGTAGACCGGCCCAGGACCTGGCCGACGGTGCGCATGTTCACCGCTTCCCCGGCCAGGAGCACTTCGTCACCGGGTTTAACCCGTTGTGCATGGCTGACGTCAAGCAGGGACTGGGCCAGGGCCGGTTTGCCGATCAGCATGGCGGGCCGACCCTGGACCAAAGGCTGGAAGTTCCAGGCCAGATCGCCGTGCAGTCCCTGGGTGTAACCGCCGTGGATCACGGCTATCCGTCCGTCATGGACCATCCGGTGGGCGCGATGATATCCGACGTGGTCGCCGGTCCGGACCGCGCGGACCTGCATTATCCGCGTGGTCAGCTCGGCAATGGGCCGGGGGCGGTCCGTCCAGGTGTTGGGCCGCTCCAGGAAGCCGTAGAACAGCGTGCCCACCCGCAGGGCGTTGAACCGGCCGGAACAGAGTTCATCGGGAAAGCCCAGCAGGCCGGTGGAGCTGCCAAGATGGACCATCGGCGGCAACAGGCCCTGTTCTTCCAACTGTTCACAGACCAACCCGAAGGCGTTGATCTGGCACCGGGTGAAGGCGTTGCTCGCGTCGTCGTCGTGAAAGGTGGAGGACAGGTGGCTGTAAAGGCCCTCTACTCGAACATGGGCCATTTTGGCGAGGTCGGCCATCACCGGCTCGGCTCGGCCCGGGTCCACCCCGAATCGGAACAGGCCGGTATCCACCTTGAGATGCACCGTGAAGACCTGGCCGGGGCGGACCCGCAACCGGGCCAGCCGGGCCGCGAACTCTTCATCCGCCACGGTCAGGGTCAGGTCATGGGTCAATGCGTCGCGCAAGTCCGGGTGCAAGGGGTCGCTGAGAACAAGGATCGGGCCGGTCAGGCCGGCCTGGCGCAGGGCAATGCCTTCCGTGATTGAGCCGACCACCAGATGATCGACCATGCACTGCTTGAGCGCCCGGGCGATGGGGATCGCGCCGTGGCCATAAGCGTCGCATTTGACTACGCCCAAGAGCTGGACATGGGCCGGAACCCGGGCGCGAACCATGGCCACGTTGGACCGAAGGCGGTCCAGGTGAATGATGGCGGTGAGGTCCGGGCAGGAAGCAGGCTGGGGCATGGAGGACTGGGTAAGAGGTGGGTATGCGGCGGCGGGGCCGCTTGTGTTGGTGGTCGTTCATGCTGTATCGGCAGTCAACCAACCTCGCGTGCCGAGCCTACGGAGACAACAGTGTTACATTCCTTGAAAACGAAAATTTTCTTGCTGGTCAGCGTCATTCTGGCCCTGGTGGCTGTGTTCGTCCTCTATTTCACCGACCGGGACGTGGAGCAGGCCATGTTCGAGGCGGAGCAGCGCAGCGCCCGCAACGTGCTGGAGTTGGTGGAGCTGAACATCCAAAGCGGATACCGGGACCTAGTGCGTAGCCGGGTGGACGCGGTCAACGCCCACCGCCGCGCTTTGCGCGGCTTGACCATGATGGCACGGACCACGCTGGACGAGATATTTACCATGTCCGACCTGTCGGGGGAAGCCCGCGCCAGGGCCGAATCCCGAGCCCTGGACTGGTTGAGCCGCCCTCGTCCGGCCGAGGAGGGGGAGTTCCTGGTTTTCGATGCCCACGGCACGCTTCTGGCCCACCAGAATCCGGACGCCCGAGGCGGAGACCTGAACCTGATCCGGGACATCAAGGGCAGCTCGATGGCCGAAGCCGTACATTCGGAAGCACGGCGGCTGGGCGAGGTCTCCAGTATGTTTTTTTGGACCTGGACCGAACACGGCCAGCCGATAAAGAAATTCGGGTGGTTTGTCCATTACCCCCCCACGGATTGGGTCATTGGGGCGACCGTGGACATCGACGAGCTGGAGCAGGAAGGCGAGCGTAAGCTGGAGGAACTGCTCAACAATCTGCGGGCCAATTTCGGCAAAATCCGCATTGCCCAGTCCGGGTCCGTGATCCTGTTTAACGCCCAGGGCGAAGTGCTCATCGGGCCGGAGGAAAACAGCCTGGCCCCCATTCTGGACCTGGGCACGGCCATCAACGCCCTGACCGGCAAGCCTCTGCTGGAAGAGTTGAAAAACCTGGCCGCGGCCAAGGATCGCGAATCCATGCGTTTTGTCCCGCAATTCGCGGATGCCGCGGGCAAGATCCGCGAGCAGGAAGCCTTTTGCGGCTATTTCCGTGCCCTGGGCTGGTATGTCGCGGCCCTGGCCTACGTGGACGAGGTGGGAGCGCCAGCCAGGAACCTGGTGACCAGGTTGTCCGGGATCATCCTGGCCGTGCTCTTGGCCGGGCTGGTGTTGGGGTTGGTGCTGGCCGGGCGGATCGCCAAGCCGTTGAACGCCCTGGCGGTTTACGCCAAGGCCCTGCCGGAAACCGATTTCACGGCCCAGGAGGTTCAGGACCAATCCGCGGCCATTCGCCATTTGCCCCAGCGGCACAAGGACGAAGTGGGGCGCCTGGCTACGGCCTTGATGTTCATGGAAGGGGCGCTGCGCGAGAACATTCGGTCGCTCATCGAAACCACGGCGACCAACGAGCGGATCGAGGGCGAGCTGAACGTGGCCCGTGAAATCCAGCTCGGGCTGTTGCCCAAGACCTTTCCTCCCTTTCCCGAGCGCCGGGAGTTCGATCTGTTCGCCACGCTCAAGTCCGCCAAGGAAGTCGGCGGGGATCTCTACGATTTTTTCTTCATGGACGAGGAGCACTTTTGTTTTGCCGTGGGCGACGTCTCGGGCAAGGGCGTTCCCGCGGCCCTGTTCATGGCCATCACCCGGACCCTGCTGCGCACCGCTGGCGCCAGGGATCGTGATCCCGGCCCAATCATGGAAGCCATGAACAACGACCTGGCCCCGGACAATCCCAATTCCATGTTCGTGACCCTGTTCGTCGGCGTCCTGAATACCCGCACCGGCCGGTTGCGTTTCGCCAATGGCGGGCACAACAAGCCGGTGATCAAAAACCAGGACGGGGTGCACTTTCTGGAAGGCCGGAGCGGTCCCATGGTCGGAGCCATGGAGGATATCCCCTACAATGCCGTGGAAATTGACCTGGCCCCGGGTGAGATGATTCTTCTGTACACGGACGGGATTACCGAGGCCATGGACGAGGGGCTGGCCGTGTATTCGGACGAGCGCCTGCTGGCCACGATGGAGGCCGCGCCCATCGTCTCCGCGGAACAGATCATCCAGATCGTCTTGGAGGACGTGGCCCGGCATGTGGGCGCGGCCCAGCAATCCGACGACATCACCGCGCTCTGCCTGCGTTACGCCGGGCCGGTAGGCGGGCAGGGGTAAGTTGGATTGCTGAGGTGGAGCATTCTTCTTGCTTTCTTTTATCTCTCATCTTCGCACGCATCAGCTGTCAGTCTCCTGAGAGCGCTCCTTTCCAACAAGGCTCAGCAGCCCTCCCAGGACCACGAGGAGAACCATAGCCACGGCGAACACGGCAAAGCCCGCGAAGTCGTGGAAAAAACCTTCGGCCACCTGGGCACCCCAATGCTGGGCCAACACACCGGTGACAATGACCCGCATGGCGTTGGTCAGCACGGCAATAGGCACGGCCGAGGCGATAATGATCGCCTTTTTAATATGGCTCTTCTGTGTCAGAAAGGCGAAAGCCACGGCTAAAGCCAGGAGGGACATGATGGAGCGCAACCCGCTGCACGCGTCGGCCACTTCCAGCACGGTGTTCGTGAACATGATGATGTTGCCCTCGTTCCAGACCACCACGCCCATGATTTTCAGGGCGGCCACGGAAGCGTGCGTCACGAAGAGCTTCAGGGGGAAGGCCGCGGCATCGTAGATAATGTACGGGATGGGGATCATCAGGGCCAGGTAGAGCAGGGGCAGGGCCATGATCGTGAATACCCGGGTTCCAAACCAGTACAGTGTCATGCCGCATAGCAGCACGACCAGGGACAGGCGCATGTTGAAGTATTCCGTAGCCAGCCAGCCCAGGAGCAACTGGCACAGCCCGAAGATGACCACGATCAACCCGATGCCCGACGGTTTGACCGGCGCGGATTTGAGTTGGTCCCAGCGCTGGTAAATGAAGAAGGCGGAGATCAAAGGCACCAGAAATCCGTGGGAATAGTTGTCGTCGCTGGCCCATTGTCGAACCATGTCCGGGACAACGCCGTAGTAGAGACCGGCAAGCATGAGCAGGCTTGCCAGCAGGTGGAAACGATATTGTTTCAGTGCATCGAGGAATGTCATGGGATGGGTGCTTCCAGGGGTAGAAGGTTATCAGGTTCAAAAGAATTTCTTCGCCGGCCCGGATCTTGTCCGGGAAACAAGGACTTCTGAATAAATAGCAAGTCCCGTTCCATTGCTGTCATTGATCCTTCAGGTCTGTCTCAGAGGCAGGCGAATCGTAAATTCCGTGCCCCGACCCTTTTGGCTTTGGACCTCGATGTGACCGCCGTGGGCAACGACGATCTGTCGGGATTGGTACAGCCCGATACCCAGACCGTCCGGCTTGGTGGTCCGAAACGCCGTGAACAGGTCATCCCGCACAAATTCCTGATCCATGCCGCAACCCTCGTCCATGACGACGATGCTGGCTTCGTGATCGTCGCCACCCACGGACAGGGTGACCGGCCCCTTGTTCTGGGTGGCTTCCAGGGCATTGAGCAGCAGATTGAGCAGAACTTTGAAGAGTTCCTCCCGGTCCCCCTCTACGGATACAGCTTCGCCGACCACCGAGACAGAGGCGGCGTCCACGAAGCGCGCGGCTTCCTCGGCTAGATCCCGCAGGTCCACCTTCTGCCTGTTCAGACTGATGGTTCCTGGCAGGGACTTGAGCCGGGAGATGAGGATTTTCATCCGGTCCACGGTGTTGCCCAGGGACTGGAGCATGTCCTCCTGGAATTCAGGTTCGTGCATATAGTGTTGGGCGTTGCCCAGCATCAGGGAGAGCGTATACACGAGATTCTTCAGGTCATGGGCCACGAAGGTCGAGACCTTGCCCAGGGCCTCCATTTCTCGCGCCTGGGCCAGTTGGTCGGCCAGACGGAAGTTGAGCAGGGCCAGGGCCACTTGTCGGGCCATGGCCTTGATCAGGTCGTAGTCTTCAAAGCTGTAAGACTCCTGCTTGTCCATGGGGTTGCCCAGCATGAGGAATCCGTCCAGGCGGTCGCCTATGATCAATGGAGCCATCAGTACGATCTTATACTCGTCGATGAAACGCGTTTGTTCAGCGTTGATGGTTGCCGGATGGTCCTGACCGAGGTTCAGGACCCAGCCCTTTTCGCGCATGGGGACAAAGAGGGGATCGTCCTGGGGGAAGGTGATTCGCGGTTCGTCCATTTCCATGAAGGAGCGGCAGGTGAAGGTGTTGTTGTCGAAGTCATGCAGGAACAGGGCCGCGCAGCCCATGCCGAAGGTTTCACAGAAACCCTTGAGCACGGCGTCCTGGAGTCCCTCCCTGGACCTGGCCCGTGACAAGTGTTCGGTGAACTTATGCCATTCCTGGCGATAGTCGTACTTGTTCTTGTAGAAATGTTTGACCAGAAAAGCCCGGATTTTGCGCTTCACGCTCTCGGACAAAAGGATTACCACCAGCGCGGTGCCGGAAAGCAGGGCGATGATGGCCAGGAGTACACGGGGAAAGTCGGGTCCGAAGTGCTTCAGGCCTTCACCAAGGAGGCCCAGGCCGAGGAGATATGTCCCCACAACCAACAATACCAAGGATTTGAAGGCCATCTGCCTGGACAGGCTGATGCGTACGTCCTTGCTGCCGCGGCGGATCAGGGAGTATCCGATGAGCAGCGAGCCCAGAAACAGTGCGGTGGAACGCACGGGCACCAATTGCATGTTCAGGGTCCGATAGAGCAGCCCCTGGCTGAAGTAGAAAAGCAGGCCGGCCAGGACGATCCCGGCGCCGATGAGAGTCAGCTTGACCTTCCAGCGAAGACCGTGGCTGGTGGAGGCGAGAGTGCTTTCCAGGTTGACCAGGGGCAGTACCAGAAAGAGGATCAGGCAGACATAGAAGATAAAGGCCGGAGGGCCCAGAAAGAGAATACGCTCAAGGGCAAAGTCCGGGGAAAAGTAGAAGGCCTCGAAGGGGAAGACCAGTACGGTGACGGGAAAGGCCAAAGCCAGAACAAGACAGGTGGCCTGCACCTTGGAGAAGCTCTGGCTGTCCAGCTTCCGGGCGAAGGTCAGGCTGAACAAAAGCCAAGCCAGGGGCAGCAGGCCTTCGGCATGCATGGCCAAGCGCTTCCAGCGGGGCAAGGCGTCTGGGTTGAGCAGGGCCAACAGATCGAATAGTTCCAGGGCCGCGCAGACTCCAAGCGCGGCCAGAAGCAGGAACATGTCCACGGACCTTCGTCCGCGCGACAGCAGGAACAGAGGTACGGCCAGGGCCGTCACGATGGCGGCGATGGAGAGGGAGGTCTGGAGCATGTGCGTATGGAGTGCCGGGGAACCGGGCTAGAACACTTTTTTCACCTCCAGGGTTATCCTGTTTTCCCGGAAGGTATCGTCGGAAAGAGGATCGTTGGAGGCTGAGTCGATGAAAAGGTAATTCAGGTCAAGGGTGAAGTCACGGGCAAGGAGGTGGGTCAGCCCGAGACGCAGCCTCCAGTCGTTGATCCGCTCTGAGAACGTTTCCTGGGTACCGTCCTCTTGCCGCGCGTTCTTGTCCTCCTTGCGGCGGCTGTAGTTCAGCCGGGCATTGGCCGTGAGCCGCTGGGTGAGTTCATGGGTGACGTGGACGCCCGTGGCGACCTTGGTCCCTTTGGGCTCGTTGAGCAGGGTATATGCGCCAGTGACCGCCATCGATCCCCGGGCATAGGGCCGAGTCAAGGATGCGGTGTTGAGTATCTCGCGCCGGGATTCCTCTTTCAGCGGATCGTAAGTGTATCTGACCTGCGACATCAAGGCAGCGGTCATGGCCGCAAAAGCATGGGTCAACCCCGCGCTCCAATACGGTTCATGATCGGATGGCCAGTCCGGGGAGCGTCGCCAAGTGTTGCCGATCCGGGTATAGATACTGGAATTTTCGGCGTACGCATAGCGTGGCCCAGCGTACACGGTGTGGCGATCCTCGCGGCCGGAGAGCTGCTCCTCGTCTTGGTCGGGCGAGTCGGAAGGATCACTGACCCGCTCCCAGGCACTGAAGTAACCGGCATCAAGTCCGAGTTTGCCTGTCAGTTCGTAGCCCGCGTCGAGAAAGGCCTCGTGGAGATGTTTCTTTTCGATGTCCTCTTCCTTGTACCACGTGTTTGTGTATTTATACCCCGCCCGGAGCGTGCTCAAGGGCGTGGGTTGGAATTCTATGAAAGGGGAAATGGAGAAAACGTTGCGGTCCGAGCTGTCTCGATCCCGCTCCGTTGACTCGACGAACTCGGTTTCAGGGGTACCCACACGGTATTCCTGGATTGGAAGGCCGTCCGGATCGGTATCAGGCGCGAGGGAAATCTGGGAGGATCGGAGGAGGTTCAGGTCCACCCGGCGATAGTCGTTTCGGATTTCCAGGAAGAGCAGGTTGGGCACGAGACGCGCCAAGCCACGGGCATTGACCGTGTGTTTGGTGTCGTCCTGCATGAACGTGCCATCGCCTTTTTTCTTGTTGCCTTGCGCATAATACAAATACTCGAAATCATAAGACAAGCTGAGGTCCCAATACCGGGCTTCCTGGCCGACGAACAACCCGGGCTTGACCCGGGTGGTGAACTCGGAAAGCTTTTCCCGATCCTGGTTCACGTTGTCCGAGTACTCCTCGCTGATGGCGATGGAGGGACGAATCGTGAACTCCGAGGCCGTGGTGGGCGATGGGAACATGAGGAGGGCCAGAAAGAGCAGCAGGAGGATCGGCATCAGGGTGGTCCCGGCATGTGATAGCGTATGATATTGCATATAATGATCCTCCAGGGAGTAATGTGTCTCTCGTCCTCAGCAACTGCGTCGTTTAACGATGAGCCATGGAAGAGAGCGATTTTTCCTTTGCTCAGAGCCGGAGTTCTCGGTGCCAGGGGAAATATCCCCGCCTTCGGCACAGGCTTCGATTCTCAGGGCTCGGCATCAGCCTTCGTTCCCATTGCCGAAGAGCCGACGCAAAAAGCCTTTGCCTTGGGGTGGCGGACCTGTCTCCGCATCCGAAAGTCGTGAATTTGCGTCCCGGTGGCCTATCATTCCCTCATCTTGAGGCGTGTTGCGGGATTGTGCTTGGAGCTTGTGGATCTCTTCGCCCAGAATTTCCAACTGCAAGGCCTGCTGGGCAATGCTCTCCTCCAGGCGGGACATCCGCTCCTCACTACCATCCAGGAAAACCTTCCTGTTCCACTGGTCCGCACTCTGTTCCAGGTACTCGATGCGCTGGGTAATGTCCTTCAACAGTGCACTGAGCTTAATCTTTGTTTTCTCCAGGTCGGGGTATTTCCCGGATAAGTCGCCGTTGCTCCCGGAATGGTTGCTCGAAGTATTTTCGACTTCGGTTTGCCAGAATTGCTGCTCGAAATCCAGCTCCTTGACGATTTCCAGGGCCGTGGAGCCGTCCATGGCCCTGGTTTCTTCCGAAAACATGGACAGCATGAAGAAGTCGCAGATAATGTTGATCAGCCTGGGCACCCCTCGGCTGTGAGTATGAATCAGGGCGAGAACCTCGGGAGCGAAGTCCACGGCCTCGCGGTTTCCGGCTTTTTCCAGGCGGTGCAGCACGTACTCCCCGGTTTCCTCCGCGGTCAGGGGTTGGATGTGGCAGTTGATGTTGATGCGTTGGCGTAGCTGGAGCATGTCCGGGGAGGCCAGGATGCGCTTGAGTTCCGGCTGACCCACCAGGATGATTTGTAAAAGCTTGGCTTGTTCCGTCTCCAGGTTGGAGAGCATGCGGACCTCTTCCAGGAGTTCCGCGGACAGATTCTGGGCTTCGTCGATGATCAGCACGGGCTGCATGTCCTTGGCGAACTGGTCGATCAGAAATTCGTTGAGTTCGCGCAACAACTGAATCTTGTCCTTGCCCTGCACGGGCAGCCCGAAATCGTCGTTGATCATGGAGATCAGTTGCTCTGAACTTACCTTGGTGTTGAAGACCTTGGAAAGGACGACTTTGGGGATCTTCTTTTTTATCAAGTCGCGAATGATGGTGGTCTTGCCTGAACCGATCTCACCGGTAATGAGGATGAACCCGGAACGGGACTTGATGCCGTAGTCCAGGTAGGTCATGGCCCGTTTGTGAGATTTGCTCTGGTAAAGAAAAGAGGGGTTGGGCAGCAGGTCAAAAGGCTTTGTGCGCAGATTGAAAAAGGATTCGTACACGAACGCTCCCGAATTACGTGCTGAGCAATGGGTGCTGAGTTGCGAGTGACAAGAATCAGCGGTTGAGAGATGCTCGCGGTTTGCCGATGTTTTTCACGGCTTCATGGGCTAGATTTTGTTAAATGCGCAACTGTTCATAGTTTCTATCTTCAAGGCCATGCCACAGTAGAAAAAACGTGTTTATTTCCTTTATCCGGTACCATAACCATAACCATAACCATAGCCATAGTGATAGTGGGAGTAGCTGCTGCCCAGAGAGTCTGGAGGCGCATTGTTGTAGACAAGGCCCAGCATGCTCGCGCCGCGCATGGCCTCCATGGCATCCTTGATGTTTTCCACGGTGGATAGACCTGATTTGACCACCAGAATTACCTCGTCCACGATGGTGCTCAGAGTTCTGGTTTCGGCAAAGGGCAACACCGGCGGGGTATCAATGATGATATATCTGTCCGCATAGCGGTGTTTCATTTCCTTGATCAAGTCGCGCATCTTGCTGGAAGAAAAAAGCTCACCCGGATTCGGCGTGGCCCTGCCCGAAGGCAGGACCACCAGCTTGCCGATGCCGGTTTTAATAAGCAGGTCAGGGACGGCGGCCCCGTCCAGCAGGCATTCGGCCAAGCCTGGCCTGGGACCCAGGCCCAGGTACTTTTCGACGGAGGGCCTGCGCAGATCCGCGTCAATGAGCAGGACGGTATGGTCGTATTCCTGGGCCAGACTGATGGCCAGGTTTATCGCGGTGGTGGTTTTGCCCTCGCCGGACATCGCGCTGGTGATCATCAGGGTGTTTCTCACCTGATCGGCCCTGGTCAGTTTGATGATCATTTCCTTGAGCTTGCGGTATTCCTCGGCCATGGGGGACTGGGGGTTGGTGGCCGCGACAAGGGTGGGGTTGGTGATCTCAAGAGGCCTTTGGGTGGGGATGAAGGCGTGCGGAGGAGCCTCGGGTGATGGAGTCCGCGATTCAGGGTTGTCATCCGGGCGACCCGTCCTTTCCAGGTTGACGTCGCGCAGCTTGGCGGCCTTTTCCAGGGCTTGTTCGATTCTACTCATGATGCTTCTAGTTTGGTTTCCTTGGTGAGATGTGGTGATGTGCACACAGCGTGGACCTTATGAAAAGATTCTCCAATAGATTCGTTTCAATACGGAGAGGCCACGATCCACATAAGGTTGATCCAGCAGGTTGGTGACAGCCTTGTGCAGGATGTTGATCTGCAAGAATTCAAGGGCCAGAATTCCCATGATCATCAGCAGCATCAAGCCGGCCAAAAAATAGAAAAGCAGGTTTTTGCGCTTCTGGCGCATGACCAACCCAGGATCGAGCATCCTGGGAACCACGGCCAGGATGGGCAAACCGAGGTTTTTCAGGGTGTCCACATGGCGAACGGAATGGTCCAGGAAGTCCAGGGCGATAGTCAGTCCCAGGCCTGCTCCCAGGCCAAGAACAATGCCCATGAGCATCAGCATCAGCCGGTTCGGGCTGACCGGCTTGGAGGGCAGGATGGCGGGGTCCACGACGCGGAACGTGGTGGTCTTATCCTGAAGCTCCATCTGTCGGGATACTTCGGCTTGGCCGAAGCGGTTCATCAATTGTTCGAGAACCCGTTGCTGTTCGGCCCGTTTGTGCTCCAGTTCCGCAAACTCGGCCTGGGCCGCCGGGATCAGTTGAAGCATTTCGCGGTTGGAAGCAATCTGCCTGCGGAGCCTTTCCTCCTGTGCCCTCAGTTCCTGGGCCTGGATGCTGAAGACATCGGTCCCACGGCTTTTGGGGCGCGGTGCAGCGGGTTCTTCCGGGTTGTCCTTGCGTTGCTGTTCCAACGCCTGGATTGCCGATCTGGTCCTGACAACATCTGGATGGCTGGGACCGTAACGGAGCAGGAGTCCGTCCAGGCGCTGTTCCAGGGCGTCCAGTCTGGCCAAATGGCCCTGCATGGGGTTGCCTTGTTCGTCAAAGCTCATGGCCTGGGCCTGGGAAGCCTGGGAGAGCAGTTCAAATCGGCGTACGGACAGCTCCTGAAGTCTGTCTTCGGCCTGGGCGATCTCCTGGAGAACCAGTCCGGGGTCTCTGTTGAGAAGGTTGCCTTTTTCCGTGCGCAGGGCCAGGACAGCCGCGTCCGCTTCATCCAGGCGCTCCTTGAAAATCTCGATCTGCTCCGCCAGAAACAGGAAGGCGTCGTAAGTGTCCTGGCGACTGGTGGTGATGTTTTGTTCGATATAACGCCGCACCAGAGTGTTGACATAATCCCTGGCCACTTGCGGGTTTTCGTGCCTGAAAGAGATGACGAACAGACCGTCTCTGGGGCGCAGGGAGATGTTGGTTGCCGAGCGTAACTGCTGTACCAGCTCCTCTCGCTGGGCATCGCTGGTGATGTGCAAATCCAGGTTCAATTCCCGGATGACTTGCAAAAGCAGGGTCCTGGTCTGCATGGCCGTGGTCAGCACGCGGATCTTGGCGTCCATGGAGGTCGTCACGGCAATGCCCTGCATCAGACTGGCCATGACGTTCTCTTCGATGAACACCGTGCTTCTGGCTTCATACTTGTCGGTCAACGCCTGACTATAGAAAATCCCCGCGAAGGATATGATCAGGGTCACGAAAATGATCAGGAAACGCCTGTTGTAGGCGAGATAAAGATACTTCTTGTAGTCAAAGTCTGTCTGAAGTGCGGCCATGAGAGCTCCGATCGGGAGGATTCAGTTCTGAGTTCCGGATAAAAGATTTTGAGGGTTTCTTGTCGGCACGAGGCGGATCAACTCGCAACCCGCATGTCCTCCTGCCATCCCGTCGTGCACTGCGAAGCGGATGTGAGCCTAGAACAGCCCCTCTCGCACGATGACATAGTCTCCGGGCATGAGCTCGATATTCTGGGTGGTGTCCCCCTGAAGCAAATCCTTGCCGCGCACCGGGATGACCAGGTCCTCGTCGTCTTGCTGCTTGCGGACGACGCTGGTCCGGTTTTCCCTGGCCATGGGGGAGAAGCCGCCGGCCTCCAGGACCGCTTCCAGCAGGGTCAACCCTTCTCTGTAAGGCAGGAAACGGGGGTCGTTGACGGCTCCAAGAACATAGACATTGGGATCCTTGAGCCGGGGGATGAACAGGAAGTCGTTACCTTGGAGCAGGATGTCCTGGGTGACGTCTCCGTCCACGTACAGCCCGTGCAAGTTCTCCTTGATGATCGTGCCGGCCCGCATCAGGTAGGCTCGGGAAAAGTCCGCGCTTTTCGTATTGCTCAATGAGGCCAGACCCTGAAGCAGGGAAGACTGGGGCGGCAGGCTCAATGGTCCGGTGGTTTCGACGCCTTCACCAAAGACATAGAGCCTGCGCGGTGAGATTTCTTGGACCGTGACCGTGACGATGGGGTTCTGGACCATGGTCGCGAGTCGTTTTTCAAGCACGTCGGTCAGGGCCATGGGCGTCAATCCGGCGGCCTGTACGTCCCGCAGGCCCGGAATGGTGATTTTTCCATCCGGGCGGACTTTGGCCGTGACGCTTAGGGATTCTTCGCCCCAGACGGAAATGGAGAGGACGTCATTCTCGGCGACTACGTACTCTTCGGCCAGGGATGTGGTGGGCAGGAGGAGAATAATCAGCAGGGGCAGGATCAGGCGTTTCATGGGAACTCCTTATGGTATTTGATAGCGTATCGGCTTCAGGGACGCTCAAAAAAAAGTGCCGGAGCGCAAGTCCCGGTGCAACGGAAGTGTGCGGGAATTTCAGGGCCAGGGAAAGGCATCTGGATTTCGTCTTCCCTGAGTCACCGCGTCCGCTGTACTGCAAATGCGCACTCAGCACTCGTTTGTCCAGACCTCAACAACAGAGGTTCTGGCGTTGCAAGCAGGGCGTCAAGTCCTATCTGCTTCCCTCTCGAAACAGGATTACGCCGATGGTTCGGAGCATGATCCGGATATCGAGCAGGATGGATAAATTTTTTACATAATAGAGATCGTAGCGCAATTTTTCAACAGCGTCCTCCACCGAGGCACCGTAGGGGTAGCAGACCTGGGCCCAGCCGGTGACGCCGGGTTTAACATAGTGCCGTTCGGAATAGTAGGGGATCAGCTCCTTGAGCTTGGCCACGAATTCGGGTCGCTCAGGCCGCGGGCCCACAAGGCTCATGTCGCCCTGCAGGACGTTGAAGAGCTGGGGGATTTCATCAATGCGGCTTTTGCGCAGGAATCTGCCTAGCCGAGTGATGCGTGGATCGTCCTTTTCAGCCCAGACAGCTCCGGTAATGTTTTCCGCATCCTGCCGCATGGATCGGAACTTGATCAAGGTAAATTCCTTGTCGCCCTGGCCGACGCGGGTCTGGCGGAAGAAAACCGGGCCCGGAGAGTCCAGTTTGATGAGCAGGGCCACGATGGGCAAAAACGGCGAGACCAGCAGCAACCCGAGGCCGGCCGTGGTCACGTCCACCATGCGTTTGGCAAAGCGGATCAAATCGTTGATGCGAAACCCGCTGGAGAAGATGAACCAACTGGGGGTGATGTTTTCAAGAAGCAGCTTGCCCGTGGCCTGCTCGTAAAAAGTGGGAGCGTCCACCACCTCCACGCCGCTGATTTTGCAGCTGAGCATCTCCTGTAAGGGAAAAACCCCCCGTCGCTGGGACAAGGAAACCACGACCTTCTGAGCCCGGTGTTGCTTGACGGCCTCGAAAAGGCCGTGGCCGTTGGGCACGATTTCCTGCCTGGGCACGTCCACGGGTTCGCATTCAAGGTTGTAGTAGCCGGAGAGAACGTATTGTTGGCTCCGAGCATCCACGAGCGTGCCCATTTGCAGGGCCAGGGGGCCGGTGCCAACGATAAGCACCCTTTTGGCAATGCCGGGGAATACGTCGACACGACGCAGGAGCACGTGCCAAAGGACCTGGAGGGTCCCGAAGACGGCCATGGCCAGGAATACCACGCCCCGTCCGTACATGATGGACGGCAAAGTGTAATACAGGGCCGACAGCAGGAAAAAGGACAAGGCCAAGCCCATGATGGATCGCATGATCAGGGTTCTCAAAGCCAAGTCCAGGCGGTTGTACATTTCCACGAAAAAGGAGGAAAAAAGCATGACCAGGGCAAAAGCCAACACTTGTTCCGGCTGATGTTGCGCGCCACTTTCCAGGGCCGGGCCAAAGCGCAGAGCGAAGGCCGCGTACAGAGCCAAGAAAGCCAAAGCCAGATCGCCGGCAATAAGTGTGAGTTGGAACTTGTTCATGCGATTACTCCAGGTTGATCATCAGCTGAGAATCTCTTGGATACTATTGCTCCAAATCACGTTTTAAGTCCCTTGCTTCCTGGCTCTCGGGAAAGGTTTCGTACTCCAGGGCCTTGTTCACTTCTTCCAGGGCCTTGTCCGGTTCCCCGGCATTCTTGTAGGCCAGGCCCAGGTGATAGCGCACCGTGGGGTTGTCCGGGATCATGGCCGCGGCTCGCTCCAGCAGGGGCAGCGCATCAGAGGCCCGATCGTTCATGATCAGGGCCAAGCCCAGGGTGTCCATGATCCCGGGATTGTTGGACTCCGCCCGGAAGGCCCGGCCTGCCAGGTTCAAAGCTTCGGCTTTGTCGCCGTGGCCCTTGAGGTACAGGTAGGCCAGATTGTTCAGGGACGGGGCGTAGTTCTGGTTTTTTCCCAGGGCGCGCCGATGGGCCTCTATGGCTTCGGGTATCTTGCCCTGAACTTCCAGCACGGAGCCCTGGGCAAAGATGGCCGGCGCAAAGTCGGGGTTGATCTGCTCGGCCTGCTGGAACGCCTGCATGGCCTTGTCCAGCTCGCCTCTGCGGGCGTGCAGATTGCCCAGGCGCAAGGCAGCCTGGGCATTGGCCGGTTCGGCCTTGAGGCCGGCCTGGATTTGGGCCTCTGCCTGATCCAGATTCCCCGCCACCTCGTGGATTGAGGCCAGGAGCAGATAGCCCCCGGCGGCGTCCGGGCGCAGGGCAATCAACTCCCCGGCCTGTTCCATGGCCGTGGAAGGGTCGTTCTTGCGCATGAAGGCGTCGGCCAGAAGCAGGAGACCGCTCTCTTCCTGCTGCTCCCGGATTTCCTGAAACAGGGCAATGGCTTTGTCGTGTTCGCGCAGACCCAGGAGAATGCGGCCCTTGGCCTCCTTGAGGGGAAGGTTGTCCGTGGTGGCGGCGATGCCTTCATCCAACACGGTCATCGCCTGTTCCGGCTCTCCCCGCCGCAGGTGGTGCTCCGCCGAGGCCAGGAAAGCCTGGGGCGTCCCGGTGGCCCGGGCCCTGCCGAAGAATTCCAGGGCCTGTTCTTCCTGGCCGAGCATCCCGGACAGCAGGGCCGCGCTCATCAGCGCCCTGGGGTTGGCGGGCTCCTGGGCCAGGGCCGCCTGATATTCCTCCAGGGCCTTATCCGGCTGTCCGCTGGATGTGTAATAGGCCGCGGAGTTGAAGTAGGCTGGCAGGTAGGCGGCATTGACCTGCTTGGCTTTGTCCAGAAGCTCCATCGCCTCGGATGGGTTGTTCCGGGAGAATCGGATCGCGGCCATGTTGTTGTACAGGGCCGCATCGCTCGGATCCCCGCTGAGCCCTTCTTGCATCAGGTCGTAGGCCTTCTCCACCTCGCCCTGGCGCATCAGGTTGGCGAACTGCAGCATGCGGATCTGCAGCTGGTCCGGCGCCACCTGGATAGCGGCGTCCAGGCTGGCTTCGGCATCCTCGGCATGCCCCTGGCTGAGGTGGAAAATGCCCTGCTTGAGATAGGAGTCCACCAGGCCCGGGTTCAACTGCGTCGCCGTGCGCAAGGCTTCCAGGCCCTGCCCGTGATCGCCCCGAGCCATGTACGCGCTCCCGAGGACGTTGTAGGCCAGGGCATTGCCCGGGACCTGACGGATGACGCGCTGGGCCTCGTCAATGGCCGGGTCCAGGCGCTGCTGCTGAAGAAGGATGAGAGCGGTCATCAGCCGGGCTTGGACAAACTCGGGCGCGCGGTCCAGGACGGTACGGAATGCGCTCAGTGCGCTTTCCAACTCGCCGGTCTGGTAGAGGCTCAAGCCCAGGTAGAAGTGGTTTTCCAGGGAGGGCTGGATGCTGTTGGCCCGTTGCAAGGCAACAATGGCCTCGGAAAAGTTCTGCTCCCGGAAATAGCTCAGCCCCTGCAGGCTGAAGCCTTCTGCCCGGCGCGGGTGCTGTTCTCTGAGGCCCCGACCGATTTCGTCCACTTTCTCCAGGTCGCCTTTGTCCAGGTGGATCATGGCCATGCGGTAAAGGCTGTTCACATCCTGGGGGTTGATCCGGGTGATGGTCCTGAAGGTCTCCAAAAGGCCGTCCACTTCAGCTTGGCGTTGCTGGATGTCGGCAAGCAGGTGCAGGGCTTCCAGATGCTCCGGAACCATGGCCAGAGCGGTGTCCAGAAAGGCCCGGGACTGCTCAAGTTGTCCCTGGATCAGGGCGATTTTGGCCAGTCCGATATTGGCCTCTGGATCGTCCGGAACATGGACCAGCACCTGTTGAAAGGTTTTTCCGGCTTGCTCGTAGTTGGCCTCACGCCCATATATCTCGCCGAGGACAAGCAGGGCTTCCGGCGAATCGAGACTGTTTTGCAGATAGGCCAGAATTTCTTCACGGGCCTCCGGGAGCTTGTCGGCGAGGAGCAGGGCACGGCCCATTTCCAGGGCGATTTCAGGATGGGAGGGGTTCTGCAACCGGACCTTGCGCAGTTCCTGCTCGGCCAGTTCGAACCTGTTCAGCTCTAGATAGGCCTTGGCCAATTGAAAGCGGGCCTCGAAAAAGTTCTGGTCTTTTTCCAGGGCATTGCGAAAGGCCACGATGGAGCCTTGAGGGTTGCCCTGCTCCAGTTGCGCAACGCCTTCGGCGTACAGCTCCTCCTTGGTATTGGCACCGCAGGCGGAAACGAAAAACAACAATACCGAAAAGATAAACACGCATGATCTCAGCAAGGACATACCCTCCTCAAGCAACTAGAAGTTATTCGATTTCAAATGTGATTCAATGTTAAAGCGCTTGTAACTGTTGAGCTTGTCCGAGGAAGAGCGGCCTGGATACCCGCTCCCCGTCTGCACGAGGACAGATTTCGCGGGTTGGGCTGACTCGGACACGGCGTTGAAAAACACGTCATTCCCGCGAAGGAGGGAATCCAGCGCCGGAAAGTGACGCTCCCTCAGGTTGGACGGAATAGTTGCAAAAGATTCTTCAAAAATGGATTTCTCTTGTGATCACATATCAAGATGCGTGCCTAATTATCAGACTGGGCTGCTCCGCTTTACCATCTGAAATGACATGCTTTTTATTGTGAGGCGCAATCCGGTTTTCACGGTTGCCACGGGAAATAATCCGCAAAAAGCGAACAGGGTGGTTCAGGCTCAGGGGGGAGTGAGGGATGCACAAGGAACGGGCAAGGTATGTGGGTGTCCGTAAAAGGCGAACAAAGGGACGCAAGTCTGCCCAAGCTTGTGGCTTCGAGGGGAGTCAGAATGGTTTTCGGCTGATCACCAGAAATGCCAGTGCCCGGTCCGCAGGACATAAACGGCCAGAGCCAGGTTGGTCACGGCATGAGCCAGGATGCATTGGGCCAGGCTTTTGGTTCGGTAAAGGAGGAGGGAGTAGGCCATGCCGGCCATGATCCCGGCCAGGATGAAATGGTGGGCCAGGCCGAAGAGCACGGCGCAGATCAGAAAGGAGGGCCAGGTGAATGCGCCCAGGGGGACTTTGGCAAACGCCGGGTTGATGATGTAGCGGAGCAGAAAGGAGCGCCAGAAGATTTCTTCCATGATCGCGACGATCACCACGGCACTGAAAATCCGGACCAGGATCATGGCCAGCCGGAGGCGCTCATCGGCAAAGACGCCGGGATCAAATCCGGGCGGTTCGCTCAGGGCACCAAAGGACCAGTCCATGTTGATCCAGAGCACGAAGACGCCCAGGCCCAGGGAGATGGCGGCCAGGGTCGGGCCGGGCCGGGCCAGGTCTGCCCAACGCAGTTCCGTGTAGGCCCTGCGCAGGAGGAACAAGGCGACCAGCGCGGCCAGGGGCTTGAGTGGGTAGAGCAGGAGCAGCGTGGATTCCTGGAGGCTGATCCACTGTCTGGAATCCAAAAAACGCAGCCCTTCTTCAAGGCCGATCACGGCCATGAACAGGGCAAAAGGCAGAATACGCGGCCAGGCTTTGTCGTCCATGGGAGACATCTTTGCAAAAAGCATGCTTCTTTGTTGGGGTTGAGTGGGCAATGGGACGACAACCTGGATAAGGTTTGAAGGTGTGGTGCACCAAATTCGGTTGGCGGAAAGTGAAGTGGGTTTGTCGGAAAAAAATACAACCAACCTCGACTCCTGCGTAAGGCAGGTTTTTGGGGCAATTGCGCTGAGGCGGAAAAAGGCTGGGTTTTCTTTTTTGTGTATGAAATTATGTTGTTGGGGGATGATGTTTCGCCTTGCTGAAAGAGTGTCGGAAAATTTTGCACGGGCACGAGGGAGTTTAAATCAAGAGGGCGAGCTAATGGATTGTTCATGAAGTTAAGTGTTTCAGGGTATTCGAGGACATTGTCGGCTTGGTTTGGGTTATTCAAAACCTTAAGGTATGCTTCGAATGAAAAGCAGTTTGTCGATTGTTTTTACACTTAAGTGGCAAGAAAAAAGTAGACATCGCTTAATTTCAATATGTTGCGCTGTGGCACGTTGATTGCTTAAGGTGTTGTAATGAAATCTGGTGACGATGAACCGTTCGTCCTAAATTTTTTTGAGTTTAACAAGGAGAGAGTATTATGAAAAGGTTATTGACCCTGTTTCTGGCGGCAATGTTTCTCAGCGGGATGCTGATGGTGGGGAATGCTCATGCGCTTTCACTTTCACTAGGGCCTGTGAAATTTGTTCTCGATGGAGAGTCCTATTTTACAGAAACAGCAAATGGTGAGTTGAAGGGGTTATTGCAAGCAAATTCTATAATTCAACCAGTAAACCAATTTAAATATGTCTATGGTCAAGGTGGTGTTTATTATAATGTTGTTTTTGAAGCTCTCACTCCAATAGAAGGCTTTGATCCTGAATTAGCCGGTAGTATTGGCTACTTTACTGGTGGTAGCGTTAAAATTTATGAAAACAATACTGGACCTTTAAACACACATTTTGATAATGATATCGCTGCTGGGCCATCTGCAGCAACTTTTGCTAATAATATTATAGCAAATGGTACTCTCATGTTAGACTTGTCATTCGCTCCTGGTTTTTTCCCTGAGTTTTCGGGTTTTCCTGGAACATATCAATCACAAGTCGCAGAAAAAGCTGTTTCAGACTCAGACTTAACTGGATTGAAAATTGCTAATCTTGGTTACCTTACTATAAATTCTGTAGGTGCAGCTTGGGAAGGTATTTTTGATAAAGATATTTATGTTTCTGCTAGTAATGCAACAGCAGATGTATTGTTGCAGGGTAATGCAAAATATACAGGAACTGAAAATGGTTGGGATACTTTTGAAAATACCAGTTTTGATGTGCAAGCAGGTATTGTGCCCGAGCCCGGAACTATGCTTCTGCTTGGTGCTGGACTCCTGGGTCTGGCAGGGTACGCCAGGGTGCGACGAAAAAACAAGGCCTAAAATCAAGGCACGCATTTCAAACTCATGATTTTAAGGCCGCCTTGCTTGCAAGGCGGCCTTTTTTCATGATCAACACCAGGAACGAAAGCAGGATCAGCTTGTCTCGCATCTTGATCCCGGATACGAATACCCTCCGCATATGAAAATTATACTCCCTGACATTATCCTCGGTACAAGCGCCACCGGAGCATGTTTGGCCGCAGGGGCAGGCTTAGCCTTGGTAGTCCATCAGTTAATCCTTCTGCCTCACGGGTTTCAGGCTTTTTTCTTGTTTGCGGTCTTCCTGAGTGGCTTTGTGCTAGGCACGTTAATTTTACTTTGGCTGTTGCGCTTGCTGTGTCCTTTGCTCGAGGGAGGGTTGCTCCTGAACACGGACCGCCAGTCTCTTGTCTGGAAACTGATGGGCTATGTCTACGTGACCCATCTCTGGCCCCTGATCAATGCCAACCTTGTCCCGGTAAACCTGCGCGGCCCAGCTTTCAGTCTCCTGGGCGCGAAGATCGGCAAAAGCGTGATGGTCGGTGGCAAGATCCTGGATCCCTCCCTGGTGGAGATCGGCGACTACAGCATGCTCGGCGAGGATTGCCTGCTCACGTCCCATGCCGTGGAAGGCGATCGGGTGGATTTGGGGATGATCGTGGTCGGCAGGAATGTCACTGTGGGCGTGAAGGCGGTGGTGTTGCCGGATGTGCACATCGGGGACAACGCCATTGTTGCGGCCGGGGCGGTGGTCAAGAAAGGTTCGAGGATTGGGGCGGGGGAAATCTGGGGGGGGGTGCCGGCGAGGAGGATTGGGGAGGTTGGAAGGGGGGAAGGAGTGAGGGAGAGAGGGAGGGATGAAGAGATGTGAGAGGGGGAGAGGTAGGAAAAAGGAGGAGGGGGGTATGAGTTGGGTGTTTTTTTTGATTGGGGTTGTTGCCGTGGTTGCTTCGAGCCTGCCGGTTTTGTTGGCAAGGCGGTTTTTGCGGGATATCAGGGAAGCTTTGGGGCGGGATCCGGATCGCGGGTATCGGCCCAAGGTTTGCCTGATTGTACCCTGCAAGGGGTTGGATCCTGACTTCGATGTGAACATTGGGGCTTTTTTTGATCAGGACTATCCGGATCTGGAACTGATCCTGGTTACGGCAAGCCGTGATGATCCAGCTCATGAAGCTCTCCAGAAAAGGCTTCACGCCCACCCCCAGGTCCGGGCCCGGCTCCTGGTCGCTGGCATTGCACCGGGCCGTGGCCAAAAGATCAACAATCAGCTTAAGGCCGTGGCCGAGGTGGGCGAGGATACGGATGTCCTTGTGTTCATGGATTCGGACGCCCGGCCTGGGCCGGGGTTCGTGCGCCACCTTGTCCAGCCCTTGGAAAATCACCAGACCGGTTTGGCCACGGGCTTTCGCTGGTACATGCCGGTCCAGGGCGGCTTGTGGTCCGTTCTGCGGTCGGCCTGGAACGGCGGTGGGGTGGTCTTTCTCACGGACCCCCAAGCCAATTATGCCTGGGGTGGGGCCATGGCCATCCGCAAGAAAACATTCGAAACCTGCAAGGTTGCGGACCGCTGGCAGACCGCCCTGTCCGACGACATGACCATCACCTCGGCGGTGCGGAGCCAGGGGCTGGGCATCCGCTTCGTGCCCCAATGCCTGGTATCCACCCATGAGGACTGCACCTTTGCCCAGATGCTGGAATGGACCAACCGCCAGACCATCATTGCCAGGGTCTACCATCCGGCCCTGTGGTGGAAGATCGCCCTGGCTCACTGCGTGGGCAACGCCATCCTGGTGCTCGGCGTGGCATTGCTCGTGGGCTATGCCCTTGGCTGGGCAGCTGATCCGTTGATCCTGGTTGCTGCTCTGCTGATGCTTGCGATCATCCCCATGGAAATGCTCAACGGCCTGGTCCTGCTCCCCGCGGTTCTGGAGATGCTCCCCGAACACCGTCGGCAGCTGGTACGGCTTTTTCCGGCCTATTGTCTGCTGGCCCCGCCGGCTTCCATTCTGGCTCTGATGAATACCATCTATTCCCTGTTCACCAACCGGATTACCTGGCGGGGGGTGACCTATGAAATGCGATCTCCCACGGAAACCATTGTCATCCAGGAACAGCCATGAAACCGGACTTTGACACCGCATTCAAGGAATGGGCAAGGCTGCTGGGCCCGGCGCGGGCTCGTCGCGACCGGGAGACAATAGACCGGTATGCACGCAGCACCCTGCCCAAGGGCACCATGCCTGCCGGGGTGCTCTACCCTTCTACCACCGAGGAAGTACAGGCCGTCGTGACCATTGCCCGCCAGGCGGGCATCAGCCTGTACCCCATCAGCCGGGGCAAAAATTGGGGCTACGGCGATGCCTGCGCCGTGACCCACGGGCAGGTAATCCTGGATATGTCCGGGATGAACCACATCCTGGAAGTGAACCGGGAATTGGCCTACGCGGTCATCGAGCCGGGCGTGACCCAGAAACAGCTTTTTGATCATCTGCGGGACCAGGACATCCCCCTGTGGTTCGACTGCACGGGCTCCGGCCCCGAGGCCAGCATCCTGGGCAACACCCTGGAGCGGGGGTTCGGGCACACCCCGTACGGGGATCATTTCTATCATAGCTGCGGGATGGAGATTGTGCTGGGTGACGGAAGGGTGCTGCGCACGGGCTATGGGCACTACCAGGAAGCCAAGGCAACGCACGTGTTCAAGTGGGGCATCGGCCCTTACCTGGACGGCCTGTTCACCCAGTCCAGCCTGGGTATTGTCACGGGTTTGGGCATCTGGCTGATGCCCAAACCGGATTGCTTCAACATGTTTTTCCTGTCCATGCCGGATGACGGCGATTTGCCCCGGATGGTCGATGCCCTGCGCCCGTTGAAGCTCCGGGGACAGGTCAAAAGCCTGGTGCACATCGGCAATGACTTGCGGATTATTTCATCGTTCCAGCGCTACCCGTGGGAGGAGTCGCACGGTAAGACCCCCTTGCCGGAAATGCTGCGCAAAGGGCTGCGCGCAAAAGGCGGGTTCGGGGCCTGGAACATCAGCGGGGCGATCTACGGGACAAAGGCTGAAGTGCGGGTTGCGCGGAGAGAAATCCGTAAGGCCCTGCGGCATCTTGGCCGAGTGCGTTTCGTCGGTCCGGCCTCTTTGTCCCTGGCGCAGACAGTTTTGGGCTTCCTGAAGTCTCGTGGCTGGGCCAAGCCGATCCAGGCCAAGCTGGGTATCCTGATCAAGGTGGGCGGATTGCTCCAGGGGCAGCCCACGGATGCTTTCCTTTACGGAACGCTTTGGCGGATAAAGGGGCGGACGGAGCCGGATTCCATGGATCCCCTGGACAACAATGCCGGGTTGATGTGGGTCTCCCCGATCATGCCCATGACAGGGGAGGCAGCCCAGGACCTGGTGCAGCAGGTATCTCCCATATTCCTTGAGTACGGGTTCGAGCCGCTGATTACCGTCTCCTTGATCACGGAACGGGCCATGGTGGCCGTATGTACCATTGCCTACGACCGAGACAGTCCGGAAGAAACAGACAGAGCCCGTCAGTGCTACGCGGAACTGTTTCAAAAGATCATGCGTGCCGGATATGCCCCCTACCGGGCCTCCATCGCTTCCATGGCCCACTTGGCCGAGGGCTCAGACGTTTTCTGGGACGTGGTTCATGAGTTGAAGCAGGTATTGGATCCGGGCAGGATCATTGCCAGGGGGCGCTACGACCCGCACGAGGCAAGGCGGCCGGACAAGGCAGAGACAGGAGGCTGAGGGTGCAGGGGATCCTGAAATGGGTCTGTGCCTTTGCCGTGGGGTGCCCCCTCTTCTCCCTGGCTGTAAGCGGGGTGATGGGGCTGTTTTTTCTGGCCCAGATTCCGAATATCAAAACCATCGACAACGTGGACTACTTTATTGTCGATGATGATCCCGATTACGCCTATTACCAGGAAATCAAGTCGGTCTTTGGCAACGACGAGTTCTTTGTCATCGCCTTCAGACAGCCCGACATCTTCACCGAACAGAACCTGCTGCTGCTCAAGGATTTGACCCTTGCGCTTGAAGATCTGCCCGGCATCCGTGATGTGAAAAGCCTGGCCAATGTCGACTATGTGGACGGCGCCCAGGAGTATTTTGACGTCAGGAAGTTCCTTGAGACCGTCCCTTCATCCAGTGAAGGGCTTGAGCTGCTCAGGCAGCAGGCCCTGACAACGCCGCTTTACCTGGACAACCTGATTTCCAGGGACGGACAAGCCGCAGCTATTGTTGTCTATCCGCATGACCACCCGGGGGACCAGGCATTTCGTCAGCGCCTGCTGAAACATGTTCATGAGATGCTGGCGCAACAGGAAGCCGAGGGGCTTGGGTTTCACCTGGCCGGCAACTCCGTGACCAATGTTGCCCTGAGCCGCTATGTCCAGCAGGACCTTTCCATATTCATTCCGCTGACCTATTTGCTCGTGGCCCTGGTGGTGCTGATTGTCTTCGCGAGTTTTCGGTTGATGGTCCTGGCCCTGATCAACATCACGTTCTGCGTTGGGTCCACCATGGGTTTCATGGCCATGACCGGCATTGCCATGCACAACGTGACTTCGGTGGTGCCGTCCCTGGTCATGGCCCTGGCCTTGGCGGATACTGTACACATCTTTTCCCGCCTGGATAGAAAGGTTCTTCAGGCCTTTCCGGATAATAGGTCGGCTCTGGTCAGTATTCTGGGAAAGCTGATCCTGCCCTGTTTCTTGACCACATTGACCACGGCAATCGGTTTTTTGTCCCTCTCCGTCAGCAGTATTGCACCGATCCGTGAATTTGCCTACGCGGCTTCCATGGGCATGGTTTTCGAGTTTATTTTCTCTTTTTTCCTCCTTCCCCCCTTGTTGCTGTTCTGCAACCCCTCGAAAATATTCCGTGACAGACCCAAAGATCGGGGGCTGCCTGGCTTCCTGTATGCACTGAGCGGGTATGTACAAAAAAGACATGTCCGGGTTTGTTTTGTCTTCCTGACCGTGGTGATTGGCTCTGTCTGGTTTACCGGGAAAATTTCCGTAGAGACCAATCTGGTCGAGTATTTCAAGAAGGACAGTCCCATCCGCCAGGATCTGGACTTCGTGCAGGACCATCTCAGCGGGGTCGCGACGATGGACATCTCCTTGCGCGCCGAAACCTTTGACGCGTTCAGTGAACCGGATAATCTCCTGTTGTTGGATGCGATCCAGTCCATTGTGCTGACGTTGCCCGGGGTGGACACGGCGATCTCCTTTGGCGACTACATCAAAGACATGAACAAGGCCTTCCATGACGAGGACCCAGCCTTTTATGTCATCCCCCGTGAGAAAGAGCTGATCGCGCAGTACCTCTTGCTCTACGATTCACGGGATATTGACGACTTCATCAACAATGCTCTGGATCATGCCCGGATCCTGGTTCGACTCTCGGAAACAAGCTCCGCCAGGCAGGCGGAGTTGATTCAGGCTCTGCAGGCTTTTCTGGATAGACTTGAGGCCGAAGGTATTGCGGTCAGAATCACCGGGAACGTCGTCCAACAGGTCAATGTCATCCAGGCGTTGATTGAGAGCCTGGTTTCAAGCTTGGCATTGGCGGTGGGCGTCATTGGCCTGATCATGCTTCTGGTGTTGCGCTCGGTGAAAATGGGCTTGCTGAGTCTGGTCCCCAATCTGTTTCCATTGCTGCTGAATCTGGGGGTCATGGGCCTGCTGGGCATTCCCTTGGACACCTCCACCGCCTTGATTACCGTGGTGGCCCTGGGCATTGCCGTGGACGATACCATTCACTTTTTGACCGAATACAGTGCCCATCGAAAACAGAATCGGTCCATCTCCGTTTCGTTGGAAAAGGCCATCGTGAACAAAGGGCTGGCCATCGTGACTACATCCGTCATTCTGGCCATTGGTTTCGGGGTGCTGGTGTGCAGCAATTTCGTGCCCACGATCCATTTTGGCCTGCTCAGCGCAATGGTCATGCTGACAGCCTTGGTCGGCGACATCGTTCTTCTTCCGGCAATCATGTCGCTGAAAGGCAAACACGAGCGGAAGGCAATAGAATCTGGTAAATGAAAAAGTCGGAAGCAGCAGGGGATGAGAGCTGCTGAGGAGGATGCTACGAGGAGCAGTTTTTCAGTTCGTGGCGTCTGATTCTAAAAAATAGGCGAACTATTTCTTGCCGTTGCTCAAGAATGGATAGAATTTCTGCAAGTATTGCTTCTGGATGAGAGATAGGTTTGTGTAGACGTCTGGCCTGACTTCGAAAAAGACCTTCGCAACGTCGGCATCCATGGGGTGCCTTTTTTCATGAAAGGTCCAGCCGCTTTGCAGTTCCTGCATGGTCGTGTTCATCTTGCAGAAAAAGGCATGTAGATTCCCATCCACGTCGAAATCCTGGTACTTTTCGCTCAGTTTTTCCTCAATGGTGTCCATGTCAATGCGCAGGGCAACGGCCGGCGCCCCCACGCCTTCGTAGAACCGTTCCGGTCCGAAGTCGTCAAACAGGAACATGGTCTTATAGAAATTGACGTGCTTGGGGTTGACCATGATGCAGATGTCGTCAACGTCCACGAGTCTGGAATACTCGAACATGGTCTTGGAAAGAAAGACCATCAGGTTGCACCAGCGGGTCTCCTTGGGCGTGGCCAGGGCGGAAAGTTCCGTGACTTTGCGGCCTTTTGCCCGCAAGGCGTCCAGTTCCGGCTGGTACAGCGCGTCCATGGGTAGCCCGAACAGTTCGCTGTCGAAGATCTGGGACAACGTGGATATGACTTTGGTGTAGCTTCGGAAGATGTAGACGCAGGTTTTGGGCAGAAAATTGTAGACGCTGAGATGCATTTCCGAGGAATGCGGGGTCTTGATGTATCCGGAGGCCAAGTACTCTTGGTAGACCAGGGCAAAGGACTGGGCCAATTCGTCCTGGGTTTCCGCGATCTTGATGTTCGGGCGGTCAATTTCGTCCAGCTTGGCTCTGAGCATGGCCGAGCGACGAAGCCTGACGGATCTGCGACGTTCCTGGAGGAGTTGCTCGGGGTGTACGGTCATGGGAGGTCCTCATCAAATATGATTGAGGTGATGCATGAAGGGTCGGATACAGGCCGGGCCTCTCGTGCGAAAGTCGTCTACAAACATTGGACGGCAGCATGTTCAACCGATTTGTCGAATATGTTCCTGAATCTCTGGAACACACCATCAACCCTGCGGCTGGTTTTCAGATTCGGATTCCGGGGTAGGATTCATGGAGCAGTTTTTTAAAATCCAAGGGAACATCCGACAGGGCGTCTGCCTTGTGACCCAAAAACCGGTTGATCACGTTTGCGTCCAGGGGATTGCGGCACGTTTTCGAGGATTGAACATCGCCGAATACCCTGAAGATGCTGGCGTCAAGGGCGATGCTCAAGGAAAGGTAGTGGGAGAAGAGTTTGTGCTGGTAGGAAAACTTCAAGTACACTCGGTCGAGCTTTTCCCTTGCCTTATGCACATTGGCACGCAAAGCCACGGCCATGGCATTGACCTTGGGGTAATATTTCTCTTCCGCGAAGATCTCGAACTCGCATCGGTTTTTGTACAGATGAACGTGTCTCGGATTGACCATGATGCAGACGTCGTCAATGTCCAGGAATACGCAATACAGGAAAATCAGCTTGGTGAAGTTCTGGATGCCGCGTCGCGAAAAAGCGCATCTGTCGGAGGCCAGGGAGCAGACTTCCAAAATTCTTCGGTTTTGCGCGCGCAAGGTATCCAGTTCAGCGTGGAACAAGGCGTCCATGGGCAGGCCGGATGGCTTGGAATCGTGGACAAGGGTGGCGGTGGAAAGGACGGCTTCCTGAGACTTGGCCAGGAAGACCGTGGTCGTGGGGAGCAGATGGTGTGGGGTAAACAAGAGCTTCCCCGGACTTTCTTGAATGTAGCCGACGTTCAGGTACTCCCTGTAGAGTAGGTGATACGCTTGGCAAAGTTCGTCAGGATCGTCCGCGAGCTTGAAGACGTAGTCAACATCATCCGGGGCGTGCTGGAGCACGGTCGCCGGAAACGTTTCATTGGGAAAGGGCAGCCATCTTTGCTTGGCCGGGTACATGTCGCTACAAACCTGGAAGCAAGATTGTTGTAAACATGAAAAGCCTTGTAATGTTATCTCGGCCATAATGCAATTGCAAGGAAGGTAGCCGATTTTGAGATGTTCGGCAAAGAGAGGATTGCTGGAAAAGAGCCACTGCGCGGATGTGCTGATTGTTTGGCAAAAAGAGTGACGGAAGTGCAAAAGAGTGAAGCATGGGGTCGATTGGGGCGGATCTAAAAGTAATATTTGGCCTTGAAAAAGGCCTGATCGTTGTCCTTGTATGGACCGAAGAGGGACTCGCCTGATCCAGAGAACAGGTTGACCCCAAGGGAAAGTTCAAGGTTTTTGAAGTAGGTCAGGATGGCTTCCGGGGTCAGGAAGGAGCCGCCGTCCTGGAGATCCAGGGCGTAGCCCAGCTTGAGCGTGATATTGCCCCGCCAGAACTCCCGATTGACTTCCCCGTTGAGAAAGTAGCTGTCGCGTTTGGCCAGCAGCCCCGGCTCATGGTTGAACACATGCTGGTGCGAGAACTGAATGTTGGCGTACCAGTCCTGTTCGCCCAGGTAGTCCAGGCCGAGGACGTATTGGGCCACGGGCTTGGGCCGGGCCTGCAAGTTTCGGGTCTGCAGGGATTGTTCGTGGAAATACGCGCCTTCACCTCGGAATCCGAATTTATCCAGGGCTGTTTCGAATTCCAGGCCGACAATGTGCTGTCGATGGTGGTCGGCTCGGAGGGCTGGGCCTTGAGGATCTTCCGGACTGAATTCCAAGCGCGGGGATTTTTCCCAGGCATACAGGTAGCTCAGGGCCACATCCCAGCCGGCCATGGTTACGGCCGAGCGTGCGCCCCAATCCGCGTTGCCCAGGTTCCGTGCGGGCTTGGTCTCTTGGATGGGAACACCGGGCTGGTCGATACCCAGCAGTGCCCATTTCGTGCCGGAATAATCGAACCTGTCCGCTTCAAAAAAAGGCACAACAATGCCCTCCAGGGTGAAAGCCCCTGGAAACAGACGGACCCTGGCCATCCAATTCGGGATTTTGCGGTCCTCCAGGTCCGGGATGATGAATTCACGCAAGTCCTGAGGGTTGAGATTGTCCACCGGGCTGAGCTGGTCCGCCTTGCCCCAGCGCACGATCTGTCTGCCCAGGCGCATGTCCCAGCCCGGCGCGCCCCGGAACAGGTAGCCTTCGTAGAGTTCCAGGTCGTGTTCGTCCCATGTGGGATCGGGGCCGAACCTGAGATAGTCGGACTGGATCGAGGCCAGGAGAAATGTGGTCGAGGAACCGGTTGCCGCGAGGCCTGCGGCGGATGTCGGCGGGGTCCACTTCCCCTCAACCCTGATGGTGTTGCGAAATGTCCGCGGCTGGCTATCGCTGGATTCCCGCAATTCCTGAGCCCCCTTGGCCATGATGAAGCCCGAGGCCTCCATGCGCCCCCACGGCGAGGCTTGGGCCGTGTCGGGCGAACTCACTTGGGTCTGAGGGTCGCCGAACAAAATGATCTTCTGGGTCGGAGGGGTCTTGGACTCTGTTTGGGAACGGGCATCATGGAGGATCGGCGCGAGGCTCGGGTCCTGTTGCTCTGTAGCCTTGGAAGCCGGGGGGCTGAGTGGTGCCTTGGGCTGTGCATCGGCAAAGACGGCGGCGTCCTCGGGCGCAAGCAGGCTGACCAGAATCAGGTGCTGGGCTTGGTCGCCCGCTACGGGGCGGGAGGTTACCAGGTGCAGCGCGTCCTGGTTCAGGTCCAGGACCACCCGCACGGTTTGTCTGGTGAACTGAGCCGCGCGGATGCCGTGAAACAGGTCGTGGTCCGTGGGAATATGGTGTTTCCCCCCAGGAAGCCGTGCTGGAGAGATGTCCATGACCAGCCGGGCGGGGTTGCCGAGTTCAAATGTGTGGATCGAGTGCGGCTTTTGGGATAAGGCCACGGCCAGAACTTGCTGTCCGTGCCCTGGGGTGAGTTCGAGGGTAAAGACCTGGGCCGGTGAGCTGGGCAGGGCCGGAGTCGGAAGGAGGAGTAGGGCAAGGACCGCCAGAGCGCAAAAAGATCGCAGGCTCGGCTGGTTCGTCATTGTGTGTCGCTCCCTGTACCGCATCTCATTTCCCTTGCTTTGTCCTACTGCTGCGACGACTCGCGACCTCCTGAGCCTGCTTCAAACGCGGAAGGCGTGTGGCCTACCATGTCTCCAAAGCCTGCTGGGTGAAGGCGTTGTCTGGGAGGCCCGTGTTGTAGCGGATTTCCGTGGTTTCCAGGACGGTCTGATGGCCGGAGTGCAGGTCTTCCATGGTTACTTTTGTCTCGGTCCAGATGTCCTGGATGTTTTCAAGTTGAAGCACGGAGTAGCGTTTAACCGGCTCTTCGCCTTCGGCAAAAAAATCCACCCGCAGAGGCAAATGCATATCCTGGGCCACCCAGGCGCGGACCATGGAATATTGTGAATCCGTGCCGGGTTTCGGTCGGCTTTCCAGTATCCAGCAGTCCACGCCTCCCAATGGCTCCTCGCCGATGACGACGTGTTCCGAGTCATCAACTGGTCGACGTTCCATGTCCTCGTAAGTGAAATCGGTGTTCACGAAGCTGCGGCCTTTCTGGCCGGCGACAACGCGTCTGGTGCGGTTCAGGGCCGGTAGGTACAGGAACTGGTCCGTGCCGCCTTGCTCGTTTTCGATGGACAAGAAGCCCGTTCCGTTGATGTCCGCGGGCGAGATGAACCGGATCAAGGTTTTGCGCACCGTACCTCGGTCCACGCCGCTAATGGTCAATTCACGGATCCGCTTTTGGCCTCTGGTTGGGATGAGTTCCATGATCTGACGGGAGACGGCGTCGTCGCCCACATAGCGGTCATGGACCAACTGGGCGAGGTCCCGACCCGAAGGCTGGGCCTGCGTGGGAGTCGAAAAAAAGCAGGAAAGGCAGGAAATGAAGGCAAACAGGGTAAAGAAGAAGGGACGAGGGAGAAGGGATGATCGCATATCGACGCTCGCAGTGTGTTACTGTTTCCGGGGGGCACCTCCATGACGCATATGTTTTGTCAGGGATATCGTGAAGAGTGTCAATATGGAAGGGTTGTGCTGAAAATGCAGTTATTTCATCATGTTGTCGATATACCAGCTAGCGGCTAATTTCAGCCCTTCGTTCACCGAGTATTCAGGAGCATAGCCCAGCAGGCGTGCGGCTTTGGAGACGTCCGCCAGGGAGTGGCGTACGTCTCCGGGGCGAAAGTCGCGGTACTCCGGGTGAATGGCTGAGATCGCCGGATTTCGGGGTGCGACCAAGTCACGGATGTATCCGAAAAGTTCGTTCAGGGTGGTGCGTTGCCCAAAGGCCACGTTGTAAATTTGGTCCGGGGCTTGATCATCTTTGGCGCAGGCCGCCAGAATATTGGCCTGTACCGCGTTGTCCACATAGCAGAAATCCCGGCTGGTTTTGCCGTCACCGTTGATGAACGGGATCTCTCCCTGAAGCAGGGCCGCGAACCATTTGGGGATCACCGCGGCGTAGGCCCCGTCCGGGTCCTGGCGAGGGCCGAAAATGTTGAAATAACGCAGCCCGATGGATTTGAAGGAATAGCAAGAGGCGAAGACTTCGGCGTATAATTCGTTGACGTATTTGGTCACGGCGTAGGGAGACAAGGGCTTGCCGATGGCGTCCTCGACCTTGGGCAGGCCGGGGTGGTCGCCGTAGGTGGAGCTGGAGGCCGCGTAGACGAAGCGGCTCACCTGGGCGTCTCGTGCGGCCGTGAGCATGTTCAAGAACCCGGTGACGTTGTTGGCGTTGGCCTCGATGGGATCCTCGAGGGAGCGGGGGACGCTGCCCAGAGCGGCTTGATGCAGAACGTAGTCTACCTTGTGAACGGCATTCCGGCAGATGTCCATATCGCGGATATCCCCCTCGATGAAACGGAATCCGCTCCAAGACGCGTCGCCGACAAGGGCGTGTACCTGGTCCAGGTTTTTTTGATACCCGGTGGAAAAGTTGTCCAGGCCGACAACCTGCTGGTTCATGTTGAGCAAAGATTCTAAAAGGTTTGAGCCGATGAATCCGGCGACGCCGGTGACCAGCCAGGTTTTCGGCGTACGTCGCAGTTCATTTTGAATATTTTGATAGGAATTGGTCGTCATATCGCAATGCTCCAGGCACTTTTTTTGTGGGAAGTGAGGGTCAGTGAAGTATTCGCGGTTCAGAAGAGGTTACCCTAAGACTCGTCGCGGATTTGGTTTTTTGGGTGCTTTTCAAGAGGACGTCGACGCCTTTGTCCTCCAACGGCCTGGAGAACAAATCCCCCTGGGCATAGTCACAGTTCATCTCTTTCAAGAGTGACAGCTGTTCATTGTTTTGTAGGCCTTCGGTAACGATTTCCACTCCCAGGCTGTGCGCCAGCATGATCGTAGCCCAGACCATTTCCTGATGATAGGAGTTGTTCAGCAGCCTGGCGACGACGCGCCGGTTCATTTTGAGGGTGTCGATGGGCACGAAAGGATATCGTTGGAGATAGAGAAGAGTGGATAACCCCGTGCCGTCGTCATTAATCGCCAACTGAACGCCCAACTCCTTCATGCGCATGAGCAATGCCCCGGTAGGGTCTCCATGGCTCAAGGCCGAGCGTGAGAATTCCAGTCTGAGAAGGTGTTCGTCAAGACCGGTTTGAGCGAGTACGAATTCTATCGTCTTTTCGAATCCTTTGCGCCCGAACTGTTCGGCGGTCAGGTTCATGCAGAGGGTCAACGGCGGCGTGCGCGCATGATCCAGGTTCCAGGTCCGTATGCGGGTGCAGGCCATGTCGAGCGCTTTGCGGGTCAGCTCCTCGACGTTGCCGGACTGCGCGGCAAACGGCATAAAATTCGCTGATTCGAGCAGGCCCAAAGCGGGGTGCCGCCAGTAAAACTTGGCCTCAAAGCCCATCAGAACATGGTCATTGACCCGGAAAAACGGCTGATAGAGGAGACAAGGCTGACCCTGGGCCATGATTTCCGCATGTTCACGAGAGGCCTTCACCGGAGACTTCATCGACCGGGCATCCGCATCCGGATGGGTATGAACCAGAACGATGCCTTTATGCTCTGATTTTGCCCGGAACATGCCCATGTCGGCATCGTGGAGCATTTGAAGGGCCGAGGTGTAGCCTGGCGACATGACCATGCCGATGCTTACGGAACAGGCCAACGCCTGGTCATTCCCGCGTGCTCCCAGCGGCGCGGATGCGTTGCTTCTGACCCGTTCCAGAATGTGCATGGCTTCGCGCTCACTCGCCACGCCGTCCAGGAGGATGACGAACTCGTCGCCCCCAAACCGTGCTACCGTGTCCTCGGTGCGCACCGAGTGGGTGATTTTGCGGGAACAATGGACAAGGACCTGGTCGCCGAGAACATGGCCGAAGGAGTCGTTGATTTTTTTGAAGTCGTCAATATCGAGAAAAGCAAGCGCAAAAAGGGAATCCTTGCCGTTTGAACGCTGCAACGCCGCCTCGACCCTGTCCATAAGCAACGTTCTGTTCGGCAGTCCGGTGAGGTGGTCGTAAAACGCTTGTTTGTAAAATTCGCACCCGGTCGCTTCGTGCCTTTCGACATCTTCGATCATGACCAAAAAGGCATGGTCACGGGGTGAGCCGTTGTCTACTCGATGGGCGTCCAGAAGCAAGTGTCGGCGGCCATTCTGGGTGCAGGGCACTTCAACCTGAAGCCGTGATGCCGATCCCTTCTCGCTGAGAATTCGCAATAGGGCACGAAGCGATTCCGACCTGGAAAGTTGATGCTCGTCCACGTCCAAGTCTTTATCGCTTCTTGCGGGTTGAGCTATGCCGCTGTTCAGGATTTCATAGAAAGCCTTGTTGGCATCCAGGACATGTCCGTCCGCGGCGATCATTGCCAGACCGCGATGCGCCCAGCCCAGGTTGCAAAAGTGCCGCTCGGCTGGTTCACGGGTGGCGTTTTCAACGCACGTCGCGGTTGTTTTTGGGGAGGCAACGGTGTCGTACATCATATGCCGTGACTTGAGAGATTGCGAATGAAATCCAGCGGGGTCCTCAGGCGACCACTTGTACAATACATGATTGGTCCCCAGTATACGTTTTGCCAAAAAAGAGCAGGTTTGGGGCGGATACGCTTTTTACGGATTGTTCAAGAGTTTACAAGATGTATGCCAACTATTGGCCTTGAGCGGGACAACAGTCGGACTTACCGAAGTTGTTCGGGAAAGTAGGATTGGCGCCTGTTCTCAGTAGTGTTGCGCGGGTAATGTGTTGTGTCGCAAGTATCCGAGAATATGAACGGAAAAAGCAGGCGGCCTTTGCGATCGCCGACAGGTCGTCGGGAAAGGCGTATATGCAGCGGCCCGGATGTCGGAAAAGCAGGACGGTTTGAACCGGCTCAGCAGGGGGCTATTGAAAGGACATGGAGTGCTTCTTGAGCAGTTCGTACAACCTGGTTCGAGAAAGACCTGAAAGGCGCAAGGCCAGGGGGATATCGGCATTTGATCGTTTGTAAAGCTCTTCAAGGTATTTCTTTTCCATGACGCTGACGGTTTTTTCCCTCAGCTCCCGAAGATGCGGGAATTCGCTTTCGTCCGACGCTGTCGGGTCCTGGGACAGATAGTCTTGCCCATGCTGAGGTGGAGAGGCCTGCTGCTCCTGAGGCAAAGGGCTCTCCGAAGGGACCAGGACATTGTCGGGTACTCCAGGCTCAACAGAGTCTTGAATTTCCCCGGTGGCTTCCTGTTCGATTATCCCCCCGCCGTGCGTGTTCTTTTTCAGAGTGGCCCGCTTGATTTTTACTCGCAGGTTTATGGGCAGGTGTTCAGGGTAGAGGACTGCCTCGCCGTGATTGGTGAGCAGGGCGCTGTCCATGGTGTTGAAAAGCTCCCTGACATTGCCTGGCCATTTATAAATCCGTAGCGCTTCAATGAATTCCGGGGACATCCCTTTTGTGGGTATTTTGTAGTGATCACAAGTGCTTGTCATTCGATGCATGGCAAGTCCAACGATGTCTTCCGGCCTGTCGCGCAAAGAGGGGAGTTCGATCTGCATGGACTGGAGCCGGTACAGCAAGTCCTGGCGGAAGCCTCCTTCCGTAACCATATTATCCAAATTTCTGTTAGTGGCACAGAGTAACCTGAAATTGCTTGATATTTCCTTGGTTCCTCCAACTTGTCTGAACCGATGTTCTTGAAGGACCCGCAAGAATATCTTCTGGACATGCAAGGGCAGTTCCCCCACTTCGTCGAGGAACAGGGTGCCTCCATCGGCCTGGATAATCATCCCCTCGCGAGAGGCGGTGGCTCCTGTATAGGCTCCTTTGACCGCGCCAAAAAGTTCAGCTTCAACAATATGCTCTGAAAGGGCGGCACAATCCACGATAACAAAGGGCGCATTCGCCCTGGAGCTGTTATTGTGGATGGCCCTGGCGAAAAGCTCTTTGCCCGTACCAGTCTCTCCTGTTATAAGCACCGACATTTCGCACGAAGCGGCTTGAGCCAAATGGTTCAGGCAGGCTTTCATGTTCGGGCTCGACCCGATAATACCGTTGGTATTGAGTGCTTTCAGGGAACCGGAGGCCTTTTTCTTTTCCCGGTATTGCAAGGCGCGCATAAGCGGAAAGACCATCGATTTCAGAGTGGAGGGCTTTTGAATATAATCCCACGCGCCACTGCGGATGGCAAGTTCCGCTCCGTCGGGGTCGGACTCGCCAGTAATGATGATAACTTCCGGGGCGAGGATGCCCTGGTTGATTTTGGGCAGAGCTTCCAGTCCATTGCCGTCGGGAAGGCGAACATCAAGATATATGACATCATGTTCGTGTGATGCTGCCTTCTCGAGACCTTCTCGCAACGTCTGTGCGGTTTGTGCATCATGGCCCATACGGGTAATTTTTTTGGAGAGAGCAATACAAATTGCTGGATCATCATCAATGATCAATACCCGAGCCATTAGACCTCCAGTTATATATTTGAGATGCGCTGCATCAACATCTTATTGTGTCAGGGTGGGGCGCTTCAATTGAAATAATGTCTCAAAATATAATCGATATATGATGTTGAGGTTGTCTTTATGGAATATAGCGAGGTATATAGACATGAAAAGTACTGCCCTTGTTTGGAATGCTGTCAACAAGTACAGCTCCGCCTAACCTGTTGATAATGGTGGCAACCACCGCAAGCCCTATGCCCGTACCTCCGGACATTTTCTTTGTTGTAAAGAACGGTTCAAATATTCTTTCTAAAATATCTTTTTGGATCCCGCAGCCTGAATCTTCTACGGAAATGTGAATATAATCTCCAGCACGAAGAGAGTTTTGATTGGCATGAATTAAAGAATGAACCTTTTCCTCAAATAGTTTTATATGAATATCGCCTTGATTATTCATTGCGTGAGCTGCGTTTGTGCATAAATTCATCATGACTTGCTGGATTTGATTGCTGTTTCCCAAGGTCATCCAGTCGCTAGAGTCATACTCTTGGACAAGGCGAATATCCTTGGGCATTATTTTTTGAATCATCACCATGACTTCCTGTAAAGTGGCTCTTAAGTCAATGGGATAGACAGGTGCGGAGTCATGGTGTCTGAAGGACAGGATTTCCTTGATAATTTTTTTTGCATTTTCGGAATGCTGGAGGGCATCCACAAGATCTTTATACGCGATGCTGTCGTTGTCAATTTCATCCATGGCCAACTCAATCGAACCTGTGATCCCTCCAAGAATGTTGTTGAAATCGTGGGCAATCCCAGCCGCGAAAGTGCCGATCACTTCCATTTTCTCGGCATTTCTGATGCGCTTTTCCAGGAGCACTTCTTGCGTGATGTCTCTAATGATCGCGTAGTAGTTCGTGATGAGCCCTTCTTGGTCTTTCAAGGGGAGGATTCTCACATCGATTTCATAACGGGAACCATTGTGACGATGCTTGGTCAGGCGCCCATTCAAGGCACCTTTGCTGCGCAGGAGAGAATCCATTTTTTTCCGCTCCGAAAATGGTTCTCCAAGAAAATCAAGTAATCTATAGCGATTATCTTGCGTAATTCCGTCTTTTTCTATCCCGGTGATTTGGGTAAATGCATGGTTTGTATATTTAATTGTCCATTGTATGTCAGTGAGTATAATTCCAACATCTGACTGTTCAATAATAGATGCTAATTTAAACTTGTCTTTTTGTATGGCGTTCTTCTCTTGGATATGCAGCATTAAGTCTTTATTTGCCTGTACAAGGTCTTTGGTTTTCTTTGCTATAATGCTTTCCAACTCTCTTTTGGCGATAAAGAATGAATTTTTGACTGTTTTCTCTTTGTTTTTGTTTTTTGCGATATAAATTATATATTTGTTATTTAATTCATCATCTATAATTGTGTGCAGGCTTACATGAAGATGTGCATTTAGGATGTTAGAGTAGATATATCGACTTATTATGTTATTTCTATCAAATATTCTTGATATGGGAATATTTGAAAGATGAGGAAGGCAAAAATCAAAGAATGCATCGCAATGATTTCCAACAAGCTCTCGTGGATGTAGATTGAGTTTTTTGGCAAGTGATACGTTTACACGCTTGATCAAATTATTTTCGTCAGCTACGATTATGTAGTCCTGGACAACATCAGCAGTTTTTTCCCATTCTCTTTTTCCATTATAAAAAATATTATTTAAAAGTTGTCTTTCAGTACTGTCTGAAATCGAAATAAATACTCCGTTGCAACTCTTTCCTTCTTTAGAAATCGGCGAGCAAGACATTGATACATGTATTTTTGATTCTTTCTTGAGCAGGAACACACTTTGTATGTGGATATTTTTTCCATTATGCAGATATTCTTGCATCCTGCGATGAATGTTCTGAAAATCTTTTGTGCTAAAAAGTAAGCCGAGGGGCTTGCCAAGAACATCCATTGGCTCAAAGCCCGAAAGCTTGGAAAAGGCACGGTTTACATAGGCAATATTAAACACTCCATCGAGGATGAGGACGGGCTCATGCAAAATTTCCAGAAGTTTAGGCAGTTCTCCATACTCTCTGACCAAGGACGGAGTCGAAGATAACGTCTTTCCATCAGGAAACGCGACTAGACCGTTGTGGTCAGCAGTCGTCGATTTCGAGGGATCTTTGGTTTTGAGCATTGGGAGCAGAGGTGATGTATGCTGGAGCACGAGACGACCGTGTGAGGTTTGCAAGAATAGGTTCCTCCTCTTCGGTCTTCGGGGTAATGTGCTAACCATAAAGTTACTTTCATTAACACTCTACAGGAGAATTGTGTCAAGCCATCTTTTGTCGTCTTTTTCGTTCAATATCCTCTTTGACTTTAATATAGTCGATATTGGGAAAAAATAGCGGGTTGTCGGCATCAAATCCGCCTTGATTGCCGCTAGGTCAGGCTGTCAGGGAAAATTTCCTGTAAACTTTTTGTCGTCTTTTTAGAAGTTTGATCAAAAATATCGAGTTCTTCGGCGGTGGACGTCGGATCGGCAGAGTACTCTCTGCGACCCGGAACGTGTTTCAGACGGAGCATTCCTGACCGCAACAGCCTTCCAGAAAACCACTGTACATGTAAAAGACACGCTGTTCGCGGGCCAGGCGATTCGGATCCAGGTCCGGGGCCGGATGTTCGGTGAGGAGGTTTTGCAGTTGCTCCCAGGAGGGGATGGCGGCAAAGCCGTCGGCCAGGGGCTTGCCGTTGGCGGTGCTGAGGAGCTTTGCGTCCTTGCTGTCCGTGACGATGGCCAGGGGGGCCGGGCCGTCGGGCAGCAGTCTGGCGGCATATACCGCTTCCCGTGTGTATGTCTCCGGCGTGCCGGAGCAGAAGAGCAGGGCCAGAGCCGGTCGACCTTGCTCGTCGCGGACCAGGATGTCCACGTTGCGGGAAAAGGGCTTGTCGTCCACTTGGAACCGGATGGCCACCCGCGGAGAGAGATTGGCCTTGGGATAGCCTTTTTCCTCCACCAGCAGCCGGGCCAAGCCCTGGCGCAGGTCTTCGTAGGTGGTCAATTCCAGTTCTTCTCCCGTGAGATAGTCTTCAATACTTTGACCAAGGCTTACTTCATGCACGGAGTGCTCCTTCTTGTTGGTTGGAATCAAAGGATGGTTCCGTATTCGCTAGGTGGAACCTTTGTTTTGGCTTCTGGAACGGCATCCTGGCCGGACAAAAGATGGAAAAAAGACTGAATGAACCTTCCGGAAACCACGTCGATCAAGGGAAAGGAGACGCGCTTGCTGTGGGAAAATTTTCCTGCCAGGGCCAGAAACAGTCCCTGGGATAATTCCTCGGTACGGTCCTGGCAATGGTTGATGAATGCGGTTTCGGCGGAAGTCTCCGGCAGGTCGGAAAACCTGCATGACAGAGGGCGAGAGGAAAAAATCAGGCAGCGTCCCTCCCTGGAGAGCGGACAGATGTGACTTTGCGTAGTCATGGGCCGGGAGTCGCTTTCGCTTGGCTCTCTGGAGCGGTTGCGAAGAGCGCGACAGGCCCGGGACATCTCTCCGCACTGCTCAATGACCTCCAACCGTTGAGCGCTGTGCATTTTCCGGTTCAAATGGTGCGTCAAATGGGCCGCTTCGACCAGGGATACCTCCACGTCGCAGCGGGAACAGCAGGCGGAATGGTCGGCCCCGCAGAGGGCGACGGCGCCTTGTTCCCGCAGGCGAATGTCAATCTCGGAAAGCAGGGCTTCATGGTCCGCGAAGAAGGGGCTCAGGTCCACCAGGGACTTCCATTCCAGAGAGGGCTCCCGGATGGTCAGTCGGCCTTCCTTCTTGCCGATCTTACGCACCAGCCACCATTGATCGAAATTGGCCGGCTGGGAGCGCAGCTTCTTGATCTTCTGCTTGACCAGCTTGCTGCCCAAGCCCCGCCGCAGGAGATAGGCGGAGATGACTGTTCCGGTCCGTCCGATGCCGTGGCGGCAATGGACGTAGACCTTCTTGCCCAGGTAGATGGCCTCGTCCAGCCAGGCCAGGGCTTCTTCCAATGCCTGGAGTTGCGGGGTTTCCTCGTCCTCGATGGGCAGGTAGTGGACCTCGAAGCCCTGCTTGAATTCGATGTCGTGCAGGTCGCAGTATTCAGCGCACAGGTTCAGAATAGCGTCCACGCCTTCGGCCCGGAGATGGTCCAGGTGGTCGTAGGACATGGGTGCCGGTCCGGTGGCCAGATTCGGGGTGACCCAGTAGACGGGATATGCTCCAGTGTCGCTCATGATCGCTCCTCTGCCGGACGCCATTTGCCTTGCATTTCCTCAGCCAGACGCAGGGCATGTTCGCGACTTTCCAGGGCCATGTCCAGCAGGGGGGTGCGGCCCAGGATATACCCCAGGATGTTCAGCCGCAGTTCGGTGCGGCGCTGGTCCTGGCGGGCGCATTTGGCTTCCAGCAGGTCTTCCCGGATGCGGACCTGGAAGTCAAAGGCCTGGAGCACGGCCTGGATCATTTCCAGACGCCAGATCTTTTTCTCGTCAGCCCCGCCTCCGCCCTTGAACCGGAATTGGATGTAGTTCTCCTCGGCCCGTTCTCCGGCCAGGGCGTCCAGTACGGCGAAATGGTAGCCAAAGCGCAGCAGCAGGTGGGCGTAGTGGCGGGCCAGCAGGGCATAGCTGCTGAGCAGCGACGACTTGAGGCTGAAGATGCCCCCGCTGACCTGGTCGAAGCGTTCCCAGTCCAGATGCAGCAGCCCTTCGGACCAGGCTACGTCCTTGTCCGTCAGGCCGGCCCAAACGGCCAACATCGGCCCGCTGCGAACATGCTCCAGGGTCAGGGTGCGCTCGTTCTCAGCCCCGGCGCGAAGTCCGTCGCCCAGGTCCAGGACGTGCATCACGATGGGTATCTCGCTCTCCAGTGGCTTGGCCCGGCGCATGCCTCGGCCCTTGACGTCCATCAGGGAGAACATTTCCCGGGTGCCGTGCTCGTGGACGAAGCGGACCATGTCGTGCACGCTTCGACAATGCTCCGGGGTGAAGGTAGCGGCCTCCGGATCGGTCAGGTTTAGGGACGCGATCAGCTTGAGCAGGGGGGCCATGCGCCGCTGGAAGGGCGTGGGCGGTTTGGCCCGCTGCTTTTGTTGCCATTGGAGCAGTTCCTGGACTTCTCCATCGTAGACCACGCCGCGGTGGGCGTCCATGGTCACCAGGCGGTCCTGTTCCAGAACCGCGGCCCCGCTCCCGATGCCCACGATCACCGGCAGGCCGAATTCCCGGGCCACGGAGGCGAAATGGCTGGCCTTGCCGCCCTGCTCGGCGATCACGCCGGCCGCCTTATGAACGACCTGGACCAGGGAGGGCGGGATGCCCGGAGCAAGGACCACGGCCCCTTGGGGCACGGCGTCCAGGTCCGCTTCCGAAGAGATGCGGTGTATCCGGCCCGAAGCGACCCCGGTGCTGGCCGGAGTGCCCACGTCCAGGATCGAGGCCGCGTGGTCAGAGGGCTGGGGCGTGGCCCGGTCCGCGTTGTCCACGGTAGCGGGCACGTCGCTTCCTTCGCCTTCCTCCGAGCTGGAAACGTGGATCGGGCGGGATTGAAGAATCATCAGGTTGCCGGAGTGATCCTGGGCCCATTCGATGTCCTGGGGGCAACCGAAGACCTGTTCCAGTTCCAAGCCCCACCGGGCCAGGGTCGTGGCGGAGGCGTCGTCCAGACAGAGTTCGTCGCGCCGCAAGGTGGGCAAGGGGCGGTCGTCCTGTTCCGGAGCGGCCTGCTTGGCCAAAAAACGGGCCGGATCCTGGCGGGAGACCAGAAAGGTGTCCGGAACCGCGCTGCCGTCCACCAATCTGCTTCCCGCCCCGGCCACGGCCGAGATCACCAGACAGGCGCCCTTGCACAGGTCCAGAGGGTCGCGGCTGTAGACCACGCCGCTGGCTTTGGCCTCGACCATAGGCAGAACCAGCGCGGCCATGGCCGTCTGGGCGTCGCTCAGTCCGTAGTGCAGGCGGTAGGTCAGGGCCTTGGAAGTGAACTTTCCGGCCAGGACGTCCTTGTAGGCGGACCAGAAATCCTGGCGGGAGACGTTGAGCCGCGTGGCGTACTGCCCGGCGAAGGAGGCGTCGCCGTCCTCGGCCAGGGCGCTGCTGCGTACGGCCAACAGCGGTTCCGCGGGCGTCTGGTCGGTGCTTGCGGAGAGAGCTTCGGCCTGGGCGCTGAGCCGGTCCAGGGCCGCGTCGACCTCCTCTGCCATGTCCTCGGGAACTTCGCCCTGGAGAATGGCTTCCTGGATCCGGGCCGTGATGCGCTCCAGGCGATCGGATCGGCGAAAGTCCAGGGTCAGGAGCTTCTTGCGAATCATCTCCCGTAGCCCGTTGGCCTCCAGAAAGCGCTGATAGGCGTTGGTGGTGACGACCAGGGCCGGGGGTACCGGAATTTCGGTCCGAGTAACGACTTGAGCCAACCCTTGGGCCTTGCCCCCCATGATTTGGCGGGCACTCTCCATGGCGGGACCTTTATCAAGATGCAACACGTAAGGCACTTTCGGTCGCCAGTGTTCCTGGCCCAGCAAAGCTTCGACTTCTTCGCGGACGCGCCCGCAAGCCGGGGCAAGGGCCGGGTAGCCGTCCGGAGCCATACGCTGGAGCCGATCCGCCAGGCGGTCCATGCCGTCCAGGAGGTGACGCGTCAGCAGTTCCACCCGGGACCAGTCCACCAGGATCGGTTCCCGGCCGATTTCTTCCAGCCGGGTGATGGCTTTCAGGCAGAGCTTGTCTTCGTGCAGCAGCTCCCGGAACAGACTGAATTGGCGGCGAACCGCCTCATCCGGGGTGAAGACCCGTTCGGCCCAGCGCTTGATGGATGCAAGTGCCATGGTGGTTTCCCTTTCGTCATCCCTTGGCCAGAATTTCGGCGGTCTTCTCTTCCAACTCGTCGATATCGATGGGCTTGACGCAGTATTCGTCAGCTCCCAGTTGCAAGGCCTCCTTGGCCGTTTCCAAGGTGGGATAGCCGGTGAGCATCATTACCCGGATTTTCGGGTTGATCTTTTTCAGCTCTTCCAAAACTTCCACGCCGCTCATCTTTTTCAGCTTGATGTCCAGGATGGCCATGTCCACAGGATTCTTCCGGGCATGTTCGAATGCCGGCTCCTCGTCGCTGAACACGTGAACCTGATGGCCTTTGCGGGTCAGAATGCGGCGCAGCATCACGCCCACGTCCAGGACATCGTCCAAAACCAGAATATCGGCCATCATGTCTCCTTTTTTGGAATCTCAATGCACTCGTCCGGGGGAAGCTCATTGCCTTCCAGGGGCAGTTCCACGAAAAAGACCGTTCCCGGTCCGGAATCGCCGGAGCAGGCCGGGGAGTCGTCCACATACTCGCTGGGCACCGGGCTGATGGCGCTGATCCGCCCGCCATGGTCCTTGATGATGCCGAAGGTCACGGATAGCCCCAGCCCCGTGCCCTTGTCCACGGGCTTGGTGGTGAAAAACGGCTCGAATATCTTGTCCAGGTCGTCCTCGGCCACCCCGCTTCCGGTATCGGCCACGGCCACCACCAGTCGGCGGCGATGGGCGCAGAGCTTGGAGGTGACGGATATGCAACCGTCATCGCCGATGGCATCCGCGGCGTTGTTGTACAAGTTGATCCAGACCTGTTTCAGGCGCTCCTTGTCCCCGGAAATGGGCGGAATTCGCTCATCCAGGCGAAGATTGATGACAATCCGGTTTTGCCGAAAAATATGCTCCACCAACTCGGCCACTTCCCGCAGCGAGTCGTTGATGTCCATGGGCTGGGCGGCTTGTTCCGTGGTCCGGGAGAAGCTGAGCAGATCGGCTACGATCTTGCGGCAAACCTGAGCCTGTTTCTCGATGATCCCGATGTCCTGGGCCACGGGGTCGTCGGCCGGGAAATCCTTGAGCAGCAATTGGGAGTAGCCGAGGATGATGCTCAGGGGGGTGTTGATCTCATGGGCCACGCCCCCGGCCAGCCGCCCCAGGTCTTCCATTTTCTGGGAATGGATCAGTTTTTCCTGGTACTGCTTGACCACGGTGATGTCCCGAGCCGTGGTCAGAAGTCCGATGATTTTGCCGTTCTCCACCACCGGCACCTTGACCACGTGGTGCCACTTCTTGCCCTTGCCCCCCCGGGTCATGATTTCCTTGGACAGGGGGTGGCTGGTGAGCAGGATCTGCATGTCCTCGTGAAAATTTCGGTCCGCCTGCTCGTCGCTGAAAATGTCGAAATCCGTACCACCGACGATTTCGCCTTCTTCCCGGCCCACGTGCCGACAAAAGGCTTTGTTCACGGCCAGATAAACCAGCTCTTCGTCCTGGAGCGTGACCATGTCCGGAGTGACGTCCAGAATGGTGTTCAAAAGCTGCTTCTGGCGAGCCAGATTCCGTTCGGAACGTCGCAGTTCCTCGATGTGGTCCTTCAGGGTCAGGGCCATGAACTCGAAGGATTCGGCCAGGCTCTGGATCTCGTCCCCGGCGTTGCGGCGGTAGACTGGACAATTTCGGCAATCATCGAGTTTTTCGGGGAAGTTGTGGCTGGAACAGCCCGGGCAGAAAGTTCCGGCGATGTACCAGCAGCGGCGCAGGCGGTCTTCGTGGGCCGGGCAGCGCTTTTCCTTGCAGTCCATGATCTCCCAACAGCTCCGGTCCGGGGCAAGGCTGATTTGCACGTCCAGGTTGCCCTTGACCACCTGTTCCGCGGAGTGGCGCAAAGCGTTGATCCGTCTGGTCACGGTGCGGGCGAAAAAAGTACTCCCAATCAGGGCCAAGAGGGTCGCCCCGGCTGTGGCGACCAGGTTGATCCACATCAGGCGATCAATGGCCGCCTTGATGGTGGAGTGTGACAAGGCGATCCGCACCGTGCCCAGTCGCGTGCTTCCGACCATCACCGGAGCGGCAAAGTCGTACAGCCGCTCCCGACCTGTATCCAGCAACGTCATCCCAAAGGGCTGAAGATCCCCGACCTGGTTGACCTGGAGCAAGGCCACGGGAAATCCGTCCCGAAAGGTGTGGGCCATGACCTGACCATGGCGGTCCACGATGAAGGCGTAGACCAAGTCCTTGCGGTCGTCCCGATCCACCATTTCGGTCACCAGGTTGGTCAGCCGCAGGAAGTTCATGGAAAGGATGGACTCCACGGAGCGAGCCGAGAGATTCACGGAGAGCACCTCGCCCCGGAGCAAGGCCTCCCGAAGCACGGCTCGGGAGCTGACCGCGTAGTTGATGGCCCCCAGTAAAAGGCCGAAACAGACGATAATCAGGGCCAAGCCGATGTTGATCTTGGTCTGGAAAGAAAGGCGGGAAAGGTAATGGAAGGCGGCGTGCATGAGAGCCCCCGTGGGTGACAATTACAGACCGGACCGGCGGACCAGCTCACGTACGGCGTCGAAATCCTCGGGGTCGGCGGGAAGGATGCCGCGCATGGCCGCGCTTTCCAGAATCAGGCGGTGCTCCGGGTCGGCGATATCCAGGGCGAACATGGCCTCCTTGATGTCCCGGACCACTTCCTCGGCCAAACCGGCCCGGGCCGCGAAGTTCCATCCTGGGTAGCGGGGGGTGCGGGCCAGGATCATGATCTGACCCAGATCGATCTTGTCCTCCAACAGTTCCAACGCGCCTTCGCGCACCGTGCCCACGTCGTAGCGTCCGGCGTAGACGCCCAGGATGACGCTTTCCTGTTTGCCGCCGGGGCCGGGGGCAAAGACGATTTCCGCGAAATCGTCGGGACGAATGCCGTTGTCGATGAAATGGCCCAGACCGAACAGATAGCCTCCGGCGGAAAACTGATCCACGGCGATCCAGCGCTTGCCCCGACAGTCCGCCAGGGTGCGGATATCCGGATTGTCCGCCCGGGCGATGATCAGCCCTCCAAAGGCCGCTTCGCCGCTGGGTTCCACGATCTTGGCGAAGACCTTGGCCCCGGAGCGCTCCGCGGTCAAGGCGTAGACAAAGGGGTTGGCGTAGGAAATGTCGATCTTGCCCTGGGCGACCATGAGCATGTGCTCATGGAAGGTTTCCGGGAAAATCTGCTGGATATTCAGTCCTGTGGTTTCAGACAGATACTGGACCAAGCGGTGGTGGCGCTCAAAGGAGACGGTATGCGAGAACTGGGGCAGGTAGGCATAGGTGATCACCGGCTGGCGCTCTCCGGATGCCTGTTCTTCTCGGAGGGTCATGTCCACTTTGACCGGGGCCGGTTGGTCGCCGCACGCCGCCAGGGAAAAAAGAAACAACAAAGAGAGCAGGATCATCAGGTGATGTCTGGGCGTCATGAGACCTCCTGTGGAACGTGACCGCTGCGACAGTGGATCTTGAGACCGGAAAGACGGTTGCGGGAGTACGTCCGGGAAGCGATCACCCCGGCAATCCCTTGTGCTTGTCCACATCCGCCCAGGTAATCATTTTCTCCTCTTCCTGGCCGGGGCGGCGCACCTTGGGCGCATCGTCGCCGTGGAACAGGGGCAGCCAGGGTTTGAGCCTGGCGAAGCAGATCCGGACCAGAATGTACATGGGGATGAACACGGCCGGATAGCCCACCACCTCGGGCAGCAGGGGGATGGGATAGGCCAGTTCGAATTCAATGGCCTCGAATCGTGTGTGCATCCAGGCCAGGGCAAAGGGCACGGGCCAGACCGAGGCCGCACCCTGGGAAATGGTGGCGAAAAAGTACTTGCCCCAGGCTTCATTGGCCATTTTGTTGCAGGCCCGGTAGCTTTCTTTATCCTTGTGGATGATGGCCTTGACGGACAGGTTGTGCAGGCGGATGGATTCCTGCTCCAATTTCTTGAGATGTGCGCGGTTGATGCGCCCGACCCCGAGGGAAGTGAGTTCACCGATCAAGGTACACCAAAGGGACAGGATAAACGTTCCGAAGAAAAAACCGCTGACCGGATTGGAGAGGAGGCGGAAGGTGGAGATGAGCATCACATCCAGCCATTGGTATATGGAAGCGAATATTTCGTGAAATTCTTGCATACAGGAATACATATCCCAGATTGAAGGGAAAAAAAAGGCTGACGGCGACCGTCAGCCTTTTTTTAGTGAGACACGAGCTTGTTTAGCCGAAGAACATCGTCATGATGTTCTTGCCCAGAAAGCCGCGGGCCATGAAGTCCAGACCGACGTAGAAGGCCAGGACGATGAACACCCGTTTCAGCCATTTGTCCGGGATGTACTGGGAAGTGTACGGACCGACCATGGAGCCAACGACAATGCCCACCAACTGGGTGCCGATGAGCGGCCAGTGAACCAGAACGCCCTGCTGCAGGTAGCTCAGGATACTGGTGATCATCCCGATGAGCACGGCCAGGGCGGAGGTGCCGGCGGAGAGATACATGGGCAAGCCGGTGACGCTGGTCAGGAAGGGCACGAGCATGAATCCGCCGCCCACGCCCAGGAAGGCTGCGATGGCCGCAATAATGAAGCCGCCGAAAATCGGGAAGAGCGGATTGAAGGAAAACTCGACGCCATAGAAAGTGAAAGCGATTTTGCCGAGAGAAAACTTGGTCATCTTCACGCCCAGTTCGCTGGTGTCCACTTTCTCGCCGGATCGTTTCTTTTTCATCGTTGATTCAAAAGCGTCCGCGGCCTGCTTGGCCTTTTTCTTGCCGGCCGCGCCCCGCGGCGTGGTTTCGTAGAGCATATAGCAGCCCAGGAACAAGACGAAAATTCCAAAGTACCCGACGTAATCGCGGAAGGATACTTTACCGGCTGTCAGCAAGGGAATCAGGTAGCTGCCTGCTATTGAACCAATGGCCAGGGCCGCGGCCACCGGCAACACGAGCCGACCCATCTTGTAGTAGTTGATGGAGGAGATCAGAGCGCTGGTTCCGACCATGAACTGGTTGGAAACGCGGATGGAGTCCGTGACGGCCCTGTTGATGGTCGGGGCGGTCTGCCGGAAGGTTCCGGCATAGTTTCCCAGACCGTAGACCGTAATATGTCCGACGCCGGCCATGATCCCACCAAAAGCGCCAACTGTGGAGAAAATCCAGCCGACCCAAATGGCCCAGATGAAGGCCAGGATCAGATTGATCTGGGGGCCACCGGGAATGCCAAGATAGCCGAGGGGCGCGGCGGGATCGATTTCGCCCCGTTCCGTGCCTTTTGGTGCGGCGTCAATGGCCTCCTGGAGGTTGGACACCTGAGCCCAGGATGTTTCGGCGACGATGGAAATCGCGCCGAATGCAATGAGCAACGCCAGTACGAGAACCAGTTTTTTGTGCATACCTCTTCCTCTCTTTTTGCGTTAAATTGTTATGGCTGATTATTGAATCGCCTTAAAGACCTGAAAAGCCTATCGGTCCTTCAGCCTGTTCATCAAAACCCCTTTACCATACTCTTCCCTGGTCTCACGGGAAGCCACGTTGGGGCGCTTGAAGTCCAGGGCGTGGGCCGTGCATCCGGTAACACAGGCGGGATTCAGACCCTGGTCCACACGGTCCATGCAGAAGTCGCACTTGAAGGCCCGTCCGCTGGCATCGTCCCACTGCGGAACTTTCCACGGGCAGGCGATGATACAGGCCTTGCAACCGACGCAGAGTTCTTCCTGCACATAGATAATCCCGTCCTCGTCGCGGCGAGTCATGGCCCCAGTGGGGCAGGAGGCCACGCACCAGGGTTTTTCACAGTGAAAACAAGGCATGAACATGCTCAGAATCTTCGGCAGTCCTTTGCGTCGTATTGGCCCGACGGAGATAAGCTGGCCGAATTTCATGTCCGGCGTAAGTCGGTTTTTGGCCTGGCAATGGACCTCACAGGCCTTGCACCCAATACAGCGATTTTGGTTCGTCTTGATAAAATATTTGCTCACAAGGACACCTCCTTCAAGGGTTAAGAGTCATTACAAGATCAGCCCGGAAAGCTACGCCAAAAAACTACGCCAAAAAACTACGGCAGAAGAGCAGCCCCAGCCACTTGGGCCATGGTGAAGATTGTCCCCGGCGCGACGCCGAGCCAGAGCACGGCGGCGGCGAGCAGTCCGCCCCAGAGCAAGCCTGGGTTGGGCACGGCCTGAACGTCGCCCGATGCGTTGACGGGCGCGTCACGGGTGTAGGCGTGGCGGACCAGGTTCAGGTAGTAGTAGATGGCGATGGCCGAATTGAGCACCGCGATGATCACCAGCCAGTGGTAGCCTTCCATCCAGGCGGAGTTGAGCAGAAAGAGCTTGCCCATGAATCCGGCGGTGGGCGGCAGGCCCACCAGGGCGAAGGCGGACACGGCCAGGACCAGGGCTAGGCCCGGGGAGCGCTGGTACAGACCGTTTAGGTCATCCAATTTAAGGTTGCGACCGTCCGTGGACAGGCGACAGATCACCCAGAAGCAGGCCAGGTTCATCAGCAGGTAGACCACGGCGTAGAACGCGGCGGCGGACAGCCCGGCCGGCGTCCCGGCCACGATGCCCAGCATCACGTATCCGGCGTGGGAAACCGAGGAGTAGCCCAGAAGGCGTTTCAGGTCGGTCTGAACCAGGGCGCAGAGGTTGCCGAAGGTCATGGACACCGCGGCCAGCACGGCCAGGAGCATGGTCACTTCCATGCTCGGGTCCAAGAGCGAGGACAGGCGCACCAGAACCACCACCGCGCCCAGCTTGGGCAGGGTGGCCACAAAGGCCGCGGTCTCGTTGGACGCACCTTCATAGACGTCCGGGCACCAGAAGTGCAGCGGGAACAGGGCCAGCTTGTAGAACAGGGCCCCCAGGAACAGGGCGATGCCGATCAGGGCCGCCGGGGTTTCGGACCAGGACCAGGTCTTGGTCGCCAGTTCGGAGAGGTACGTGGTGTGGTGAACCCCCAGGATGTAGGACAGTCCGTACATGGCCAGGGCCGTGACCACCGCGCCGAACAGGATGTACTTGATCCCGGCCTCGGCCGCGGCGGGTTCCTTGGAGCGCAGGGGGATCAGGGCGTAGAGGCTGTAGGAGGCCAGTTCCAGGGCCAGGAAGATGGTCACCAGTTCCACGGCGCTGGAGAGCAGCATCAGCCCCAGGGCGCTGAGACAGAGAAACAGGAAGTAGTCCGGTCGCTTCTCCTCGGACAACGTAGGCTGGTTCATGGCGTTCAGGCAGGTCACGGCCAAGCCCAGGAAGATGGCCAGCTTGAAGAACTGGGACAAGGCGTCCACCTGATAGGCGCCGTAGAACATCAGTCCAGAAAACTGGAAGGATACCGCAGCCACGCCGATGCCCACGCCCGCGGCCAGGGGCAGGTAGCGCAAAAATCGCCACCAGGACTGGGGCCCCACGGTCAGAACAAAGAGGCCGCCGATCAGGGTCAGCAGGTACAGTTCCGGGATGAACAGCTCTATTTGGAAGATCACTGGTCAGTACCTCGTGTTGCGGGGAGTTGAACAACCTGGGCCGGTGGTTCGGGCTGGAGGGACGACTCCAGGTGCAGGGTCTTGCGGGTTTCGTATTGGTTCAGGAGGTGGACCACCGAGGGATTGATGGTTTTGAGAGCCAGGGTGGGCATCAGCCCCAGGTACAGGACCAGCACGGCCAGGGGGGCCAAGTAGACCCACTCCCGAGTGTTCAAGTCCTTCCAGTTCGCCGCCTGGGACGGCTGGCCCCAGGCCAGTTTCAGGCCCAGGCGGAGCATGTAGGCCGCGGCCAGCATCACCCCGGGAATGGTCAACGCGCCCAGGAGGTAATTGGCCTCGAACACGCCGATAAGCACCAGGGCCTCGGAGACGAAGCCGTTGGTGCCGGGGAAGCCGAAGGACGCTATGGCGAACAGGCCGAAGAAGAACATGTAGGCCGGCAGGTATTTGCCCAGGCCCATGTTGTCCGCGATTTCCCGGCTGTGGCTGCGTTCGTAGATCGCGCCCACGAGCATGAACAGCGCCCCGGTGGTGATCCCGTGGTTGATCATCTGCATGATCGCCCCTTCCACCCCGCGCATGGTGAAGACAAAGATGCCCAGGGTCACGAAACCCATGTGGGCTACGGAGGAATAGGCGATCAGTTTCTTCATGTCCTTCTGGCCCAAAGCAATGACTCCTCCGTAGAGGATGGAGACGATGGAGATGGTGATCATCAACGGCGCGAAGTACTCGCTGGCCGCCGGGGTCAGGGGCAGGCAGAAGCGTAGGAATCCGTAGGTGCCCATTTTGAGCAGGATGGAAGCCAGGAGCACCGAGCCGGCTGTGGGCGCTTCCACGTGGGCCGCTGGAAGCCAGGTGTGGAAAGGAAACATCGGCACCTTGATGGCAAAGGCCAGGGCCATGGCCAGGAAGGTCCAGAACTGGAAGTTGAAGGCGTACTCATGGGTCATCAGTTCCGGGATGGAAAAGGTCCCGGTGTTCACGAAAAAGGCAACGATGGCCGCCAGAAACAGCGTGCTGCCGGCCAGGGTGTAGATGAAGAACTTCAAGGATGCGTAACGCTTGTTCGGCCCGCCCCAGACCGCGATGAGCAGGAACATGGGGATGAGCATGGCTTCCCAGAAGATGTAGAACAGGACGAAGTCCAGGGCCGAGAAGATGCCCACGCAGGCCCCGATCATCAGCAGCAGGCAGAAGTGAAACTCCTTGATCCGCTTGCCGATGTAGGTCCAGGAGCAGAGCACGCACAGGGGCAGGAGCAGCACGGTCAAAAAGATCATCAGGATGCTGATCCCGTCCACGCCCACATGGTAGTTCATGTTCCAGGCCGGTACCCAGGGCATGATCTCCACGAACTGGAAGTTCGCGGTGGAAAGATCAAACTGGAACAGCGGCGCGGCCAAGCCCATCTCGATCAGACCCACGACCAGGGTGTACAGGCGGATTGTGCGCTCGTCGCGCAGAAAGAACAGTCCGACAGCGGCCAGCAGGGGGAAGAAGATCAGGGCGCTGAGAACGGGGAACCCGGATTCGGTCATGTCGCGGCACCTTGGTTTATGGGATTCATGGGAAGCATGGGAAGTACGTGTCCTTTAGGAGAGATACCAGACCAGCAGGGCGATGCCCGAGGCCAGGGCGATGGCCAGAGCCAGGTAGTCCTGGAGGCGGCCGGTTTGGACCGCGGTCAGGATGCCGCCGGTGTCCCGGGTGCCTTGGGCGCTGTTGTCCAGGACGAAATCGATGCCCATCTTGTCGAACCAGGAAGTGATTCGGCCTAGGAACAGCAGGCCCACCAGGCCGATACGTTCATAGACTTCGCTCCAGATGGCGTCGATCTTGGCCAGGGGCCAACTGACCAGGGCCAGGAAGGCGCGGCCCAGGTAGATGTACAGGGTTTCGAAGTCCAGGTTGCGCTGGGCATGGGGCTTGAGCACCCCGCGCATCAGCAGGAAGCCCAGGCCGGTGAAGCCCAGCAGCATCAGGGTCATCAGCACCTTCCAGGCCGACCAGGGCTGGAAGTCGTACGCGCCGGGATAGGGCAGGAAGCGGTACAGCAGGTCCGGGTACAGGCCCTGGGCGATGCAGAGCACGGCCGCCGCGCCCATGGCGATGTACATGTTCACCGGAATGGGCTTGAGGGGTTTGGTGTACGTCGGCTTGCCGCCCCAGAAGGCGAAGTAGGGCAGTTTCAGACCCACGGACAGGAATGTGCCCACCGCGGCCACTTCCATGAGCATGCCCAGGAGGACTTGGTGGTCGTTGAAAGCCCCGGTGATGGTCATGGTCTTGGAGACAAAGCCGTTGAAGATGGGCATCCCAGAGATGGACAGACCCGCGACCACGTAGGCCAGCATGACCAGGGGCAGTCGGCCGGCCAGTCCGCCAAGTTCGTTGAGCTTGGCCGTTCCGGCGGAGTAGAGCACCGCGCCCACGCTCATGAACAGCAGTCCCTTATAGAGAATGTGGGCGTAGGCATGGGCGCAGGTGCCGTTGAGCGTCATGGCCGTACCGATGCCGATGCCCGCGACCATGTACCCCACCTGGGACATAATATGGTAGGAGAGGATGCGGCGGGCGTTGTTTTCCATTGTCGCGTAGAAGACGCCCCACAGGGCCATGGCCACGCCCATCCAGGCCAGGAATTCCCACCCGGCGAAGCCCCGGGCCAGGACGTAGACAGCGGTCTTGGTGGTGAAGGCGCTCATGAACACCGCGCCGGGGATGGTCGCCTCGGGGTAGGCGTCCGGCAGCCAGGCGTGGGCGATGACAAAGGCCGCGTTGACGCCGAAGCCGAGCATGATCAGCCAGTCGTAGTACTGGGCGTCCACCGGGATGATCCCGGTAAAGGTGAAGTCGCCCACGACCTGGTAGCGCAAAAGGATTCCGGCCAGCATCATCAATCCGCCGATGGTGTGGATCACGAAGTAGCGGATGCCCGCGCCCACGGCTCTGGGGTTCTCCTTGGAGTTGAACCAGATCAGCAGGGTCGAGGCCACGCTCATGATTTCCCAGAAGATGAACAGCGTCACGTAGTCCCCGGCAAAGACGCAGCCAAAGGCCCCGCCCACGTACACCGCGGCGGCCACGTGGTGACGAATCTCCTTGAGGTGAAAGGCGTAGATAAAGCCGATCAGGGCCTGGATGGCGAAGACGTTGGCAAAGATCAGGGACAGCCCGTCCAGGCGGCCCAGGGAGAGCTCCAGCCCCAGGTAGCGCAGGTGCAGATGATCGCCCGGAGTGGCCGAGAACACGGCGATGATGGCCAGGATCGGGGCCAAAGGCAGCAGCCAGCGCCACCAGGTCACGGTGGTCCGGGCCAGGAGCAAAAGGACCAGTCCCAGGCCGAAGAAGGCGATGGTTGGATGAAAAAAACTAGTCATGGATGTCCTCGGGAGCGCCGATCAGCGGAGCGACGATGCGTTTCATCACAAAAGCCATGGCCACGGCCAGAACGAACCCGAACCCGGCCCAGAAGCCCGGGTACACTTCCCAGGCCACATGCGGGTCATAGGGGCCGATGAAGAAGTTCAAACCGACAAGAACCGCGAGGACCGCGAAGAAAGCTAATTTGAACAGCCCGGACAGGGAGCGCAGGGTCGCGATCTGTTTGTTTTCGTGAAGGGTGGTCTGGTCTTGCATAAGCGACTCCTAGAACTGGGCCATGGCCTTGATGAAGCCCATGAAGGTATCCGGGTACAAACCCAGGAAGATGGAGATCAGGGCGGTGAGGAACAGGGGCACGACCATGGTCAGGGGGGCTTCCTTGTAGTCTTCCAGCCGGACGCCCGGGGCCGGGGCCTCGAAAAAGGCCTTGTAGATGATCGGGCCGAAATAGCTGGCATTGAGCACGGTGCTGGCCATCAGGGCGATCAGGATCACGATCTGCCCGGCGTCCAGGGCCCCGTTGGCCAGGTACCATTTGGTCACGAAGCCGCTGACCGGAGGCGCGCCGATCATGCTCAGGGCAGCCAGGGAAAAGGCCCCGAAGGTCCAGGGCATCCGTCGGCCCATGCCGGAAAGCAGGCTGATCTTCTTGACGTGCGTGGCCACATAGATCGCGCCGGCGCCGAAAAATAGCGTAATCTTGGCAAAGGCGTGGTGGGCGATGTGCGTGGTGCCGCCCATCACGGCCATGGGCGTGAGCAGGGCCACGCCCAGGATCACGTAGGACAGCTGGCTGACCGTGGAATAGGCCAGCCGGGCCTTGAGGTCGTCCTTGGTCAGGGCGATGCACGAGGCCACGACAATGGTGAACGCGGCCAGGTAGGCCGTGGGAATGCCCAGGTAGAGCACGTCCATGGTTTCCAGGCCAAAGGCCGAAAGGATGATCCGACAGACGCAGAACACCCCGGCCTTGACCACGGCCACGGCGTGCAGCAGGGCCGAGACCGGGGTGGGCGCGACCATGGCCGAGGGCAGCCAGTTGTGCAGCGGCATGATCGCGGCCTTGGCCAGACCGGCGATGAACAGCACGTAGGTCACGGTCACCGCGACGGGGTTGGCGTCCGCGGGGAAGATGCCGTGGACCACGTCGGTCAGGTTGAAGTCCAGGCTGCCGGCCAGCACGTAGGTCATGATCATGGCCGGGAGCAGGAACAGCTTGGAGGTACCCATCAGGTAGACCAGGTACTTGCGGGCTCCGGCAAAGGAGGTGTCGTCCTGGTGGTGGGCCACCAGCGGGTAGGTGAACAGGGTGATGACTTCGTAGAACAGGTACAGCGTAAAGATGTTCGCGCTGAAGGCCACGCCCAAGGCTCCGAAGATGGCTACCGCGAAGCAGAAGTAGTAGCGGGTCTGGGCGTGTTCGTTCAGCGAACGCATGTACCCGATGTTGTAGCTGGTGGCCAAGATCCAGAGAAACGAGGCCACCAGGGCGAAGATCAGGGACAGGCCGTCCACGCCGAACTTGACCGTGACCCCGGGGATCAGGGTGAACAGGGTGTAGGTCCATATCTTGCCGTCAAGTACGTCCGGCACAAAGGACAGCACCGTGGCGAAGGTCAGAATGCCCGCGGCAAAGGACACCGCCTCCCGGTTGTTGGGGTTGTGTCGGGCCAGGACGATGCCCAGGGGCGCGATCAGGGTGATGAGCAGGGGAATGAGGATTTTGGCGCTGACCAATATCTCGGGCATGGCTTAGCCTCGCAGGGTGCGCAGGCGCGCGCTTTCAATGTGGCCGTAGCGCTTGGCCACGACAATGATGATCGCCAGAACCAGGGCCGCTTCGGCCGCGGCCAGACCCATCACGAACAGGGCCGCGGCATGGCCCACGGTGCCCGAGGCGTCGGTGAGCTGGCCCGAGGCCACGATGCTTAGGCCCGCACCGTTGAGCATCAGCTCCACGCTGATCAGCATGCCCACCAGGCTGCGCCGCCAGATCACGCCGAACAGGCCCAAGGCCAGCAAAAGCAAACTGACCAGTTGAAACATGGTAAGCGCCGTCATTGGCCTTGTCTCCTTTCAAAAGCCAGGAGCACCGCTCCGGCCATGGCTACGGTCAGGACCACGGAAATCAATTCAAAGGCCAGGAAGTAGGGTTCGATGAACGTCCGGCCCAGGTCTATGAGCACGATCTCCGTGGGATGTTCATGGGAAGCCAGAGGCTGCCAGCGTAGCACCCGGGCGATGAGCATGGTCGGAGCCAGGGCCGCGACCACGCATCCAGCGCCCACCCACCAGGGCCGACCCGACTGCTCCTCCCCGCCTACCGGCGGCTTGGTGAGCATGATCGCGAAAAAGATCATGATGCTTACCGTGGCCACGTAGATCAGAATCTGCATCAAGGCCATGAACGGCGCGGCCATCAGCAAATAACACCCCGCCACCCCGAACAGCGTCAGCACCAGGCCGACGAGGGCACGGACCAGGTTGCGGCTGAAGACAGCCAGCAGGCCGCCGAACAAAATGATCAGCACGTAGACGCCGAAAGTTACATATGCCAGTGTTTGCATCAGGATGTCCTTACATCATGCGATCTGAAGGTGAAGCGACGAACATGGTCAGGAATTTCCAGCCTGGCCGCGAAGTCGGGTCAGCAGGTCATATTCGAACTCCTGTTTCGTAAATCCGGCCAGATAGACGTCCTCGGAAAAACGCAGGGAGTCCACGGGACAGTTTTGCACGCACAGGCCGCACAGACTGCAATAGTTGTAGTCCAGGTGAAAAGTCGCCGGAGTGCGCTTGGACGGAGCACCGACACCTTCCGGAGGCGGAACCTTGAACGGGGTCAGCCGAAAAGCAGGATCCTGGCCCAAGGGGTCCGGAACAACCTGGGCTCTGGTCTTGGCCGAGGGCTGATCCTCTGGACAGGATAGGGAGATGCAGTTCGACGGACAGCCGACCGCGCACTTGTAGCAGGAGATGCACTTGGGGGTTCCCGGGGCGTCCTCCCGGCCGACCAGTTCGATATGTCCTCGATAGGTGGCCAGGTTCGGAACGGTCTTGCGGGGATAATGCACCGTGGACTGTTTTTGGAAAAAGGCATGTCCGGTGATTTTCAAACCGACCAACAGGCTCCAGAGCCCTTGGATCGCCTTGCGGATTTCTTGGAACATGGTCATCAGGTCACCATCAAAGTTTTACAAGAACGAGGGTCACGATCAGGTTGACCAGAGCCAGGGGCAGGAGCCACTTCCAACTCAGGTTCAGGAGCTGGTCGAAACGCACCCGTGGGTAGGTCCAGCGGAACCACATCATCACCAGCAACAGCAGATAGACCTTAGCCAGGAACCACCACACGCCCGAGGCCACGGGGCCGTGCCATCCGCCCAGGAACAGGGCCGTGGCTACGGAGCAGACCACGATCATGTTCGCGTATTCGGCCAGGAAGAAGATGCCGAAGCCCATGCCCGAGTATTCGGTGTGAAACCCGGCGGTCAGCTCGCTCTCCGCCTCGGGTAGGTCAAAGGGGGCGCGGTTGGTCTCGGCCAGGGCGCAAACGAAGTAGATGAAAAAAGCCAGTGGCTGGACCATGATGTTCCACTGCCAGGGCCAGGCGCCCTGTCCGGAGACAATGGTGGACAGGTTCAGGGAACCGTATTGAAAGGCAATGGCCAGCACGGCCAGCAGCAGCGGAATCTCATAGGCCACGGACTGGGCCACGGCCCGGGCCGCGCCCAGGAGCGACCATTTGTTCTCCGAACTCCATCCGGCCAGACACAGGGCCAGGACGTTGATTCCGGCGAAGGCCAGGATCAGCAGCAATCCCAGGTCCAGCTCCATGGCCGTGAGGATCGGGCCGAAGGGAATGGGCAGGAACAGGACGAAGACCGGGGCGAAGGAGATGATCGGCGCGGTCCAGAACAGCCATTTGTCAGCACCCCGGGGGGTGATCAACTGCTTGCCCACCAGCTTCAGGGCGTCGGCCAGGGGCTGGAGCAGGCCGTGGGGACCGACCTCGAAGGGGCCGGGCCGACGCTGAATGTGCCCGGCGACTTTCCGCTCCAGGTAGACCAGGACCAGGCCGTTGAGGCCCACGAACCCGGCCAGCAGGGCCAGGGCCAGAAAGATGGCGAACAGTTCAACGGGAATGCCAAAGGGAGGAGTCATGGGGCTCACCTGTCGATTTCCGGGATGACCAGGTCAAGGCTGCCCAGGATGGACACGGCGTCCGACAGAAGCACGCCCTTGGAGACCTCGGCGAAAAGGTGCAGATTGGAGAAGCTGGGGGCGCGCAACTTGACCCGGTACGGCTTAGGGCCGCCGTCGCTGACCACGTAGACCCCGACCTTGCCCCGGGCGCTTTCCACGGCGAAATAGGCTTCACCGGGTGGCGAGGCCAGCTGTAGCGGGGCCTTGGGGTTCATCACCGGACCATCCGGGAGCTGTTCCAGGGCCTGCTCAATGATTCGGACGCTCTGCTCCATCTCGTGCATCCGGACCATGTAGCGGGCGAAGGCATCAGCCTCATGGAAAACAGGGATATCGAAGTCAAACCGGTCGTAAACCGAATACGGTTCGACCCGGCGTATGTCGTAGGGTTCTCCGGAACCTCGGATAACCGGGCCGGTGGCCCCGTAACGCTGGATTACGTCCAGGGACATGTGCCCAATGCCTTCGGTCCGGTAGCGCAGGATCATGTTGTCCGTGACCAGGTCCCGGAACAGGGGCAAACGGGCCTTGAAGTGCGTACAGAACCGTTTGAGCTGGTCGATGAATTCCGGTGTGATGTCATTGCTGACGCCGCCGATGCGGTAATAGCAGTATGTCAGCCGTGAACCGGTGACGATCTGGAGCATGTCCATGACTTCTTCCCGGTCGGCGAAGGCGTACATGATCGGGGTGAATGCGCCCAGGTCCAGCAGGTAGGCGCCCCACCAAAGCAGATGCGAGTTGATCCGGTTCAACTCGCAGGTGATCACCCGGATGAATTCGGCCCGTTCCGGAACCTCCAGGCCGATCAGGCGTTCCACGGCCCCTACGTAGCCCCAGTTCCAGGCCAGGGCGTGCAGGTAATCCACCCGGCCCATGTTGGGCAGGTACTGCTGCCATGTCTTCACCTCGCCCATTTTTTCCTGCATCCGGTGGATGTAGCCCAGGACGGGTTCGGCACGGCGGACGTATTCGCCTTCCAGTTCCACGATGATCCGCAGCACGCCGTGGGTGGAGGGATGCTGCGGGCCCATGTTCAGGATCAGGTTGCCTTCCTTGGCCTCGGTCTGGAAAGACCGGGTGTAGAAGTCGCCGTCCTGCTGATGGGGCTGGGTGTCAAAAAGCATGCGTACCTCGTTTCGATCCGTTGAGAACGATGTCAGGCGGTTTCCGTCCGGGTCGCGACGAATAAACGATCTTGAACCCCGGCAGATGCGGGAACGACCTGCTCCAAGGGCATGATGGCGGTCAGGGGCTTGCGTTGGGCCGACTTCTTGAGCAGTGGCCGCAATTCCATTTCCGGGGGGAGGAGCAACGGGTCCAGGTTGGGATGGTCAACGAACAGGACGCCGAAAAAATCACGGCATTCCCGTTCGTGCCAGTCCGCGCCGGAATGAATCCCGGCCAGGGAGGGGACCCGTGGGTCATCATGGGAAATCTGGACGCGCAAAACGATCCGGAGAGGGGTTTTCCAGGAGCAGAACAGATAATTCAGGAAAAAACCTTCCTGAACATCCAGGGCGGTCATGAAGTCGAGAAAAAGGCCCTTGTCTTTCAGGACTTGGGCGGCCCTGAGCAACGAGTCCGACGTGATGAGCACGGATACGGTCTTTCCCTCGCCCCAGGCCGAGGTCTCGGCGAGGGCCAACGGGTTGCAATCCTTCAACCATTCCAGGTTCATGCCTCGGCCTCCTGGGGCAGGGGCCACCAACGACGACCGGTGATCTTTTCCTGGAGCTTGAAGATGCCTTCCAGCAATCCTTCCGGACGAGGCGGACAGCCGGGGACGAAGACGTCTACAGGGACGAGTTTGTCCACGCCTTCGACGATGGCGTACTGATCCTCATAGGCGAAGGGGCCGCCGGAAATAGCGCAGTTGCCCATGGCGATGACCCACTTGGGCGAGGGCATCTGCTCGTAGAGTCGGACAAGAGCCGGGGCCATTTTCAGGGACACGGTCCCGGCCACGATCATCAGGTCGGATTGGCGCGGTGAAGGACGAAAGACCTCCGCTCCGTAGCGGGCCACGTCAAAGCGAGCCATGCCCACGGCCATCATTTCAATGGCGCAGCAGGCCAGGCCGAAGGTCATGGGCCAGAGGGACATGGAGCGGCACAGATCCACCACCTTGTTGGGCAATGCGAAATTCAGCAGCGGTGGATCCTGATCCAGCGCCGCTGGCTTTAAAGAGAAACCCGTCTCGGCCATGTAAAAACTCCTTTGCGCCAAAAATAGATCACGGAAATGCCAAGGATGAAGAGGAAGATGAGTAACTTGACCAGAGGCACCCAGCCGTCGCTGTGCGGGTAGAAGGTTGCAACGGGGAACAGGTACAAAATGTCTACTTCGAAAGCTAAAAAGATCAGAGCGTAGAAATAGTAGTTGACCCCGAACCTGGTCCATGCGGAACCGTGGGGCGGCAAGCCGCATTCATAGGGCATGGACAGATCCCCGCCTTTATAGCGGGGGGCGATGAGGCGGGATACAAGTAACGGAACGGCGGCGAACAGAATCCCGGCGATAAGAAAGAGCAATAGAGCGAAGTGAAACCAAGTAAAAACCATGATGTGCCTTTTTAATAGCAGAGTATTTTTATATTGATATAAATCTATTTAGAAAATGTACGTTAAAAATCCCGTATCAAAGTTCTACGCAACGAAAATTAAAACAGTTATTTTTTTAGAATATGAAAATATTCATTTTCTGATAGCGAGGCAGTAAACCATAGAAATATTCAGGATATGAAATTAGTGAAACAGGTTTTTCAAAAATGAATGATATTAAATATTTGAAAATCGATAAAAGTTTGTCGTTTTTGAATTAAGCAGTGTTAAGCATATTTTGGAAATCGGTGTCAAGGGGATGTTCGCTTTGTGAAAAAAATACTTTAATGGGATTTGAAAAAGTATATTGCATTGGCGAGTCAACTTGTGTTAATATAAATTTGTACTTAAATAGTACGAATTGTTTTTTGATTTATTGTCCATTGTTACGTCGTACCGTTGCAAGGTGCTATGGCTCAGGAGATTGTTTCAGGGGGATTACAAAAATAGTCAGGGAGGAACGAATGGCCAAGGAAAAAGTTTTCAGTGTTTGCGGAATGTGCACGGTCCGCTGTCCCATCCAGGTGGACGTGGAGGACGGTGAGTGTACATACATCCAGGGTAATCCCCATGCGCCGGGCTTGCAGGGAGCCTTGTGCGCACGCGGCGGGGCGGGGCTGGCCTTGCTCAATGACGCCGAGCGACCGCAGTTCCCTATGATCCGCCAAGGCGAGCGCGGTGAGGGCAAGTGGAAACGGGTGACTTGGGACGAGGCCCTGGATTACGTCGCCGAAAAGATCAAGGCGGTGACGGACGCGCACGGTGGAAAAGGCGTGCTCTGGAGCGACCGAGGCGGGCCGTTCATTGATCTGCACCAAGCCTTCATGCGCGGCCTGGGCTCCCCCAACTACTGCAACCACGACTCGGCCTGCGCCCGCAACGTGCAGCACGCGGCCCAATCCGTGTTCGGCTTCGGTCGCAAGGCCGTGGTCTACGACTACAAGAACGCCAAGCATATCGTCCTGCAAACCCGGAATTTGTTTGAGGCCATCAATGTCAAGGAAGTCAACGACACCATGGACGCCTTGGACAATGGCTGCAAATTGACCGTCATCGACATTCGGGGAACCGTTTCCGCAAGCAAGGCCAGCCGGTTCTTCATGGTTCGTCCGGGTACGGACTACGCATTCAACTTGGCGGTTATCCACGAAATTTTGAATAAACAGCTCTTCGACGCGGAGTACGCCTCCCGGTTCATCCAGGATCTGGACGCGCTTCGGGCCTTCACCGCCCAGTACACTCCGGAGTGGGCCGAGACTGAAACCGGAGTGTCGGCAAAGGAACTACGCGTCTTCGTCCGGGAACTGGCCGCGGCCAGCCCTTCGGTGATCTGGCATCCCGGCTGGATGAACGCCCGCTACTCCGACTCCTTCTACATGTCCCGCACCGCCTACATCATCAACGCGCTGCTGGGCTCCATCGGGGCCAAGGGCGGGCTGCCCATCGCGGCCACGCCCAAGGATGTCGGCCGCAAAGGGTTGAAAAAGCTTGTTGATCTTTATCCCAAACCCGAAGACAAACGCGCGGACGGCGTGGGCTGGAAGTATCCGCATTTCGATGCGGGCCCTGGGCTGCTGCATCTGGCCTTCAAGGCCATCGAGACCGAGGAGCCCTACCCGGTCAAGGCCTACATCGCCTACCGTCACGACCCACTGATGGCCTATCCGGACCCCGAGGCCTTGAAGAAGGTCTTCGACAAGCTGGATCTGATGGTTTCCGTGACCTTCAGTTGGTCGGACACGGCTTGGTATTCCGATGTGGTCCTGCCGCTGTCCACCTACCTGGAGCGGGAAAGCATCCTGGCCGGCAAGGGCGGGCTGAAGCCGTCCATGTTCGTCCGCCATCGTGCGGTACCTCCTCGTTTTGAAACCAAGGCGGATTGGGAGATACTGGGAGGACTGGCCAAGCGCCTGGGCATGGACAAGCTGGCTTTTGACTCCATCGAAGACATCTGGGCCTATCAGTTGGACGGCACCGGCGTGAAAATTGAGGATTTCCAGGCCAAGGGCTCGGTTTCCCTGGCTGACAAGCCCAAGTACTTCACCCCGGACGAGTACGCCTTCAAGACGCCGTCCAAGAAGATCGAAATGGTCAACCAGAAGTGGGAAAAGCAGGGCCTTCCCTCGCTCAAACCCTACGTCAGCCCGGAAAAGCCGGGAGAAGGTCAGTTCAGGATCACGTTCGGGCGTTGCGGCGTGCATACCCAGGGCCATACCGTGAACAACACGATTCTGGCTGGTCAGATGTCGGAGAACGTGCTCTGGATGAACAATGAGACAGCCAAGGCCATGGGCATCGCCGAAGGCCAGACCGTGGAAGTCGCGGCCAACGGCTATTCCGGAAAGATCAAAACCTTCCTGACCGAGTTTATCCACCCCGAAGCCGTGTTCATGATTCACGGGTTCGGGCATACTCTCCCGGTGGAGAGCCGGGCCAGAGGCAAAGGCGTGGCGGACCACATGCTGATGCCAGGCGGCATCGAAAAATGGGACCCGGCCGGTGGAGCCATCGCCATGCAGGAGCACTTCGTCACGGTGCGCAAGGTCTGATCAGCGTCGACGCGCATACTCGAGTGAATCAAGAACGGCGGCTTACATCCAGTAGGCCGCCGTTTTGTTTTTCATGTTGCCCTGAAAACGAGCGGCGGAGCCACACAACCAAACCTCAGCACATGCTCCGTCACGGAGCGGGTGTTGCATTTCCTTGTCGGGGCTGAAATGATCTCTCATTTTGAACGTCAGAGAGGGATTTTTTGTAACTACTCAGCTCATTCGTGCGAAAGCAGACCGGATCCCCGCCTTCACGGGCATGACTGAATCGGAGACGGCACTGAAAAACACGTCATTCCCGCGAAGGCGGGAATCCAGCGCCGGAATGAGCCTCTACTCTAGGATGTACTGAGAAGTTACGATTTTTTTGCACCGCATCGAACAACCACAAGGAGACGCCGATGACATCCTATTATGATTCCAAGGACCTGCCCCGGTTTTCTGAAATCGGCAAAGACGCCCCGGAACTGGCCAAGAAATTTTTCGAGTACTACGGTGCCGTCATGGCCGAGGGGGAACTCACGGCCCGGGAAAAGAGCCTGATTGCCCTGGCCGTGGCCCATGCCGTACAGTGCCCCTACTGCATCGACGCCTATGCCAAGGAATGCCTGGAGCAGGGCTCGAACACGGCGGAGATGACCGAAGCCGTGCACGTGGCGGCTGCGATCCGCGGGGGCGCGTCTCTCGTCCATGGATTACAGATGCGCAATGTCGTGGACAAGCTTTCCTTGTAGGCATGTCGGATGATCTGGACATGACGTTGGAACCGCAAGAGCGTGTCATGCAGGAAATCCAACCAGCATCTTGCCCTTCCGCCGGTGTCGGTTTTGCCCAGACCCTGGCCCAGCACGGGCTGCGCCTGGAGCGTGAGCAGACCCACACCCTGCAGATTAACACCGGGCTGCTGTGCAACCAGGCCTGTCGACACTGCCACCTGGAGGCCGGGCCGTCGCGCAAAGAGATCATGAATCGGGAAACCATGGATCAGGTCGCGGACTACGCGGCCCGAGGCGGGTTCCAGACGGCCGACGTGACCGGTGGCGCGCCGGAAATGGTTCCGGGAATCGATCATCTCCTGACCCGTCTGGCCGCGGCAGTGCCAAGGGTCATGCTCCGCTCCAACCTCACCGCCATCACTGACTCGGACCGGGAGCACCTCGGACTGCTCTGTCGCGACTTGAAGATTGTTCTCGTCTGTTCGCTCCCGGCGACCCACGCCTCCCAGACCGACGCCCAGCGCGGCAGTGGGGTCATGGATTGCAGCGTAAGCGCCCTGCAGTGGTTGAATTCCCTGGGCTACGGACAGCCCGGAACCGGGCTGGAACTCAACCTGGTTTCCAATCCGGCTGGGGCGTTCATGCCGCCGGACCAGGGTCGGACAGAGGAGCGTTTTCGCCGGGATCTGCAACGCAAGTGGGGTATCGTCTTCAACAGCCTGTACACCTTTGCCAATGTGCCGTTGGGCCGATTTCGGACATGGCTCGAGGCTTCAGGCAATTACGAGCAGTACATGGCTCGCCTGACTGAGGCCTTCAATCCCGAGGCCGTGACCGGTCTGATGTGTCGGAATCTGGTTTCCGTGGATTGGAACGGGGAACTGCACGACTGCGATTTTCATCTGGCCAAGGGCATTCCCCTGGGCGGGATACGACACCACGTCACAAAAATGGACTGCCCCCCCATTCCCGGCGCGACCATTGCCACCGCCGAGCATTGCTACGCCTGCACCGCGGGTGCCGGGTTCACCTGAGGGGGAAGCATCGCGGCAACCTAGAGGCGGCCGGTCGGTCGCTTGCCAGATTGGGGTGACTATCGATGATGAGCTTACCCATTGCAGATGGGCGGAACCGGAGGGGCGACCCGTGGTCGCCCTCAAACCGTGTCCATTCGCGGTCGCCTGCTCAAGAAACCTGAAACCATCACGTGGACAAAAATGCAATCAAAATACGTCCAGAAAATCGTTCTTGTCCTTGCTCTGTCCGCCTTGGTGGGCGTGTTTTTCCTCTTTGACCTGGGGCAGTATCTCTCCCTGGACTACATCAAGGATTCTCAGCAGCGGTTTCAGACCTTGTACGTGGAAAAGACCGCCAAGGTGATCGCCGTGTACATGGTCGTCTATATTCTGGTCACCTCCCTGTCTCTGCCCGGAGCCGCCATCATGACCCTTGCCGGTGGGGCCTTGTTCGGCCTGGTGGTGGGGACGGTGGTGGTCTCCTTTGCCAGCACCATCGGGGCCACGCTGGCCTGCTTCGTTTCCCGGTTCGTTCTTCAGGATTGGGTCCAGCGCCGGTTCGGGCAGCGTCTGGATACGATCAACCAGGGCATTGCGCGGGAAGGAGCGTTTTATCTGTTCACTCTGCGCTTGGTGCCTCTTTTTCCATTCTGGATGATCAATCTGGTCATGGGCCTGACCCGGATGAAGCTGCGCACCTTCTTCTGGGTCTCCCAGGTGGGCATGCTCCCCGGTACCCTGGTCTACGTCAACGCCGGTCGGGAGCTGGGGCGGATCGATTCCCTGGGAGGGATTCTTTCGCCGGGCTTGATTTTTTCTTTTGTCCTGCTGGGCACCTTTCCCCTGGCCACGAAAAAGATCATGGCCTGGTACCGTGCCAGGCAGAACAAGCCAACAATCGTCACATAAATTTCGGCAACAAGGAGACGCCATGCCGCAATACGACTATGACATCGCCGTGATCGGGGCAGGGGCCGCCGGGTTGACCGTGGCCGCGGGCGCGGCCCAGGCCGGGGCCAAGACGCTGATTGTGGAAAAGGAACCGGCCATGGGCGGGGACTGCCTGCATTACGGCTGCGTGCCCAGCAAGACGTTGATCAAATCGGCCCACATATATCACCAGATGAAGCAGGCGGCCCGTTACGGCTTACCCGAAGTCGCGGTCCCTGCCGTGGATTTTAGCCGGGTCCGGGAGCGCATCCAACGGGTCATCGCCACCATCCAGCCGCACGATTCCCCGGAGCGGTTCTGCAAGCTGGGTGCGGAGGTGGCATTCGGTCGGGCCGAATTTCTGGACGAGCACCAGGCCCGAATCACGACCAACGCTGGAGAGGTTCGTAAGGTTTCGGCCAAAAGCTGGGTCGTGGCCACGGGCTCCACCTCGGCCGTGCCCAGGCTGGAAGGGCTGGACAGTACGCCTTACCTGACGAACCGGGAGATTTTTTCCCTGGACTCCCTGCCGTCCTCCCTGATGATTATCGGCGGCGGCCCCATTGCCGTGGAGATGGCCCAGGCCTTCGCCCGGCTAGGCTCCCGAGTGCATGTGATCCAGCGCAGCCCGCAAATCCTCTCCCGTGAGGACGCGGACATGGCTGGTTTGGTGCAGAGCGTTCTGGAGCGCGAAGGGGTGACGTTCCATCTCGGCACGGAACTGCTCCGCGTTAGGGATCTTGGGCAGGAGCGGGAGGTGGACTTCAGGGCCCAGGATGGGATGGAGACGTCGGTGAGAGGCGCTGCCCTGCTGGTGGCCTTGGGCCGCAGCGCTACGACGCGTGGCCTCGGTTTGAAGAACGCCGGGGTGGAGATCGGTAGCAAGGGCATCTCGGTGGACGCCCGGTTGCGCACCTCCCAGAAGCACATCTATGCCTGCGGCGACGTGACCGGGGCGTACCAGTTCACCCACGCCGCCGGGTACGAGGGCGGGGTGGTGGTGACCAATGCCGTGTTTCACCTGCCCCGCAAGGCGGACTATACCTGGATGCCTGCCTGCACCTACACGGACCCGGAGTTTGCCAGCCTGGGACTGAACGAGAAACAAGCTCAAAAACAGGGGCTGGATTATACGGTCTGGACCGAGGAATTCGTCGAAAACGACCGCAGCCAGGCCGAAGAGGAGCGAGAAGGGCGGATCAAGCTGCTGTTGGACAAGAAAAGCAAGCCGTTGGGGGTGCAGATCGTCGGGCCGCATGCCGGGGAACTTTTGGCCGAATGGGTGGCGGTGCTGGGCGGTAAGGTCAAGTTGAGCACCCTGGCCGGATCGGTTCACCCGTATCCGACCCTGGCCGAGATCAACAAAAAGGTGGCCGGAAAGCATCTGAGCGAGAAGATTTTCTCGGACGGCGTGAAGAAGACCCTGAAGTTTTTCTTCGGGTTCAAGGGCCGGGCTTGCGGCGGCGAGCCTGACGGGTCGCGATGAGTGTTGGAAGCAGGCCTGCAAAGGGCATTTTCAGCACATAGCTATGCGGATGTCGTGGTGAAGCCATTGCGCATGGTTCCGGCGATGGGCAGGGTGACGACGAAGCGGGCGCCGTGGCCTGGCTTGGAAAAGACATGGATGGTGCCGTCGTAGTCCGTGACGATGTCGTAGCAGATGGACAGGCCGAGGCCGGTGCCGCGGCCGACTTCCTTGGTGGAGAAGAACGGTTCAAATATGCGCCCGATCACGGCCTTGGGGATGCCCGGTCCGGTGTCCACGACCTCGGTCACCACGTGCCGGGCGTTGGAGCGCGTGCGGAGAGTGATCATCCGGTCGTCCTCCATGCATTCCTTGCCGGAACATTTGTCCTCGATAGCGTCCCGGGCGTTGACCAGCAGGTTGATGAACACCTGTTCCAGGCGGTTCGGGTCGGCCAGCACTGTCGGCTGGTCCGCGTCCAGCTCCCAGTTGACGGTAATGTCCCGGATTTTGAGCTGCTCGCTGAAAAAGTCGCAGGCCCGGCGCAGGACGTCGTTGACCTGGACCTCCGTACTTTCCAGGTTGGGTTTGCGTCCGAACTCGCGCATGTGCTCGATGATCTTGGTGGCCCGGTCCACGTTGTTGACGATCTTGGCGGTCATCTGGCGCAGCTGGTCCTGGTCCGGAGTCAACCCTTTATTCGTCTGACGACTGAAAAAGTTGGCGACCATCTTTAACACGGCCAGGGGCTGGTTCAACTCGTGGGCTACCCCCGCGGCCATCTCGCCCAGGGTGGCCATCTTGCTGGATTGGATGACCTGCTGCTCGGCCCGGATGCGGTCCGTGACGTCGAAAACCACGGCCAGCAGAATCTCCTTGCCCTCCAGAGCGGTCCGGGAGGTGTCGATGGAGACGAAAAATTCTTGGCCGTCCTTGTCCATGTGCCTGGCCTGCGGGATGTGCCCTGGGCTGCGTAAGGCCGTGAGATGGGCGTCCGTGGAGTTCGGCGCGAAGAGCATGGAGAAGGATTTGCCGATCACCTCTCCCTTGCAGTAGCCGTAAAGCTGGGACATGCCCCGATTGCAGTTGCGTACATCCAGAGTTTCAGCGTTCAACTCGAAGACCGCGACGGGAATGTTGTCGAAAATCGTGGAGTATTTCTTCTCCGACTTGCGAAGCTTTTGCTCCAGAAGTTTCCGGTCGGTAATGTCCAGACACATTTCCATCACCGCGGTGACTCTGCCGTCGACGTCCCGGATGGGAGCCGTGCGGACGATCCAGTGCGCCGGGGTGCCGTCCTTGTAAAAACCCTTTTCCTCCGTGGTGTGTGACTTGCCGTCGTTGAAGGTCCGCTCAACGGGGCAGTTCTCGCATTGCGTAATCCGGTTTTTATAGACCTTGTAGCAATGCTCCATGGGTTTGGCGTCGAACAATTCCCAGAACATTCTGTTGTATCGAAGCAGCCGATATTCCCGGTCGTGAACCGTAATCAGACAGGGGACGTTGTGAAACAGACTTTGATACATGTTTAACTGCTCGTCCAGATCCAGGCGGCGTTGACGAACTGAGGCGGCGATGCGGTTGACAGTCTCGGTCAGCTCCCGGAAGTCCCCGGCCTTGG